>CAZBSV010000113.1:0-7836 GCA_964494795.1 uncultured Spirochaetales bacterium | reverse complement strand
TGTTGCAGTGGGTGTAGCGGTGGGCGTCGTCGTCGCTGTCGCAGTCGGTGTGGCGGTCGGCGTCGCAGTGGGCGTCGCAGTCGGCGTTGCAGTCGCTGTTGCAGTCGGTGTGGCGGTCGGCGTCGCAGTGGGCGTTGCAGTTGGCGTCGCCGTCGGTGTCGCAGTCGGCGTAGCGGTCGGCGTAGCGGTCGCTGTTGCAGTAGGTGTAGCCGTTGGCGTCGCTGTCGCTGTTGCAGTGGGTGTGGCCGTCGGGGTTGCAGTCGGGGTGGCTGTTGGCGTAGCCGTCGGCGTTGCAGTTGGTGTGGCAGTTGGTGTGGCTGTTGGTGTGGCTGTTGGTGTCGCAGTTGGCGTGGCCGTTGCTGTTGCAGTGGGTGTAGCGGTGGGCGTCGCAGTGGGCGTCGCTGTCGCTATCGCAGTCGGTGTTGCGGTCGGCGTCGCAGTAGGCGCAGCCGTCGACGTCGCAGTTGGTGCGGCGGTTGCCGTCGGCGTAGCCGTGGTCGTTGCGGTCGGTGTGGCGGTCGTCGTCGCTGTGGGCGTGGGCGTGGGCGTGGGTGTTTCTATGCCGAGAGCAATCGCTTCTTCAAAAGACGCGTCCAGCTCATTCCCTAGGCTGTCACTGACCGAATTAACCTGCTCGATCAAGCAGTTGACCGCGTTCACCTCGAGCGCGCGATAGAACAACGTAGCGACAACGGCCGCTCCCTGGATGCCATCCAAATTCCCGAATGAGATGAATTCGGGGTCGTCGGGGCAAGGAACGCCGGGCTCGCCAGGATCGCGTGGGCACCGGAAAGTCGGATCGTCACGCAGATTGCCATCAGGATCGAATTCAATTTCGAACGGGTCCGTGAGGATCCCGGCCGGCTCACAGAACACTCTAATTCCGCCTCCGAGGGTCGTATCTGCAAAATCCAGAATCAGATCGATGGCAATCTCGCCGCCAGGGCTCTCCGGCGATTCGACGGGGGACAGACTGAGACGGTTCCCATCCAGATTCGCAGCCTCGACAAGCGCCGTCTGCGTCGACTCGCTGGGGTCTAGGAAGGAGTTCAGTATCCCTAGATCCAGAAAGTCGACGACTCCGTCACCATTCAGGTCTGCATCTGGGTTCGAGGTGAAAAAGACGGACTTCAGTTGGTCCCGATCCAGGGAATCGATCACCCAGTCGTGATTGAGATCGGCGTTGTACGCTGTTTGTCCCGTTGCGTCGGCAAATCCAAGCACGCCAATCGCAATGAGCACCGTAAGCGATGCGCCGGAGGAAACATTTCGCCGAAATCGGAACATATCGATCGATCATCCACTGCTGGCAACTCGGGCGCAAGTCATATCTATCACACGAAGTGCCGAAAAGAAAAAAACTTTCGAGAATTTCGTCAGCCGGAGACATTTGAAGTCGATTTTGCGATTGCAACAATGGCAGCGCGTTCGTGGATTGAATCAGAAATCATCCGATATCTTCAGAATATTCAAGTTATTAGAGTTGAAGTTGCGAACTCGAAAGGCAACTCGCAATTTCCAACAGCCACCAGTGTTGAAGCAAAATTTTGAGATTTGATAGAGGGTGCATGTGTCATTGTCGAGCCGGGAAAGGATGCTCCAATGACGGGCTCGTTCGATGGCCGAGAATTACACAGTGTTGCAATTTTGACACTTCGGTAGCGCGGAATCGCCAGCCAAAACGCCTGTGCGTACCACGTCTTACCCGCATGCGCCTAACCTGGATCAGCACGTTCCGCGGCGATGCGCAGCGAGAGCAGCAGATGGAGAGAAAGGGTCGGCGCATCAGATTTATCACGGAAGTACTTGCAGTGCCTACGCGGTTCCGCGTATCCGCTGAAGGGAAATCGCCTCATACGCGATTTACCGCCTTACGGTTTTCGCGCCAAAGCGCCACACCCGCTCTTTTGAGAGCAAAGCTTACGTCTATCGGGTCATCGATCTGCTGGATGCGGTGAACCGGGAGGTGGAGCCGAAGATCAACAGCGGTAGGAATTCCGCCTTCGAGTGAAGCTCCGCGAGTCGCGCCAGAATCAGCATTCGCCCTGCCTGTCTGCGAGATCGCCGAAGCCATGCGCGTGGGGCCGAGACGGGCGCTATACAGCCCGCCAGCGAATCCGCTCGAAGCGCGTGCGCCACTTCGGCTTCAGCACAAGACACCAAATAGAGTCAATCGGGGGAATCCCTCGAAACTCGATCCTTGCCCGCAGAGTCTGGAACGCGCGCTCGAGTCCGCGCGTTGGCGCGCGCGACGTAAACGCGGGAGCCCGGGGAGTCATCCGAGGCCCTGAGGCACGCCCACGCATCGAACAGCGAACAAATTCCCTATGCTCGCGTGTGTGCCTGAACCGTATCGCCCTGCGAATTCCAGCGGTGCTAGAAGCATTGAGTGGCTGCTGTTCGCGGTTGCCACGCTGCTCTCGGCCTTCCTGCTTTTCCTCGTGCAGCCGCTTGTCGCCAAGTACATTCTTCCCTGGTTCGGAGGTGCGCCCGCGGTGTGGAACGTCTGCATGGCGTTCTATCAGTCGGCGCTCTTTGGCGGATACCTCTACGCGCACTTTCTGATCACCCGGATTCCACCCTCTCGCCAGTTCTGGCTGCACGCTGCGCTCGTTGTCGCCGCGTTTGCGTTGCTTCCAGTGCTACCGGCTGAATCCTGGAGGCCGGATGGGGCCCAACCGCCCGGAGCGCGGATTTTCTTGATGCTGATCAGCAGCGTTGGCCTTCCCTTTGTCGTGCTCGCCGGAACCGGGCCGATCGTGCAGGCGCTGTTTGCGAAGCGCTTCCCGGGCACCTCGCCCTACCCGCTTTATGCACTATCGAACCTTGGTTCGCTGACCGCACTGTTGTGCTTTCCATTTGCGCTCGAGCCCTGGCTCTCGTTGTCGGCGGCGTCACCGCTCTGGTCGGGTGGATTTGTGGTTGCGGGGAGTTTGGTATTGGCGTGTGTATGGCTGGCGGGCTCAGGCGCTGGCGTAGAGGGTCGGCTTGTTCGCGAGGAAGCCAGCGATCTGAATCGTTCGGTGGCAGAACGAGTGGATGCCGAACAGCGCATCGCGTGGCTGCTGCTGCCGGCCTGTGCGGTCGTACTGCTGATGGGCGCGACAAACCTGTTATGCCTCGATCTGGCGAGCGTGCCTCTGCTCTGGGTCGTCCCGCTGGCGCTGTATCTCTCGACCTTCATCCTCTGCTTCTCGTCCGAGCGCAACCATCGGCCGATTCTATTCTCCGCGGTAGCGCTGATTGCGCTGGTCGCTGATGTCGCGCTGAAGTACGGCGACGTCGGACTCCTTTGGGGCCTGTTCGGGATCGACCCCGTCTACGACGAGGTCTTCATTTTGATCGCGCTGCTCTTTGCAAGCTGCATGTTGCTGCACGGAATTCTCCAGCGCCTCAGGCCACCGGCCCAGCAGCTCACCGCCTACTACCTCTCGATTTCAGCTGGCGGCGCGATGGGCGGCCTTTTTGTCGGCCTGCTCGCACCCATCATCTTCAACGATTACGACGAGCTGCCGCTCGGGTTGGTGGCCTCATGGCTCGCGCTCGGAGTGCTGGGCTGGCGTCGGAGTGCGCGGCGTGGAAGCGCGCTGAGCCGCCGCCTCGCGGCCGCGGCCGTGGCAGTGATCCTCGCGCTTCTCAGCGGCATTCCGCTGATCTACGAGAAGGAGCGAGGTTTCGGTGACGTGGTGTTTCAAAAGCGGAGCTTCTTCGGCTTGCTGCTCGTACGCGAGAAAGATTCGAACGAGCCTAGGCGCCATGTCAAGATCCTCGTAAACGGCACGACGTTTCACGGCCGGCAACTTCAACATCCCATCGCAAGACTCATGCCGGTGTCGTACTTCGGCCCCCTGACCGCGATCGGGATGATGCTCTACGACGGCCCCCTCAGCGCAGCGGGCCTCGAACTGGACGACCCTCCCGTGGGCGCGGGAAGGCGAATCGGGATCATCGGAATCGGCGTGGGCGCCCTCGCAGGATACGGCCGCAGCGCTGACGAGATCGTCTACTACGAGATCGACCCCGAGGTGGTTTCGGTCGCACTCGACTCGGGCCACTTCGATTACATTGCAAACAGCCGGGCAGAAATAGAGATCGTATTGGGAGATGGGCGCCTTTCTCTCGAGCGAGAGTTGGAGGATTCAGGATCGCGCCAGTTCGATCTGCTGGTCATGGATGCCTTCACGAGCGACGCAATCCCGGTCCACCTCCTGACCCAGGAGGCCTTCCGCATCTACGTGCAGCATCTGCGGAGCAATGGGATCCTCGCCGTACAGGTGAGTAATCGACACCTTCACTTGTCGCCGCTCGTCTCGCGCCTGGGTGCATCCGTAGGACTGCACTCGCTGCACGTCCAAAACCGCAACATCAGCGGTTATTCGTCCGAGCAATCGAAGTGGGTACTTCTGAGCCAAGACCCGAGCGAGATCGACAGGCTCGAGCGAGCGATTCGCGCGCGGATGCGTTACGCCGGAGTGCGCGAACCGGATGTGATGCTATCCCGCCCCAAGCAGGTCGACCTCGATGCCGCGCCACTCTGGACCGACGACTACAGCAATATCCTGAGTGTATTGAAGCACCGTCGATAGGCAGACTTGGGAACGCTGGATTAGAGAGTTCCGATTTTCTACTCGGCCTTGATTCCGATGTACTCGCAGAAGGCACCGGGCACCACTATTTTCGAGCGCGCGGAGTCGAAGCCGCCGGCGCGCATGGCTTCGACCACTTGCACGGGTTCGACGCACTGGTCGATGGTGTCCCAGTAGTAGTCCATCAACTCCTTGGCATCTCGGCTTCGCGTGGCCAAGTAGGTAAGGCCCGGGATGAGCTTGGCCCAGACGAACTTCGTGAGCTGATGCCCGATGCCTTTTCGAGGGACGTGGCTCTCGAGGATCCACAGCGTGCCGCCGGGCTTGAGCACGCGGCAGTACTCGCCAAACGCGGCCTTCAAGTCCGAGACATGCCGCAGCGCGATCCCAATGGTCACGAAGTCGAAGAACCCGCTCTGGAAGGGCAGGGCCTGGGCGACGCCGCGCGCGAGCGGGATGTCCAGCTTCTTGCGCGCTTCGCGCAGCATGCTGGGATTCGGATCGACACCGAATACGCGGCCTTGCGCGCCGACGATCTTCACCGCGCCGATCGACACGGCGGCGGTTCCAACCGCGACATCGAGCACCTTCATGCCGGGCTTCAGACCGTTGAACTTGAGCGACATGCGGCGGTAGAAGACGCCGCCGTTTAGAAAGAGTTTCTCGATCGTGTCGTAGTGATGCGCCGACTTGCTGAACAGATCCTGTACGTAATCCTGCCGGTCGATCGGCTTTTCGTAGTAGTCGGTCAGCGGGACGTGCGGCGGGAACCGGCCGGGCAGGTTCGACTCGTGGCGTTCGGGCATCTTCCGACCTCCTCGCGCGATAGTGCTGGCATCGACGAGGGCCCGCAAGGCTTCGCTCTGGCAGCGGTGTAGAACCCGCCGAGGCTTTCTTCTGATGAGAGCCATATCGGACACTGTCGAGAACGAAGCTTGGCTTTCATATCATCCACGGCGGGTCGGCGCGGTCCAGAATCCCCGTGAAATTGCTACGGTTCGAACGATTCCGGTTGCTCGCCGCGACGCTCCGCTGAACGGCCCGCTGCGCGGAAGTTCTCAGACCCGCTGCTACCGCGCGAGGAAGACGTGCTGCGCCCCGCGATTCTCTGCCTTCTGCTAGCGGCCTCCACCGCGTGGGTTTATTCGGATACGCTGCTCTTCGACTTCGTCAGCTATGACGACCCCGGCTACGTCGTGACGAATCCGCACGTCGCGCAGGGAATTTCGCGAGCTGGGCTGCGCTACGCGGTGTTGTCCACCGACATGGGTAACTGGCAACCCGTGACATGGTTGTCGTACTTGGTCGACTACGAGCTGTACGGACTCCGAGCCGGCGGCTACCACGCGACGAACCTGCTGTTCCACGTTCTCAACACGCTTGTGCTTTTTCTCGTGCTGCGCGGCATGACTCGGGCCGAATGGCCCAGCGCGCTCGCCGCCGCACTCTTCGGCCTGCATCCTCTTCACGTCGAATCGGTGGCCTGGGTTTCCGAGCGGAAGGATGTGCTCAGCGCGTTTTTCGGCCTGCTCGCGGTGGCTGCTTACGCCGCCCATGCGCGTCGACCCTCCCGCAGGCGTTTCCTGGCCGTCGCCCTGTGTTTCTCCTTGAGCCTGATGGCCAAGCCCATGCTGGTGACACTGCCACTGCTCTTCCTGCTCCTCGACTACTGGCCGCTGGCGCGCTGGCGCGGCAGCCTGGCGAGTGCCCGTACGCTCGTCGCGGAGAAGCTTCCGCTGCTGCTGATCTCACTCGTGTTCGGTGTGGGGATTCTCAAGGTGCACCACGACAAAGCTGCGATGGGTGACTTCATCGTCGGGCGGGAAGTCGTCGGGGTCAGCTGGCTCAACTTCGCGAATGCCATCGCCTCCTATGTCCGTTACCTGGGGAAGACGCTCTGGCCCAGCGATCTTTCGGTCTTCTATCCGCACCCCGCGTTGACGGAGAGCGGCGGAGTTCCCCTCGAGGCCTGGCAGTTTGTCGTCGCCGCTACGTTGCTCGCGTCGATCACGTTCGGCGTGATCAAGAGCAGGCGACCCTACGCGGTGGTCGGTTGGGCGTGGTATCTCGTGAGCCTGCTCCCGGTGATTGGGATCTTCCAGACGGGTGCCCAGGGAATGGCGGACCGATACACCTACATTCCGCTGATCGGGATCTTCATCGCCGTTGCTTGGGGTGGTGCCGAGCTCGTGACGCGCTGGCAGCCGGCTGGCCGCAGCTGCGCCCCCGCTGCGCGCGCAGCGGCGAGCATCGCACTCGTGCTGTGCGCCGTGGCCGCGCAACGCGCCGTGCAGCCCTGGCGCGGCTCGATATCTCTCTACGAAAATGCGCTCGACGTCAACCCCAGAAGCAATCTCATTCGCCTCAACCTTGGAAATGAATTCGTCCTGCGCGGTGAGCTGGAGAAGGGCATTGCGCAATTCCGAACCGCTCTCGAAGTGGACCCGGAGTACGTCAACGCTCATTACAATCTCGGGCTCGCTCTCGCGGACGCGAGGCGCTACGACGAGGCCATCACCCATTACACGGAAGTACTGCGGATTCGTCCCGATCACGCCAGCGCGCACAACAGCCTCGGCATCGTCCGACTCGCCCAGGGCCGCGACGAGCAGGCCGCCTATCACTTCCTGCGAGCGATCGAACTCGGCCTCGAGACGAGTCAAACGCATTACGACCTCGCCAATCTTCTACGCGAAAGCGGAGACCTCCCCGGGGCTACCGAGCATTATCGGAGAGCGCTCGAAATTGACCCTGGCCACGGCGCCGCAAAGCGTGCCCTCGAGTCGCTGGATGGCAGGGCTCCGTGAACGTCGCGAAGCCGAGGGCGTCGCCGTCAGTGCGCGGCGAGAATCATTGCGCGGTTGCTAGCACTCGGGGCGGCTGTTCGCCGAGCGCCTGGATGCGCAGGGTTCCAGCGTCGTCGTAGATCATGACGTCGCGCACGCCGCTTTCGCGCAATGCTCCCACGAGATCCGTTGCCACGAGCATCTGGTCCGACGGCTCGAGCGCCGACCAGCGGTCCCGAATGCCGCCGACGAATGCGGGGCCCTGTCCGTTTTCGTTGCGGGCGCCGCGCGAGAGATAGGGAGACACTTGATCGAGTTGGCTGCGATTGAAGCGCGCGAGGTCGCCGTCCCACAGGAAGGCCCGGCCGATTCCGAAAACCAGCAGCACACCCGCGATCGCGACGCCGATTGCCGCCAGCTGTCGCGCCGGCCAGTTCTTCCAATTCGGGCGTTTAGCCTCGAGG
>CAZBSV010000112.1:0-6445 GCA_964494795.1 uncultured Spirochaetales bacterium | reverse complement strand
CAGCGGGCCGCCGCGCCGAACCGCTCGCCAGGCCTGCAGCCAGCGCACGCCGTGGACCGCCAGGCAGCCCAGCGTCCAGGCGGCCAGCGCAGCGAGCCCGAGATCCGGCCGGCCGGCGAGCGTCGCCAGCGCGAGCAGGATCAGATTGGGATTTCGGCGCGAACTGATCAGGCGAAACTGCGAGTCCCAGCGCCGCCAGGTGTGGATGCGCACGCCGAAGGTCGCGATGAAACTCCATTCCAACAGCCGCAGCGCGATGTAGCCCGCGAAGGTGGCGATTCCCGCGGCGTTCCACCAGCTTGGCGCGGGCTCCAAGGCACTGCCGGCCCCCCACCACCAGGCGATCCACCAGAGCGGCGGGTGAACGATGTCGATGATGTGGTCGAAGTAATTGCCAAACGCGCTCGAGGTTTGGGTGACGCGCGCGAGTTTGCCGTCGACCGTATCGAGAAACGACATCGCAAAACCCACCACCAGTCCGAGTGCGAACTGGCCCCGCGCGAACAAATACAGCACGGCGAAAACCAACAGCAGGCTCAGCGCCGTCACCGCATTGGGTTTGATGCCGAGCTGCGCGGCGAGCCGCGTCACGTGGAACGCGGGCCGCGGAAAGACGTGCTTGGTCACGATGTCCGTCACACCCTTGTAGGCGAGCTCGAAGCTGCGCGTCTCGATCTCAGCGCGCGTCGAGGCGTTCACCGCGCGAATCAGCGGGTGACTGCGCTTGCGCACCTGGTCCTCGAAAACCGTCGGCGGGTTCGCGGCGTCGATCAGTGTGAGGCCCTGCGGTAGCTCTGCTGCCAAACGCGGTTCGCCGAGAATCAGCGCGCGCCAGCGATTCGCTTCGGCGGCCTTGCAAATTTTGGCGACCGGCTGCGCGCGCCCGGAGTCCTTCCAGTCGACGATTGCGCTGCCCGGAGACGCGAGGATGAGTTTGATCGCCGAGCGATCGAAGAAATAGTCGACTCGGAAGATCGCCAGCAAGTCTTCTGGCGGGAAAGCCCGTTCATCTGCAGCAAGCGGTTCGAGCCCGGCCCGCAGCAGCACCTGTTCGAGCAAGACGCCGACGTCGCGCCCCCAGATCTTCTGGTCGCACTCGCCAAGAATCTGGTAGGCGATCCGTTTGCCCGGTCTGGTGCCGGGCGCTTCCGACGTCATCGCGCACTCCCGCGCGCCGTCTCGCAGCCAACGCGCGGTGATCGGATAGCGGAATTTCTTCGTCAGCGCACCGCGCGATCTGTTTCCGAGCAGGAGGGATGCACGCGCAGCGCGCCGCAGTCGACCGCGGATGCTGCGATCAACATCTCCTCCCCACTAGGTCGCGCGGCAGAGCACTAGGTCGAGAGGCAGAGCACTAGGTCGCGCGGCAGAGATCGCCGTGGGGTGAATCTTCGAGCAGCTCGATGAATTCGCGGCCGCCCATGTAGACGAGATCGCGGTGGTCGCCGCCTTCGAAGTAGATGCACGAGAGCCGCAGCAACCGGTCGTCGTAGACGGTCGGGATTCCATAGGCGCGTCCAAGCGGCGGCAATGCGCCGAATTCGCAGTCCGGAAAGACGCCCGCCAGCTCGTCCTCGCGCGCGAGTTCGAGCTTGCGGTCGAGTTGGCGTTCGAGCTTCTTCAGATCGACCCGATACGAGGCCGGCACGATCGCGAGCACGTAACCGCGCTCGTCTTCAAGCAGCACGGTCTTCGCGAGCTGGTCTCCCCAGATGTATGCGACATCGGCGGTCTCTTCGCTGGACTTCGAATACGGGTGATGCAGGGTTTCGTAACTCACGCCGTTGGCATCGAGGTACCACTGAACGGTCTTCGCGATCGTCATCTCGTCTCCTCCGGGCGCCGCGCGACGCGGAAGCGCCACGGCGAGGGAGCGAAACGATCGGGGGAGTTCTGAGGCAGCAAAATTCGCGATCACAGGCCAGCTGAGTCGACGCGTTGGGGGCCCCGTCGATCCCGCACCCTCTCCGTCGCGCGCATCCGCGCCGGTTCGGGCGATGGTCGGTCCAAGTCTGCACCACGCGAGATCGCCAATGCAAGCAAAGAATCGACTCCCCTGCGGGGAGCGCTGCAATCAGCGGTGAAATCGCTTCGGGCGGCGGGGTCGCGAGATCGCGGCTCCAGTCAATCCGGAGCGGCTACGGGGCCTGCGCGGCCGAGGCCGCATAAACGCCATCCTGTGTCTCGGGCTCGCGGTTTCCGCCCGGAAACTGGACGATGCCGAGCGCGGCGAGCGCGCGGATGACCAGATAGGCGGGGTCGACTTCGAACCAGCGCACCGCAAAGTCGGGCGACATGCCGGCCTTGTGGTGATTGTTCTGGAAGAGTTCTCCGAGCGTCAGGAAGTCGAAGGGCAGGCTGTTCCTGGAGCGGTCGTGTGTGTCGAAATTGCGGTAGCCGTATTTGTGCCCACACCAATTGACGATCGCGCCGTGGATCGGCCCCATCAGGAAGTGACACGGGAGCAGCGCGAAGTAGATGAGGCTCGGTGCGAACACGACGTAGAAGAGCGTGTAAGCGGCGCCGAAAGCGACGCGCGTCGACCAGCGGTCCGCGATCCGGTCGAGCGCCTTCCACTCGGGGTACCCGCTCGCGAAGCGAAGCTCCGGTTCCACCCGGCCTTGCAGCAGATCGCGGTAGCGGTTCTTGGTGTGAACCATCATCGCGAGCGGATTCGTCTGGAATTGCGGCGAGTGCGGATCGCGCGGTGTATCGCTGAAGGCGTGGTGCTCGCGATGCAGGATTGCGTAACCGCGCGGCGAGAGGAACGACGATCCCTGCGTGAACCACGTGGCAAAGTAGAAGACGCGCTCCCAACGCCGACTCATCAAGAACTGGCGATGGGCGCCGTAGCGGTGGAGAAAGAACGTTTGGAAGAAGATCGACGACAGCCAGTGACCAATGAAGAACAGTGCAACCGCGAGCATCTTCTCGTTGCCTCATGTGTCCCGTAGCGGGTTGCGATCCGCGCCGCGCAGCTCCCCCAGAGCGCGTCGACGACCGGACGCTACCGATGCCATCGGCTGGTTTCTGCAGGGTTTCGTAATAGTTGTGTGATACCCGCCTGGAGGCCCGGTTCGAAAGGCGCTCGATTCGAGCAGGGCTCGATTCGAGCCGGGCTCGAACCGCGCTCCTTTTGAACCGAGCTGGAACCGAGCTGGAACCGCGCTCTTTTCGAACCGCGCTGGAAGCGGGCTCGGATCGAACCCCCAGCGTGCCCGAGGCAAAAGCCGGAGCGGGCTGGGCGCAGTGGGCGGTCAGCGGGACCCGCCGGCGTGCGCGTTGGCTGGGACTCGATCTCGGTGCGGGTACAATGGTCGCGCCGTGTTGAATCTCGCCTCCAAGACCGACCCGAGCTGGCTCGAGAGCGCCTTGTCGGATCTCGACGAATTGCTGCTCGATCACGCCCACTGCGAGCGCAAGGCCGCCGGAATGGCTCTGCGGCTGATGTTCCAATATCCCGACCGGCCCTTTCTCCACGACCCGCTTTCGCGCCTCGCGCGCGAGGAACTCGCCCACTACGAGGAGGTCCTGCGCGCGATCGCTGCGCGCGGAGGCTCGATTCGTCGGCAGCGCCCGAGCCCCTACGCGGGTCGTCTCTATCACTGCGTGCGGAGCGCGGAACCCGAGCGGCTGGTCGATAGCTTGCTCGTCTGCGCGCTGATCGAGGCGCGCAGCTGCGAGCGCTTCAAGCTGCTCGCGCAAGCGGTCGAGGACCCGGGCCTGAGCGCGCTCTACGACGGCCTGCTCGTGAGCGAGGCTCGGCATCACGGCTGCTACCTCGAGCTCGCGATTCAAGCGAGCGATGAGAGCAGCGCACGCACGCGCCTGCTCGAGCTCGCGGAGCGCGAGGCGGAAATCATCGCGGATCGGCCGCCGATGGTGCGCATGCACGCGTGAAGCGGCCATTCCAAGCGCGCCAATTTGCCGCGAGATTGGCGGCGCGCGCGGCATTGGCGCAAAGTGCGGGAGACGCACGCGCAGCGCGAAGTGCGCAAGCGCGCGCAACGGAAAGAAGAAAAGCGCGCGCAACGAAAATGGGTTTGAAATGAGAAATGAAAACTGAGAAGTGAGAACTGAGAACTGAGAAATGAGAACTGAGAACTGAGAAGTGAGAACTGAGAAGTGGGATGGGAAGTAGGATGGGAAGTAGGAAATGGGAAGTAGGAAGTGGGAAGTGTGAAATGGGGAAGGGAAGCGAGATGAAGATCAAGACCGAAAGAATCGAGATCCCCTTCGCGGGTGGCGGCGCGATGGGCGGATACCTCGCGCGTCCCGACGATCGGCAAGCGCACCCCGCGGTGCTCGTCTTCATGGAGATCTTTGGCATCAACGCGCACATTCGGGACGTCGCGGAGCGGATCGCGCGCGAGGGTTACGTCGCGCTCGCGCCCGACTATTTTCACCGCACGGGTCCGGGCGTCGAGTTCGCGTATGACGACGAGGGCATGCAGCGCGGCTTGGCGCTGCTCGGCGCGCTCGAGGCCGATGAAATGATCTCGGACGCAAATGCCGCGATCCGCTGGCTCGATGCGCGCGCGGACGTTCAGCGCGGGCGCATCGGCGCAATCGGATTCTGCATCGGGGGCCACATGAGCTACCTGGCCGCGTGTGAGACCTCCATCCGCTGTGCGGCGAGTTTCTACGGGGGCGGGATCGCGGCGCCCACAGGGCCGGGGGGCGCCGAGTCGACCATCGGGCGCACGCACAAGATCAAGGGTCGCATGCTCTGTCTGTTTGGCGAGAAGGACGGCTACATCCCTGCGGATCAGGTCGAGGCGATCGCGGCGGCGCTCCAGAGCGCGGGTGTCGACCACGAGACGCTCGTGTATCCGGGTGCCGATCACGGTTTCTTCTGCGACGAACGCGGCAGCTACCAGCAGGCCGCCGCTGCGGACGCGTGGGATCGCGTGAAGGCGCTCTTCGCTTCGCGGCTCCGAACGGATCGCGCGTGATGCGCCTGCTGCTCTTGAGCTTCGGGCTAGCGGTCGCCGCCGCTGCGCTCTATGCGCTCGTCTCGAACACGAGTGCGCCGCCCGTGGCGTCGAGTCCGCCGAGCGCCGAGATCGACGACGCTTCGCGCGCGAAGCTCGAGCGCGTGCTCGAACAGGCCGAACGCCACGGGGAAGACTGAAGGGTGGGCGCGCTTCGCAGCCGGGAAGCTTTCGAAGCCGAGGAGTGCGAGCGCCTCGCCCCCTACGCGGCGCGCAGCGCGCAGTCGCGCGGTCGCGTGATCGCCGAACCCGAGGCCGCCTACCGGACCGTCTACCAGCGCGATCGCGATCGCATCGTCCACTCGGCGGCGTTTCGCCGACTGGAATACAAGACCCAGGTCTTCATCTATCACGAGGGCGACCACTACCGAAACCGGCTGACCCACACCCTGGAGGGTTCGCAGATCGCGCGCACGATCGCGCGCGCGCTGCGGCTCAACGAGGAGCTGACAGAGGCCGTGATTCTCGCACACGATCTCGGCCATACACCGTTCGGCCACGCGGGCGAGCGCGTGCTCGCGGATCTGATGCGCGACGACGGCGGTTTCGACCACAACCGCCAGAGCCTGCGGATCGTCGACCTGCTTGAGGAACGCTACCCGGAGTTTCGCGGTCTAAATCTCAGCTACGAAACCCGCGAGGGAATCCTGAAACACGGCGCCAACTGGCCGCACCCAGTTCCCGTTCCGGCGCTCGGCGCCCAGCCCGGGCTCGAGGCGCAGGTCGCCGACCACTCGGACGAAATCGCCTACACGGTCCACGATCTGGACGACGGGCTGCGCTCGGGCCTGCTGAACCTCGCGGATCTGAAGGGTGTGCGGCTGTGGAACGAGACCCACGAGCGCGTGATCGACCGGCTCGGCGCGGTGTCTGCGCGCGTGATTCGCGCCCAGACCATCCGCGCCCTGGTGGACCGGCTCGTGACCGAGCTGATCGAGCATTCGGCCGCGAGCATTGAAGCATCGGGGGTTCGCACGATCGAGGAAGTGCGCCAAACGCCGGAGCGCATCATCGGCTGCTCGCCCGAACTCGATGAGAGGCGGCTGGAGCTCAAGCGCTTCCTCTACGCAAACCTCTACGAGCATCCGCGGGTCGCCGAAGCCAGCCATCGCGCCGCCGAGGCGATCCGAGAACTATTTGGCAGCTATCGCGCAGATCCGGGCTTGCTGCCGGAGCACGTCCGGGCGAGGATTGCGCTGGACGGAGAGGCGCGGGCCGTCGCGGACTACGTGGCTGGCATGACCGATCGGTTCGCGTTGGGGGAGCGCGAGCGGCTGAAGTAGCCTCGGGGCCGATCGAGCGCGCAGCGCGCTGCGGTGCGCCCGACAGCGGCTTGCGGCGCGGCCAAATAGCGGCTTGCGGCGCGGCCAAATAGCGGCTTGCGGCGCGGTCAAATAGCGGCTTGCGGCGCGGTCAAATAGCGGCTTGCGGCGCGGTCAAATAGCGGCTTG
>CAZBSV010000111.1:0-18225 GCA_964494795.1 uncultured Spirochaetales bacterium | reverse complement strand
TCGAAGTAGCGCCACTTCACGGTCTTCGGCGTCTTGTTGTAGTGGCGGATGTATTTCATGAGCTTTCTCCGCAGGTCCGTGATCGAGGTGAACACACCGCGAGCGATAACATCGCGCTCGATTTTGCCGAACCAGAGTTCGACCTGGTTGAGCCACGAGGAGTACGTCGGGGTGAAGTGCAGGTGAACGGTCGGATGGCGCTCCAGGAACTCAGCGACCTGCGCGGTCTTGTGCGCCGAGAGGTTGTCGGCGATCACGTGGATTTCCTTGCCCCGCGGCTGGCTGACGACGATATCCACCAGGAAAGCGACAAACTCCGCGGACGTGTGTCGCGCGGCGGTCTTGCCCAACACCTTCCCGGTCCGCGTGTTGAAGGCCGCATAGAGAGACAACGTGCCGTGACGGAAGTACTCGAAGCCGTGCCGCTCGGCTCGCCCCGGCGACAGCGGCAATACCGGGTCCTTGCGATCGAGCGCCTGGATCGCCGTCTTCTCGTCCACACAGAAGACCGCCGCATGAGCCGGCGGATTCAGATACAGCCCGATGATGTCCGCGGCCTTCTTCTCGAAGTCCGGGTCGTTCGTCGCCATGTAGCGATCGAGCCGATGGGGCTTGAGCCCGTGCTTGCTCCAGACGCGCGCCACCATCATGTGGCTGATCTTGATCTGCGCCCCCAGCTTGCGTGTGCTCCACTGCGTCGAGCCGTCCGGCGCCTTGCGCTTCAGGGTCCATTCCAGGATGCGAGCCTCCAAGGCCGGCGTCAGCGTGCTGGCCTCTTGGCCGGCGTGCCGGCTGAACAGCCCCGCCAGGCGCTCCTCCCGAAACCGCTTGCTCCAGCGATCGATGAACGCATCGTTGCAGTCCAGCTTGTCGCGAATCGCCGCCCACGTCCGGCCCGCCTCCAGCAGCAAAATCAACCGCGCCCGGCGCGCATCATCGGCACGTCCGCTGCGGCTCGCCGCTCGCTGGCTGAGTTCCACGCGCTCCGCTTCCGTCAGTACGATCGTATTCCGCATGCAACCTACTTTCTTTTCATACGTTACACGTTACTCAGGAAGAGGCGGTAGGCGGGGTTGTCGGTTTCTTCGACGTAGGGATAGGCGAGTTCCTTGAGGAAGCAATCGAAGGCTTCGCGCTGCCCTGCTGGCACCTGAATCCCGACCAGCACGCGCCCCACCGCGGCTCCGTGATTTCGATAGTGGAAGAGCGAGAGATTCCAATCCGGATGCATCGCGGATAGAAATCGCCCGAGCGCGCCCGGGCGCTCGGGGAACTCGAAGCGAAGCATCCGCTCGCCCTCGAGTCCGTTGCTGCGCCCACCGACGAGATGGCGCGCGTGAAGCTTTGCCATCTCGTTGTCGCTCATGTCGACGCACGCGTAGCCACACGCTTCGATCTGCGCGAGCAACTCCGCGCGTTCCGAGCCGCGACCATCGAGCTGGATTCCCACGAAGACATGGGCCTCGCTCGATTCGACGTAGCGGTAGTTGAATTCCGTGACGGCGTGATCGCCGATGGCTTCGCAAAACGCGCGGAAGCTCCCGGGGCGCTCGGGAATCGTGGCGGCAAAGATCATCTCGCGGCGCTCGCCGAGTTCCGCCCGCTCCGAGATGTGGCGCAAGCGGTGGAAGTTGATGTTCGCTCCGCTGACGATCGCGACGAGCGTGCAGCCTCCGACCTGCTTCGACTCGACGTATTTCTTGATGCCCGCGACCGCCAGCGCTCCAGCGGGCTCGGCGATCGTGCGCGTATCCTCGAAGATGTCGAGGATCGCCGCGCAAATCTCGTCGGTTTCGACCGTGATCACGTCGTCCACGCAGTCTCGCGCGATGCGAAACGGCTCTTCGCCCACCTGACGCACCGCAGCTCCATCGGCGAAGATGCCGACGCGGTCGAGTACGGTGCGCTCACCATCGCGCAGCGCCGCGCGCAGGCAAGCCGCGTCTTCGGGTTCGACGCCGATGATCGAGATCTCCGGTCGCGCGTGCTTGACCCACGCCGCAATGCCCGCGATCAGGCCGCCACCGCCCACGGGAACGAAGATCGCGTCGATCGGCTCCGGGTGTTGGCGAAGGATCTCGACGCCGATCGTCCCCTGCCCCGCGATCACGTCGAGATCGTCGTAGGCGTGGACGTAGACGAAACCCTCTTCTTGGGTCTGGTATCGCGCGAGTTCGTGCGCGTCGTCGTAGCTGTCGCCGTGCAGCACGACCTCGGCACCGAGAGCCCGCACGGCTTCGATCTTGATCGCCGGCGTCGTCACCGGCATCACGATGCGCGCGCGGATTCCACGCTCCCGCGCGGCGAGTGCGACGCCCTGGGCGTGGTTACCCGCAGAGGCCGCGATCACGCCGCGCGCCGCGCGCTCCGGAGACAGCCGCGAGATCATGTTGTAGGCGCCTCGGAGTTTGAATGAGAAGACCGATTGAAGATCCTCCCGCTTGAGCCAGATCCGGTTTCCGAGCCGACCCGAGAGCCGGGGCGCGAGTTCGAGCGCGGTCTCGCGCGCCACGTCGTAGACGTTCGCGCGCAGGATCCTGTCGACCATTGAATCGGACATGGCGTGGATCCGGACACTACACGAGTTGCGAGTGCCGGGCCCTCTCGAGCGACTCGCGCTCGACGATCCGGATGCCGGGAGCGCGCGGGCGCGCGCAGCCGGGCCCGTCCGAATCCACCGGCTCGCGGTTCGCCCTAATCGGTGTGCAGCGCCTCGATCGGCTCGAGAGCCGCGGCGCGCCGCGCCGGCGCGACACCCGATGCGATTCCGGTGACGACACTCATTGCGATCGCCGCGAGCAGGAAATCGATCGGGAGCTTGACGGGTAGCGAGGGAAGAAACGCGCGGATCCCCCAAGCGGCCGCGACGCCGACGCCGACGCCGACGCTGCCTCCCAGGGTCGTCAGCAGCACCGCCTCCAACAGGAAGATCCGCTGGATCTGCTCTCGCGTCGCTCCAACCGCCATCATCAATCCAATCTCGGAGATGCGCTCCCCGACCGAAATCCACATCATCGTGAAGATCCCGACCGCACCGACGAGCAGCGAGATGCCCGCGATGAAGCTGACCGCGAGGGTGATGCCATTGATCACCTTGCCGAAGACGTCGAGCATCGCCGTCTGTGTCGTGATCGTGAAGTCCTCGTGTCCGCGGTGGCGATTCGTGAGGAGCAGACGGATTTGTTCTTCCACGATGTCGACGAGACCCCCGTGCGCAAAGGCCACGTCGATTTCGCTGAGCTCTTCCATGTTGAAAATGCGCATCGCGAGGGCAACGGGGATGTAGACGGCATCGTCGAGATCGAAGCCAAGGCTGTTTCCCTTGGGCGCCATCACGCCGATCACGCGCAGCCGGGTGTCCGCGATTCGAACGAAGCGACCCAACGCGTTGTCGTCGCCGAACAGCTCGCGCTTCACCTTGGGACCGAGCACTGCGATCGGGCTCGCGCGATGCGGGTCGGCGTTGTTCAGGAACTCACCCTGGCCGATCTCGAACTTCCAGACTTCGGGCAGCGCCGGCGACGCTCCAAAGATCGCGACGCTGCGGCCGCGACCTTCCGTCTCGACGCGCGCGAGCGCAATCACCAGCGGCACGATCGCATCGACGTAGGGCAGGCGCTTGACGGCGACGGCATCGTCGATCGTGAGCTTTCGCGTGGTGCCGCCGAGCGCACCGGGGATTCCGCTGGTTTCCGCCTTGCCCGGATTGACCCAGAGAACATTCGTCCCGAACTGCGAGAACTCGTCGAGAATGTAGATCCGGGTTCCCTCTCCGATCGAAGTGAGCAGCACGACCGACGCGACGCCGATCGCGATACCGAGCATCGAGAGCGCGGATCGCATCTTGTTGGCGCGCAGCGCCCCGCTTCCCATCGACAATAGATCGCGGGCCTCCACGCGCCTCCCCTAGCCCTTGCTCGACAGCGCGACGATTGGATCGAGACGCATCGCGCGCCGCGCGGGAAGCACGCCAAAGAAGATTCCCGCGCAGACAGAAAGGGCGAGCACCGATACGACCGCCCAGAGCGGAGCCGACGCGGGCACCGCTGGATACAACCACGTCACGAGATCGATCGTCACGTAGCCGACGACCAATCCGACCAGCGCACCCGTCGTCGCGATCACCAGCGATTCCATCAAGAAGATCAGCAATACCTGGCGGTGGGTGGCTCCCATCGCCTTGAGCAGTCCGATTTCGGCCCTGCGTTCGGACACCGCCACGAGCATGACGTTCATGATCCCGATCCCGGCAACCGTCAGCGAGATGGCGGCGATTCCCACGAGAACCAGCGTGAGCGTGGCGAGAATGGACGAAAGCGAATCGACCACCGAGTCGGGCGTGATACAGGTGACGTCGACTTCGTCGTGGCGATCGAGGATCACCTCCTCGATCTTGCGCTTCGCGTCTTCGATGTCGGAACCCGGCCGAAGTTGGATCATGATCCGGAACAGCGAAGTGCGATTGAACATCCGCATGCCGGTCGCGACCGGAACGATCGAGACCTTGTCGAGATTTTGACCCAGGTGGGTTCCGCGCGCCCCGTTCACGCCGATCACGCGGATCCGCCACGCGCCGATGCGGATGGATTTGCCCACCGGGTTCTCTTCGGCGAAGAGTTCCTTGGCGGTTTCCATCCCGAGTACGGCCACGTTGGTGCCGCGATCGATGTCGCTCTCCGGAAGGCCCGTGCCGCGCGCAATCGGGATCCCGCGCAACTCGAAGAACTCCGGCGTGGATCCGAGAACGACCACCTGACGGCTCTTGTTCTGGTAGGAGACCGTATCGTTCCCCATCGAAATCGGCGCAATTCGGGTGGCTTCCGGGATGCGCCGAAGCAGGGCTTCGGCGTCATCGAGCGTGAGGTCGTTCGGAGTCCCGGTGAAGCCCGGCATCATGCCGCTGGTCTCGGTCTTGCCCGGAATCACGACGATGATGTCCGTGCCGAGCGTCTGGAACTGCTCGGCGACGTAGAGCCGGGCCCCTTCTCCGAGAGCGGTCAGAAGTATCACCGCCACCACGCCGATCACGACACCGAGCAGGCTCAAGCCCGCTCGACGCGGCTGCTGGAGGAGCGCCGCGATCGCGAAACGGAAGGTATCTTCCGCGCTCACGGCCGCGCGCCCTTGCTACCCCGATCGAATGCCGTCTTTGCAGCGCCGATCTCAGCGGTCGACAGCCGCCGGACAATCTCGCCGTCGCGCATTTCGAGTATCCGGCCCGCGCGCCCCGCGACTTCGGGATCGTGGGTGACCACCGCCAGCGTGAGCCCCTTCTCGTTGAGTTCTTCGAGCAGCGCGAGAATCTGATCACCGGATTGTGTGTCGAGATTGCCCGTGGGCTCGTCGGCGAGCAACAACCTCGGCTGCATCGCGATCGCGCGCGCAATCGCGACCCGCTGTTTCTGGCCTCCAGACAGTTCTGCGGGTCGATGCGTCGCGCGATCACCGAGGCCGACCGATTCGAGCACATCGCGCGCGCGCTGCCGGCGCTCGGCGCGCGCAATCCCCGCGAGCGTCATTGGCAATTCGATGTTCGCGATCGCATCGAGGCGCGGTACGAGGTGAAAGGATTGGAAGATGAAACCGATTTCGTTCAGCCGCAGCTGCGCGAGTTCGTCCGGGTCGAGCCCTTCGACGGCGCGGCCGTCGAAGAAATATTGGCCTCGGGACGGCTTGTCGAGACATCCGAGGATGTTCAGCAGCGTCGACTTGCCGGATCCCGACGGGCCGACGATGGCGACGTGCTCACCGGCCGAAATCGTCTCGGTAACCGCCTGGAGCGCGTGAAGGGTCTGCTCGCCCATCACGAAGGTTCTCCAGATGTCTTCCAGGCGAATCACGGCGCATCATCGCGCGCGATGACTTCGACGACTTGTCCGGCTTCCACCTCCACGCGGTCCAACGACGTGACCACGACCTCTCCTTCCTCGATGCCCGCCTTGATTTCGACGTAATCCCAGTTGCGCAGCGCGGTTTCGACTTCCCGTTCCACCAGCACGTCGTCTTCGACGACGAGCACCCGATTGTTCTGGAACAATGCGGTCGTGGGAATTCGCAGCACGTCATCCAAGGTGAGCAGGATGACTTCGACGTCCGCCGATGTGCCGGGCAGCAGACTGCTGGCAACCTCGGGGTCGTCGAGTTCGACTTCGATCTCGACGGTTCGATTCTGCGCCTCGATGTCGAGCACGTAGGGCGCGATTCGCGTCACCTTCCCGAGGAAGACATCTCCCGGCCGCGAATCGACCGTCACCCGAACCGGAAAGCCCAGCCGGATACGGCCGGAGTCGATCTCGTCCATCGGAGCGCTCACGTAGAGCGACTCTCGATTGATCAAATCGATGATCCCCTGCGGTAACGGAGTGACCCATTCTCCAATCTCCACGTCGACCTCTGCGATGACTCCCGCAAACGGAGCGTAGATGCTGACCTTGTCGAGGTTGGCGGCGGCGCCCGCCCGCGACGCGCGCACCTCGCGGCGTCCGGCGTCTGCGGCGTTGCAGGCGGCGCTGGCGGCCTGATAGACGTGTTGGAGCTGGTCGAGCAGATCCGCGGACACGATGTTCTGGGCGGCAAGCTTGCGCTTGCGGTCGTATTCGCGACGCGCCTTGTCGCGCGTGATGCACATCTCCTCATAGTGGGCGTCCGCCGCGCGGATCGCTTCGATCGCTTGCGTCTCCTGGGCGCGCAGCGAGGAATCGTTCAGCAGCAGCAGCAGTTCGCCCTGCGTGACGATGTCGCCTTCTCGGTGCGTGATCTCGACGACGCGCCCGCCGGTTTCGGTGGAGAGATGAGCGCGCTGTCGCGCTCGAATCGTTCCGGCTTTCGAATTGGTAACCGTGGAATCGATGGTCCCGCGCGCGACGAGGGTCGTGCGCACCGGAACCGGTTCTGGCGCGAACACGGTGGCCTGCAGCAAGAGAACCGCGCCGACGATGCCCGATCCGACCAGCGCGCGAAAGCGCCATCTGCGTACTTTCTCGGGCTCGAGCGCCGTCCATTTCATGCGGGCCATGCTAGCAGCCGGCGCCATTCGGGTGCGGGGCCGGAACGCAAACTCAGCGCCCGGCGATGCGCTTCGCGTCCAGCTTGAACATCCGGCCGGCGCCGCGCTGATAGGTGAAGATCAGCGCTCTTCGCGGGTCGGGCGAATCGTTCGGCTCGGAACCGTGCACGCTGGAAGGGCTGAAAAAGAGCAGGCTTCCAGCCGACATGACGATCGGAACCTGCCGTGACTCGTCGAAGTGCGCGGGATCCGTGAAGAGCGGACCGAGCACCCCTTCCCCCACCCGACCCGGCAACATACCGCGGCGATGGCTGCCCGGAATGACCCGAATGCAACCATTGGCCTGATTCGCGTCATCGATGCAGAGCATCGCGTTCGGCAAGCGCTCCACATCGGAGAAGAAATGCGCCCAGTAGGGCGAATCCTGGTGCCAGCGAAAGCGCGATCCTTCAGCGGGCCGCTTGAGGTTAAGCTTGTCGGTAAACAGCGAAATCTCCTGCGCGCCGAGCAGGCCGCGCATCGGATCCACCAGGCGCGGGTCGTCGATCAGTCGATCGATCCGCTCGTCGAGGTGGTGGAAGGGCTCGATGACCCGGATCGTCCGCGTTCCGGGCAGGTGTTCGAACTGAATCGTCGCGCCCGACGCGTCGCAATAATGATTTCCATCGATTTCGTAGGATCGCCCGGCGGCGGTCGCCGCGCTGGCACGCGCGACGCAGCATTCGACGGCGTCCCGAATTTCGCCGATTTCGCGCTGGCTGAGAACGTCTGCGCGAACGAAAAACCCATCTTCCGCGTAGGCGCGCCTCTCGCATTCACTCAGGTCGAACGTTCGATCGCTCATCCGCGCTCAGCGTCGATCCACCGGAACGCTCAGCTCCATGCGGTTGCCCGTACCCTGGGCGCGGGTCTCGATGCGGCCTCCGCGCGGGCGCAAAATCGCATTCGCGACCGCGTGCAGAAGTGCGCCACCGCGCAGCGCGCCGGTCTCGACGTCCTCGAACTTGCTCTCGCTGTCCACGTAGAATGAGATCGACTGCCCCCGCACGCAGGCGGAGACCGCGACCTTTCCGTCGGGCTCCGACTCCTCGAGGGCCTGGTAGATCGACGTCAGCAGGATGTGGTGAATCGGCTCGGGATCGATCATCGCGAGCGGAAGACCCGCCGCAGATTCGAGATCGACTTCGACCCGCGCGTCACAACTCTCTTCGATGCCCCGGTGCACGCCATCGAGCACTTCGAGCGGATCGGTGCTCGGCGCATCCACGGGTACGGGCGACAACAGCGGGCGCACCTGGGCGAGCAGCGAACCCATTCGGGACGAAAGTTCGCCGATCGTGGCCGCGACATCCGAGAGTTCGGTCGCAGACGCGTTGATCTCGATCAGATGCGCGTGCAATCGCGTCGCCGCGAGCAGATTGCCGATCTCGTGACCGAGTGCGAGCACGAGATCGATCGGTTCGAAAAATGTCCTGCCTTCGGCAGCTGCCACGCTCGTTTCCGACTCCGTGTAAAATGACTCCCAGTAACCTAGCACCTCGAACCCGGTACGGGTTCGAGGTGCGACGCAAGGGAAGCGAAGCTTCCTCCGCTAGCAGCTCGAACCCGGTACGGGTTCGAGGTGCGACGCAAGGGAAGCGAAGCTTCCCCCGCTAGCGGATGCCAAGACTTCAAATCCACGAAGATCGATCGCACCCGCAGATTCGGCACCCGTTATACTGATCCGCAATACCGACCGCAGCGCTGATCGCGAGTGGAGCACAGCGACTGCGCGTCCCGATTGCGGGGCGCTCGTCTCGATTGCTCGTCTCGGTTGCTCGTCTCGGTTGCTCGTCTCGATTGCTCGCCTCGATTGCTCGCCTCGATTGCTCGTCTCGGTTGCTCGTCTCGGTTGCTCGTCTCGATTGCTCGTCTCGATTGGGTGGTCTTCAGGTGATATTCGATTTGGCGGATGGCAGCGCGCAGGGCCCCGAAAAACCGATCATTGCGGTCCTGCGGGGTTCCGACTCCCGGATTCTCGGCGGTGTCTCGCTGATCGCCGAGCGGAGCGCGGCGATCGCGCTGTCCCAGGGCGGCGCCAAGAAGCGCTATTCGCATACCGATCCCAATGAAGACGCTGCCGCGTTCGCGCTCGGCGAGCGAGGCAGCTTGCTCGCCGTAGCCGACGGCCACAACGGCAGCGGCGCCTCGGAAACCGCGATCGACCAACTCATGCAGCGCGCGACCGCGTTTCTGAGCCGTGGCGGCGAGCGCAGCGATGCGTGGTGGCAGAAGATCGTGATGGAAACGCTCGGCGCGATCCAGCGCGCGCTGCTCTCGCGGGTCGAGCAGGGTGTTCGAGGCAGCTGCCGAACGACGCTCGCGCTGGCACTCGTGCTCCCGGCCGAGGACTGGCTCGGCTTCGCGTCGCTCGGAGACAGCCACATCTTTCGAATCGCCCCGAACGAAGTCGTGGATCTCGGCGCCCAGCCGGATGCAGCGCGCTGTTTTCTCGGCAACCCCGCCGATGATCTCGAAGCACTCGCCGCGAGCAGCACGATCGGAGTCGAAGCGCTCGCGGACACGCAAGCAATCGCACTCGCGACCGACGGGATTTCGGAGCGCGGGATCGGCGTGGACGTCCCCGAATTCACCCTTTCCGAGTGTGCGGCCGCCGCGCAGCGCTTCGCGCAGGAGCTGCGCCCGTTGGAGCTGGCTCGAAACGTCGCCGAAGCCGCGCTCGCCGCGCATCGGCGCCAGCGGGCCGGAGACAACATCGCCGCCGCCGTCAGCTACCTGCCGCTGCGGGAGCCGCCGGCAACCGCAGGCGGATGATCGCGGCGCGACGCCAGCGGCGCGCGCCGTCAGCCATGCGAGAGGAGTTCGACCACCCGCTCGGCGATCGCGGGAGCAGCCGTGAGGCCGGGCGACTCGATCCCGATCAGGTTCACGAACGCGGGGAAGCCGCGGTCGGCCTCCTCGCGGATTGCGAAATCGCGAAAGGGCTCGCCCGGACCGGCCAACTTCGGGCGCACGCCCGAAAAATCGGGCGTCAGCCAATCGGCGTCGAGCGCCGGAAGGTAGCCGCGCACGGCTGCCGCGAAGGCCTCGCGCTTGCGCGGGTCGACCTCGTATCGAATCTCATCCACGTACTCGGCGTCGGGCCCCAAGCGCATGCGGCCCGCCAGATCGATCGTCAGATGAATCCCAAGGCCTGCGTCAGCGGGTACCGGATAGACCAGCGTCGAAACCGAAAGCCCGTGCGCGGGCGACAGCGCAAAGTAGTCCCCCTTGCAGGGCCGGATGCGATAACCGCAGGCGTCGACGTCGAAACCCGCAACGCGCGCGATCGCGTCGGCTGCGAGTCCCGCTGCGTTGACGACGGCCGCGCACTCGATCGCGCTGAGTTCTCCGCTCGCTTCGCGTGCGCGGACCCGGTAGCCCGACGCACAGCGCTCGATCGCGACCACTTCGGAACCGCACACCAGCACCGCGCCGAAAGACTCCGCTTCCGCGAGATAGGAGACGCAGAGCGCGTGGCTGTCGACGATTCCGCTCTCGGGTGAAACGAGCGCGGCTTTGCAGCGGACGTGGGGCTCCCTCCGACTCACTTCCCTGGACCCGATGATCTCGAGACCCGTGAGGCCGTTGCCGACGCCCCGCTCGAGCAGGGCTTCGAGCGCGGCGATCTCGGCAGCGTCGCTGGCGACGATCAGTTTTCCGGTCTTGCGATGGGGGATGCTCCGCTCCGCGCAGCGCGCGTAGAGCAACTCGCGGCCGGCGACGCAGAGCGCCGCCTTGAGCGAGCCCTTGGGGTAATAGATGCCAGCGTGAATCACTTCGCTGTTGCGCGCGCTGGTTTCCTGCGCGATCGCGGAATTGCGCTCCACGACGATCACGGCTCGCCCGCGGCGCGCGAGCGCGGCTGCCGTCGCGAGTCCGACCACCCCGGCACCGACGACGACGGCAGGCGCTTCGCTCGACACGGCCGGCGATCAGCCGGAACCCGGATCGCCGCGCACTCTGCTCAAAGGCGGCTACCGAATTCTCTCTCGTAACGGGCGTGGAAAGCATCGAGTTCGAGCACGAGATTCTGGGTTCCCTCGACCTCGACCTGGTACGAGCCGAGCAGGCTGCCGATCCGACCCGCGACCTCGAAGCAGAGACCGCGCGCGCGCCCGGCGATCAGTCCCGCGCGGTAGGCGTCGCCGCAACCGGTCGGATCGACGATCTTCGACGGCGCGACAGGAGGAATCTCGATCTTGTCGCCCGCCGCGTGGATCACCGAACCCTGCTTGCCGCTCGTGATCGCGATGGCATCGCAGCGCGCGAAGAGTTCCGCCTCGCTGCAGCCGGTCTTTTCCAGCGTGAGCGACCACTCGTAGTCGTTCACGATGTAGAGCGCGGATCCGTCGATCAACTCGAGCAGTTCGGCGCGATCGATGATCGGCAGCCCGTGGCTCGGATCGATGTAGGTGGGAACGCCTAGCGCCTTGAGTTTGCGCGCGTGCTCGATCATCGCCCGCTTGCCGTTGGCGGTGACGATCGCAAACGAAGGCGCTTCGCCGACGTCTTCGACCCGCGCCTCATGGGCGCGCGCCATCGCACCCTCGTAGAAGGCCCAGATCTGGCTGTGGTCGAGGTCCGTGGTCACGAAACCCTGGGCGGTTCGCACGTCCTCGAGGATCCGGATCCCGTCGCGTCGGATCTCGTGACGGGCGAGCCAGTCCGCATACGGGCCGAAGTCGCTGCCCGCGGTCGCGAGGATCAGCGGATCTTCGCCGAGCCACTTCAGGTAGAAGGCGATGTTCCCCGCGGTGCCACCAAAATGCGTCTTCAGGCTCGTGATGTTGAACGAGACGTTCAGCGTGTGGAGCTTGTCGGGCAGGATGTGGTGCTTGAAATGGTCCGGAAAGACCATGATGTGATCGAGCGCAAGCGCTCCGGACACGAGAATCGCCATGCTTCCTCCAGAGCGCGCAGTCTCGCGGCCCGCGCGCCGAGCGTCAATCCCAGCGGATGTTAAAATGCCGGCCATGCGCATCAGCGAGATCTATCGCCGCCGCCGCCGGGTCTTTTCGTTCGAGTTCTTTCCCCCGAAGACCGACGAGGGTTTCCGATCGCTCTACCGCACGATCGAAAAACTAAAGAGCCTGAGCCCCGACTTCGTGTCGGTGACCTGGGGCGCGGGCGGCTCGACGCGGCGCAAGACCGTCGAACTCGTGATCGAGATCCAACGCGAACTCGACATCACCGCGATGGCACACCTGAGTTGCATCGACTCGACGCGGGACCAATTCGCGAAGACGCTGGATCAGCTCGACGCCGGTGGTGTCGAGAACGTGCTCGCGCTGACCGGTGATAGACCGTCCGGCTACACGCCGCCGCCGGGCTCGTTCGCCTACGCGAGCGAGCTGTCGAGCTTCATCGGCTCGCGCTGGAACTTCGACGTCGTCGGCGCGTGCTATCCCGAGAAGCACCCGCTCGCGACGAGCCCCGAGGTCGACCTCGAAAACCTGGCCCGCAAGGCGAACACCGGCATGCAGGCCCTGATCACCCAGCTCTTCTTCGACAACGAGTGCTACTTCGAGTTCGTCGAACGCGCGCGCGCCGCGGGCATCGAGCAACCGATCGTCGCGGGCATCATGCCGATCATCAGCGCTGCAAACTTCAAGCGCATCAGCGCGATGTGCGGATCGCGGATCCCGCCGGAACTGGACACCCAGCTGCGCGAAGTGGAGGATGACGACGCGGAGACGATGGAGGTCGGCGTCGAGTGGGCGATGAAGCAGTGCGGCGACCTGCTCAGCCGCGGCGCTCCGGGGATCCACTTCTACACGATGAACAAATCGCCCGCGACGCGGCGCATCTTCGAGTCACTGCTGAACCGATGACGGCGCGCGACACACTGCGCGTGGCGGTGCTGCTCTCCGGTGAGGGAACGAGCCTCGAGAATCTCTTCGAGCAGATCGACGCCGATGCGCTCGACGCGCAGATCGTCGCGGTGATCAGTTCGAAGCGGCGCGCGGGCGGGCTCGAGCGCGCGAGGCGCCGCGGCGTTCCCGCAATCGCGGTGCCGCGCAAGCAGTATCCGGACGCGCGCGCCTTCAACGATGCGATCCACGCGCAGCTCGACCGCTTCGACGTCGACCTCGTCGCCTGCCTCGGCTTTCTCTCCCCGTTCGAAACCCGCGGCAAGTTCGACGGGCGCGCGATCAACGTGCACCCGGCGCTGATCCCGGCGTTCTGCGGCAAGGGCTACTACGGTCAGCGCGTCCACGAGGCGGTACTCGCCGCGCGCGCGCCAGTGACGGGCGCAAGCGTCCACTTCGTCGACGCAGAATACGATTGCGGCCCGATCATCTTGCAAGAAGAAGTCGCCGTGCGCGCCGACGACACCGCAGCCAGCCTCGCCAAACGCGTCCAGGCCGCCGAACGGCGCCTCGTCCCCAAAGCCATCCAACTCTTCGCAAACCGCCAACTCGTCATCGAAGGCCAAAGCGTCCGCATCCTCGACCCCCGCTGATCGCTCGGCGTCGAGGCCGTGGAGTGCGTGGAGTGCGCCTGAGGTTCGCGGGCGAGAACCCGCGCGCTCGAACCCCACGTCGCGCGCGGGTCCTCGCCCGCGAACCTCAGGGTCCGTTGATGTAAGACGACCCGCACGATCCCCCAGCACCCACATCCGCCCCATCACAAAAGCCAATTTCAAACAACCAGCGGACCCTGCGCGACGGGGACTGAGTGCCTGCGCGCGACGTGGGGTTCGAGCGCGCAGGCACTCAGTCCCCGTCACGCAGGCGCATTCCAGGCTGTGCAGGCCGCGCGCGATAGGGCTCGAGCGAGCGGCCCGATCTGCCGGCAAATGCTCTGCACGTCATTGACGAAAGGCGAAAGTAAGGCGAATATCCGCCCGTGCTCCGCCCCCCTTCGGACACCGCCCCCTCCACGGCGGCCGCAGCTCCCCTCACCAGCGCGGCCGCCGTGGAGGGATTGCTGCGCGACCTCGGCCCTCGACTGCGCCGGGGCGCTGCGCGCGCAGAAGCCACGGCCCGCCTCGCAACGGGCATCTGCGAAATCGATCGGCTGCTCGGGGGCGGCTTTCCGCGCGGCCGATTGAGCGAAATCGCGGGCGCGACCTCTTCGGGCCGCACCTCGCTGGCCCTGGCTCTGCTCGCCCGATCCACCGCCGCGGGGGAAATCGCAGCCGTGGTCGATTGTGCGGATGCCTTCGACCCCGGCTCGGCCGACGCTGCGGGCGTGTCGCTCGAGCGCGTGCTCTGGGTCCGCACACCGCGTTACCCGCAAGCTCTGCGCTGCGCGCAGCGATTGCTGGACGCCCACGGCTTTGCGCTCGTGCTGTTGGACCTTGCGATACCGGATCTCCGCAGTGTTCCGGCCAGCGCCCTTCGGCTCGCGCGCGCGGCCGCGAGTACCAGCAGCGCGCTGGTCGTCCTGACCCGAGCCCGCGCGATGGGCAACGCGGCCGAGATCGCGATCGAACTCGCGCCCGCGCGAAGCCGCTTCAGCGGCACTCCTGCGTTGTTGGAGGGCCTCGACGTCCAGGTCCAGCTCGTGCGCCACCGCAACGCGCCCGGGCCGCACTGCGCGACCGTGCACCTGCGCGCCACGCAGGCCGCGTAGTGGATGCTGGGCGACGCCCCGCGCAGCGCGTGCCTGCTGATCCCCAACCTGCCGCTGGCCGCGGAGCTGCGCGCACACCCCGAACTCGGCGACAAACCCATGGCCGTGGCCAGCGGTCCGGGTCCGCGCGCGGAACTCATCGCCGTCTCGGCGCAAGCCGCGCGCCGAGGCGTGCTCGCCCAAACTTGCGTCGCCCACGCCCGGGCCGTTTGCGCGGATTTGATCGTGCGTGTCGCGTCACTCGCGTTGGAGAGCGCCGCGCGCGCGGCCCTGCTCGACGCGGCGCTCGGTGTCTCACCCCGCGCCGCCGAGGCGCCGCGCAGCGCGGGCGCCTTTGCGGCAGAAGCCGCCGTCTATCTCGACGCCTCCGGGGTGGACGCCCTGTTCCACTCGGAAGCGGGTTTTGCGGCCGCGCTCGGCGCGCGCGCGCAACGCCTCGGACTGCCCGGCAATGTCGCGATTGCCTCGTCGCGCCAGGTCGCCCACATCGCGGCCCGCCGCTTGTCGGGGCTCGGTGAAAGCTTCCTGCTCGCGCCCGGCCGCGAAGCCGCCTTCCTCGCGCCACTGCCGATCGACCTGCTCGATCCCGAAGACGCGCTGGCCGAGCAGCTGACTCGATTCGGTGTCTATACGGTGAGCGATCTGCTCGCCCTGCCGCGCCGCGCAACGCGCAGCCGGCTGGGACCGGAAGTCGTGCGCCTGATCGAACTCGCCGAAGGCCGGCAGGCCGACACGCCGCTGCCCGTGCCGAGCCCCGCGCGGCTGCTCGAGGCCATCGACCTCGAGTTCCCGATCGATCGACTCGAAGCTCTCGCCTGCGTCGTCCAGGGCCTGGTCTCGCGCTTGATCGCGCGGCTCGAAGCGCGTCACCTCGCCTGCGGCGATCTCACCCTCACCCTGCAGCGGGAAGACGGCGCGCGCGACGCGCGGCGGATTGGCGCCGCGGCCCCCAGCCTCGACTTGCGCCTGCTCGTGCGACTCGTCTGCCTCGCGTTGGAATCCCATCCGCCGCAAGCCGCGGTGGAAGGCGTCGCGCTCGAAACCGAGGGCTGTCCGATCCAGGGCGACCAGCTCGATCTCTTTCGCCCTGCGGGCCCCGCCCCCGCCGTGCTCGGCCGCACCCTCGCCGAACTCGAAGCCCTCTGCGGCGAAGGCCGCATCGGCTCGCCCCGGCTCGCCGACCAGCGCCATCCGGATGCATTTGAAATGGCGCCCTTCCAACCCAGCGCCGCCCAGACTGGCAGCATCCGACTTGGCAGCATCCGACCTGGCGGCATCCAATCCGGCAGCACCCAACAACCTGGCGGCATCCAACCTGGCGGCACCCAACCTGGCGGCATCCAACCTGGCGGCATTCAATCCGACGCCGTCCAGGCCGCGCACCCATCCGCCGGCTGCGCGCCGACGGGCATCCTCGCGATCCGCGCGCTGCGCCCGCCGCTGGATGCGAGCGTGCGCGTCGGCCGCGGACTCCCCGAATACATCCGCAGCGCGATCGCCAACGGCCGCGTGCTCCGGGTTGCGGGGCCCTGGCGCACGACGGGCGGTTGGTGGTCGCCGGAGGATCACTTCGCGTACGACAGCTACGACGTGCAAACCGCCGACGGCACCGTCGCCCGCCTGCGCTTCGACCACCTGCGCAAGCGCTGGCAGATCGATGCGGTGTACGACTGACGCGCTCGCGTTCATCTCCGGGCGCCTCGCGCGCAACGTCACGCACCCAGCCGCAGCGGATTCAGCCGGCCGCGCACCCTTTACAGCCCAGAGTCGAACGGTTACAACACGCGCTGGCTCGCGAATCTCGTGCCCCCCGCGCTTGAACGGCCCCGAGCCAGGCTTGCCGGACATGCGCTCTTTCGGAGCTTGCGATGAAGATTTTGATGCGCTGGGCGCCGGGTGCTGCCCTCTGCGCAATCGTCGCGTGCAGCAGCGAGCCCGAACTTCCCGCCGCCGACCACGTCCTGCTGAGCGGCAAGATCTACACCGCAGACGCCAATCGATCCATCGCGCAGGCGATCGCGATCCGTGGCAACGAAATCGTCTTCGTCGGAAATGACGACACCGCGCGGGGTTACATCGGAGAGCAGACCGAGGTACACGAGCTGGCGGGCAAGCTGGTCCTGCCGGGCCTGCACGACGTGCACGTCCATCCGGAAGGTGTCGTCCAGCCGGACATCTGCGACCTGCAAAGCCAATCCAAGTCACTCGAGGAGCTGGTTGCATTCCTTCAGGGCTGCATCGACCACTACCAGACTCCCGCCGGCGAATGGCTGATCGTGCATCAGTGGGCGTTCGCGGTCGGCAATCAGCCGAGCGACCGCTATCCGACGATCGTTGCGGCGCTCGACGCGGCGTCTTCCGCGCACCCGATCATCCTGGTCGGAAACGACGGACACCACGCCGCGGTCAATAGCCTCACGCTGGCGACCGCGGTCGGCCCGCAAGGCGAGACGCTGGGACTCACGCGCGAGACGCTCGCAACCACGTTCTCCGCATACCGCGAGCTGATCGCGGTGGATGCAAAGGGCCATCCGAGCGGCGGCATCACTGAATCGGCGATCTCGATCTTCGATTCACCCGACATCTGGAACGCCGTTCCGGTGGGAGAAATCATCGGCGACATTGCGAAGGTGTTCGCGAGCCGGGGCATCACTTCGGTGATCGACGCAATGGCTTCGCGCAAGAACCTGAACGCGTATCACGCGCTCGAACAGAGCGGCGGCATGACGTTTCGCGTGCGCGCCGCCCAGTTCGAGGGCTACTACACGCCGAAATCCGAGCGCGGCGGCATCGAGTCGATCCCGCAGCAAATCGAACGCTGGAGCGCGCAGCGCGCTGAGTTTGCCAACAGCCGCTACATCCGAGCCGACTCCGTCAAGGTCTTCGCGGACGGCGTCATCGAAGGCAATCCGCTGATCGATCCGCCCACGCTGCCCAACGGCGCTTCGCTCGAGATCTACAAACAGCCGCGCTTCCAGTTCGATCCCGCGACCGGAAACGTGGACGTGATCGGCTACGTGGACACGAGCAGCGAGATCTGCCGTGCCGTGCGCGAGAATCCGACCGCCTACCAGTCGGAAGGCGACGTCGCGGCGTTTGCGACCGCAAACGGCCACCACCCGGCGCAGTGCGTCGAGAGCCGCGGCGTGCTCGAATTCGAAGAGGCGTATCTCCGCGCCTACATCGACGCCCTCTACGCGGCCGGCTTCTCGGTACACATCCACGCGATCGGAGACCGCGCGGTGCGGGTCGCGGTCGATTCGCTCGAAGCCGCTCGGAAAAATCACGGAGACAACGGTCAGCCGCACGGGCTCGCGCACGCGCAGTTGATCCACCCAGACGATCAGAAGCGCATCGGCGACATGGGCCTGTTCGTGGCCTTCACCCACTCCTGGTCGAATCCCGAACCCCACTACATGATGACCGTGGTCCCCTTCGTCGACGAGTTGAGAGGCGGCGCCGCCGATCTCTACCGCCCCGACAACTACTACATGAAGAACGCCTATCCGGCGCGCTCGATCCAGAATTTTGGCGGCTTGGTCACGGGCGGCAGCGATGCGCCCGTCGACAGACGCGACCCCGCGCCGTTTTCCCACATC
>CAZBSV010000110.1:0-3032 GCA_964494795.1 uncultured Spirochaetales bacterium | reverse complement strand
GGTGCCTCCTCCGGTTTCGTTCCACGGCGGCATCGACGACGTCCGCATCTGGGACCGCGTTCTCGCTCAGTCCGAAATCCAGCAGAACCTCGGTGTGGAGCTGACAGGCTCCGAGGCCAATCTCATGGCGTACTACATGTTCAACGAGGGATCGGGCCAGAGCGCCTCCGATGCCTCCGCCAACCGCTACGACGCCACACCCGGCGGCAATTCCTTGGTGCAGTCCACCGACCCCGTCTGGGCCACGACGACAACAGCGACCCCGACCGCGACGCCCACGGTCACGCCGACTGCGACACCGACCGCGACGCCCACTGCAACGCCCACGGTCACGCCGACTGCGACACCTACGGAGACGCCAACTGCGACACCGACCGCGACACCTACGGAGACTCAAACCGCGACCCCTACGGCGACGCCAACAGCGACTCCGACACCAACCCCGACGCCGACGGCGACACCAACAGCGACCCCGGCGTCCTTCCCGACCCAGTCATATCTGTTATTCGACGGCGCCAATGACTACGTCGACGCAACAATCAGCGGTGTCTGGAGAAATCTGTTCGACGGATTGAGCCCGTTCAGCATCGAAGCCTGGGTACGGTCCGATTCGACCCATAACTCGAGCATCGTCGGGCAGCGTTACGGCGATACTTTCGTGTTTGGAACCCGAGGCAACAGCGCCGGAACGCCCGATCACCTGTTCCTTACGGCGGACGACACCGACAATCCGTCGATCGCCACCACGCCTGAGAGCAGCGCCGCGTTGCAGATCGGCGCGTGGCAGCACGTCGCCGTTACGTTCGATCCCAGCAGCAACACCGCGACGTTCTACGTAAACGGCGCATTCGCCGGCTCTGGCCCCGCTCGCGACACCAACGGAATCAACAGTGCGCAGGACTTCCTGTTCATTGGATGGCAATCCAGGCCCAGCTACTCGGTGCCGCCTCCCGTTTCATTCCACGGCGGCATCGACGACGTCCGCATCTGGAACCGCGTTCTCGCTCCGTCCGAAATCCAGCAGAACCTCGGCGTGGAGCTGACAGGCTCCGAGGCCAATCTCATGGCGTACTACATGTTCAACGAGGGATCGGGCCAGACCGCCTCCGACGCCACCGCCAACCGCTACGACGCGATACTCGGCAGCAGTACCTCGGTGCAGTCCACCGACCCCGTCTGGGCCACCACGATACTCTCCGACCCCCCGGTGGCCGACGCAGGCGGTCCGTACACAGGAGACGAAGGCGCAAGCGTGTCGCTCGACGGCTTGGCGTCGCCCTGACCGCCGACGGCACGATCGCGCGGGGTTTTACGGCCCGCTGTGGAAGCGAGACCCCGAGCGCGTCGCGGGCCGAGCCGGGACGACCCCAAGCGCGGTGACGCTGGGCGGTCGGCGCGTCCGGGTCGCCCGGCCCTGTGTGACAACGTCGCATGAGACACTTCAGGCCTTGCAATTAGGGACGAGGGCGGGGGAGAATCTGCGACATGGCGACGAAGACGAACGGTGGGAATGGGTCGAATCCCGAAGTCTCTGAGCGCGCGACACGGCGTCGCTTCTCGGCTGCGTACAAGCTGGGGATCCTCGAAGAGGCCGACCGCTGCGCGCTGGGCGAACAAGGCGCCCTGCTTCGACGAGAGGGGTTGTATTCCTCTCACCTGGTGAAGTGGCGCGAGCAGCGATCGAAGGGCGCCCTGGCGGCGCTCTCGCGGAAACGGGGGCGAAAGGTCGAGCGGACGCCCGAGCAGGTCGAGATCGAGCGTCTCCGCCATAAGAACGAAGGCTTGACCAAGCGCCTCGCCCAGGTGGAGAAGATCGTCGAGGTTCAAAAAAAACTCTCGGCGATGGAGCAGGCGCTTCACGAGGAGAGCAAGTGACCGCGATCGCCGATCTCCGGAGCGAAGACGTAACCGTGCGTGAGGCTTGCGAAGCGCTCGGGATCCCGCGTGCCAACTACTACCGATGGCGACAGCCGAAAGCCGCGAGCGAAGCGTCGATTCGTCCGTCCCCGCCCCGAGCTCTGGCGCCCGAGGAGCGGCAGAAGGTTCTCGATCTGTTGCACGACGCGGCCTTCGTCGACCGGTCTCCGACCGAGGTCTACGCGACGCTGCTCGAGCAAGGGCAGTACCTGTGCAGTTCGCGAACGATGTACCGCATCCTGGCTGACGCGCGCGAAGTTCGCGAGCGCCGCAATCAGTGCCGGCGGCCGTCGTACCAGAAGCCAGAGCTCTTGGCGACCGCGCCGAATCAGGTGTGGTCCTGGGATTTGACCAAGCTGCGCTCGGCGCAGAAGTGGACCTACTACTACCTCTATGTCGTACTGGACATCTACAGCCGATACGTGGTGGCCTGGATGCTGGCCCATCGCGAAAGCGGAGAGCTGGCCCGTGATCTCGTCGCCCACGCGTACGAGCAAGAGGGCATCGAGCGCGGGCAGCTGATCGTCCACTCGGATCGGGGCGCGGCGCCAAGATCGAAGACCTTAAAACAGCTGTACGTGGATCTCGGGGTTGATCGTTCTCTGAGCCGCCCCTATGTGTCGGACGACAATCCGTATTCCGAATCCGGGTTCAAGACGCTGAAGTACGGCCCTGGGTATCCCGACGCGTTCGGCAGCTACGAGCATGCCCTCGGCCATTGCCGCGCGTTCTTCCCGTGGTACAACCACGAGCATCACCACTCAGGGGTGGCCTACCTGACACCCGAAGCAGTTCACCGAGGCCGTGCAAAAGAGGTTTTGGCCAAGCGCCAGCGGGTGCTGGATGACGCGTGGGCGTGGCACCCGGAGCGCTTCGTCCGCGGTGCCCCCAGAACCGAGCAGCTTCCGAGTGCAGTCTGGATCAATCCGCCCGAGGATCGATCCCAGGTCGAGATCAGCCTCCAGCTACAAGGAGAGTGCACACTCAATTAGAACGTCGGGTGTCTCAAAGTTGTTGACACGTTCCGGAGCTCGTGGTTGCGGGGATCACGGACCACACCGCGAGCGGCCGCACACCGGGACACCGCTCCGATGCGGCCGCGGCGATGGCAGGCG
>CAZBSV010000109.1:0-27558 GCA_964494795.1 uncultured Spirochaetales bacterium | reverse complement strand
CCCGTCCGCAGCAACAAAGGATTAGCCGCCATCTGCCACCTCGATGATGGCGTATCGAATGCCTGACGATACTGCAGACCAAGCGACGGTGTAGCTCCCCTTGATTGTCACGTGCTCATTCTTTGCGCCTGTAGGCTTGTCGATTCGACCTGTGATGGGCCGACCGGAGCGGAAGAAGCCATAGATTCCCTCAGGTGACCCACTATAGAACAGGTGGTGATCGACGACTATCAACAGTGCTGACTGAGCGAAGCCGACGGCTTTAAGCTCTTCCGCGAATGCGATGTCCTTGCAGAAGCTGAACATCTGCTCCGGGTGCTGTCCGCTTCGCGGAAACTTCAGCTCAATCGCGTACTTCAACTCTCGCTTGTCTTCCGAGAAGACGGCAATGTCCAGTTCGCGCTTTGTGAATTCAGCTTTCGACGGCGCAAAGTACCCAATGTTGCGTTCGAATTGAACCCTGTACCCCGGCAGTTCGTGCCGCAGGAAGATTCCCAGCTCGTGCTGAAGACTGAACTCGTTGTAGACATCCGTGGTGTTGAGCCCTCCGGCTCCGACAAATTTCGAGATCAGCGCAGACAGTTCATTCATGGCGGCTAACAGTTATTCGACAGTTCCGCATAATACGGCAAACGCAGCGTACCGGTCAGTCTAAGTCGGATTTGGCTGTAGCGCCTCGAATCACGCAAGCGACCGCGCTTCTTAGTGTTGTGACGTAATCTGCGGCACGCTGGTCGGCTTATTACACAGGTCTGCATAATTCGGCGCGACATGCGAACGCGGTCGGCGCTGAGCCCGCGGCGCGGCCGAAGTGGGTCGGGGCGGAGAGATCCACGGGCGTGCGGCGCTACTCGTCGGCGAGGCGGCCCGACGATTCGGCCACGCGGCCTGCGCGATGCGGACGCGCGCACCCTTTTGTATTTCAGCCGAACCAGGTTAAGGAATCCCTTGCCCCATCGGGGGTGGGGGGTGCACCCACGTGCCCTGGAGTCGGTGCCGCGGGGGTGCCGTCTGCCGTCCCCGGTGCCGCGATACGCCGGTCTGTGCCGCTCCCTGCCGGTCGTTAGGGCGCAAGTTATTGATCTTCCTCGGGCTCTTCGTCTCTTGCCAACGTGGAGGTCGCCGGTTCGCGGCCGAGCTTCGCTCGGCTAGCGCATCGCGGGCGAAGCCCGCCTGCGAGCCCGGTCTCGTGCTCCAACGTAATTTCAACCCCGCCAAGCTAAATACTTGGCGGGGTTGATGCGTTTGGGGCTCCTCCACCTTATTGGTTCCCCCGGTATTCCCGCGCAGTCCGCGAGAGGAGTCGGACCTAGACGAAAGGGGATGCTGAACCCTCAAGCTGGAGCCTCCGGCAATCCCGGGGCGGTTCACTCAAGCGGAAAGGAAGTTGGGTCGATAAGGTCAATACAATTGTATTGACAAAATTGACTACGGATCTAAACTCTGCCCCATGAAGAAGAACCTCAAGAGCGCCCAGCTTCAGATTCGACTTTCCCAATCTCAGAAAGCTGCGCTCAGACGGCACGCCAAGCGAGCTGGGATGAGCATGTCTGACTGGATGCTCAGCAATGCCCTCCCGCCGCTCCGTGAGACCTTCCAAGACTTGCTCAAGGCACTGTCCACCGCCGAGAAGCCGGGCTACGTCCTTGCAGAGTTGAACGAGCTGCTAACCCAGCTTTCGGCTGGCGAATTCAAGTTGGCCGTGTCGGAGCCTCCGCAGGTGCAGCTTGATCCATATTGGGAGAACTACGTAGCCGCGACTATCGAGCAGGCCGCTGCCAGGAAGAACACTGAGGCTCCGTCGTGGACTGGGGATGTGCAGCCGCTCGAGGAACCAGCTTTTGGCTCTTCTCTGAAGAGCCTCAGGCTGCACCTCCTTACACATTCTCCTGTGGCTTTCCGTTGCCGGAATATCTTCATCGACTCCAGCATTGGAGACAGGGTGTAGGTGTCGGCCCTATCCAAGCAGGACATCGAGCGCCTTCTCCAGCTCCTCAACAAGGAGCTGCGTTCGGCGTCGGTGAACGGTGAAGTGTATCTCGTGGGTGGCGCAGTAATGTGTCTAGTCTTCGGTGCCCGGGAATCGACGCGAGATATCGATGGAACCTTCGAACCGACGAAAAAGATCAGAGAGGCTGCCGCAAGGGTAGCTGTCAAAGCCGGAGTGGATGAGAACTGGCTGAACGATGGTGTGAAGGGTTATCTGAGCGAAAAGGGATCGTTCTCCAAGCATCTGGAACTGAGCAATCTAAAGGTGTTTTGTGCGGGCGCAAATTATCTCCTAGCGATGAAGTGTCTTGCGACGCGAATCGGAGAAGAGTTTCAGGACCTAGACGACATCCGCTACCTGTTGCGCCACATTGGCTTGCGGAAGTACGAAGACGCTCTTGAAGCCATCACGAAGTATTATCCGCTCGAAAGGTTCCCACCGAAAGCGCTCTACGCCCTTGAGGAACTCTTGCAGGACGGCGACTCGAACCGTCCGCAGTAGGCTCGCGTATGTGCAATCACGCGCGTGCCCTCGTCTGGGCCACCCAACCGTTCAGTTGATCGACGTCCACACCGATACCGCCGCATACCACGACGAGGATCCTTTTTGCTTCTGAAAGGCACTCCGCGCCGTCGTAGATGAGGGATAATCCCGCCCCGCACGCCGGTTCCACCAACAACCTGTGACGATTTGCAAATTCCAGACATCCCCTGACGGCAGCGCTGTCCGATACCACAATCGACCGAACGGGATGTCTGCGAGTCCAAGCAAGCGCAGCATCGGCCACACGGCGCGCACCCAGGCACTTGGCGATTGAAGTGATTGCCGCGAGCTCAACCACTTCTCCGGCCGCGATTGCCGCGTTGAGCGATTCGGCGCCAACCGTTTCAACGGCAACCAGCGGTACATCGAGCCAGCCGTTTCGGTGCATGCCTTCGAGCACGCCGCACAGCAACCCCCCGCCACCGACGGTGACGATCACGAGATCTGGTTTGCCATGACTAGCGGCCACCTCATCGACCAAGGAGCTGTGCCCAAGCCACAACGTTGGATGATCGAAAGGAGGGATGTAGGCGGCGCCGTCCTCGGATGCAAGCTTGCGAGCCACCACATCCGCCTCGTCCCAGACGTCGCCGCCGACGCGAACTTCAGCACCCATCAACGCGAGCTGATGGCGCGTCGACTCAGGGGTCGTCGACGGCACGACAACCAACACCGGCAGTGATAACTCACGCCCCGCATAAGCCACTGCATAGCCGGCGTTACCACCGGATGAAGTGATGAACCGAGTGCAACCCGCGGACTGGAGCTCCTGGCAGAGAAGGCCCACGCCTCTGATTTTGAACGATCCCGTCGGTTGCAGGCACTCCATCTTTAGCCAGACGGACTTTCCGAGCGCCGCGTCAACTTCAGCGTCTCGGAACACAGGTGTTTGGATGTGCAGCGAAGGAGCGTTCGACACCGAGCCATGGTAGCTCGCTACCCATCGGAATCGAGGGTTATCGAATATTGCCAAATACGCAGCTTCAATCGCCTATCCCGTGCCGCTCCGTGATCTGCGAACCATCGCTTGAATGAGGAATACGACGACTGAGGCGATGATGAGCCCGGCGATACTGATGGCTTCTTCGGCCGGCATTTGCACGAGCAGCCAGCCGACGATCAGGCAGCTCAATAGCGGAATGAGAGGTCCGAATGGCAATCGGAACTCTCCCGCTTTGGGAAAACCGTCGCGCTGGCGCAAGCGCAGCACGGCTAGGCTCACGCCGAGGTCGATGAGCAGCAGCGACCCCGTCGCGAACACGGCCAGATACCTGAACGTGCCACTCAACGCAAACGCGCATACCACGATCGCGAAGAAAATCACGGCCAGATGTGGCGTCTTGTACTCTAAATGTACCTTCGACAGGAATCTCGGTAAATTGCCGTCCAGCGATGATGCGAATATGACCCTCGGGGCGCCAAGCATGTCTCCGCTGATCGCGCCATAAATCGAAATGACGACGCCCGCGAGCAGCATCTTGCCGCCCCAGCCGCCGAACACTTCGATTGCAGCAGCCGCCAGCGGCGCTTCAGTGTTGCTTGCAAGTTCCGGCCCGAGCACGCCCTGCGCCACCGTTTGTAGCCCAACGTAAAGCACGAGGAGGCCGCCGATTCCGATCGATAGCCCCATCGGCACGGTCTTTGCTGGGTTCTTGATTTCTCCACTGGCGCTGAGCGCGCTTTCCGCCCCGGTGAAGGCAAAAAACAGCATGATCGCGCCCGCTCCAATTTCTCGAGCGGAAGGCCATTCGGGAATTGAAAGATTCTCCAGGTTGATGGCGAACAGTCCGGCGATCAGCAGCAATGACAGCGGTATCAACTTGGCCAGCGTGTTGAACACGTATAATCGTACGCCCGCCGTGACGCCCCTGATGTTTACGACTGTCAAGAATATAAACAGGGCGATGATGAACGCTGCACGTGGAATGCTCCCGCCAAGTACCGGAAACGCGAGGGCCATTACGTCGACCATGGCGACGGTGATGGCAGCGTCCGCCAGGGCAGAAGATCCGAACCAGAACAATATCGATGCGATGAATCCCGCAAGCGGTCCAAACGCTTCTTCGATGTACGCGTAGGCGCCACCACTGCGGGTGATGCGGCTGCCGACTTCCGCGAAACACAGGAAGACCAGCGCCACGGCGACCGAACAGACGAGGTACGCGAGAATCGCGGAAGCCCCCAGGTCCGCTGCGATGCGGCCCGGCAAGACGAAAATTCCCGCGCCGACCACCATGTTCACAACGTTGATGCCAAGTGCGCCGGGCCCAATCACGCGCACCAGTCCCTCATCCCGCACGCTTGTCTCCTCGGCCGGACTCGCTCGATTACAGAATCATGGAATATCAGAGATTGCCGAACATGCAGCTTCTAGCTCCGGCATCGCTGCGTGGAGAGCCATGATGTGGTCAGGGCTTGTGCCGCAGCATCCGCCGAGCAAACGCACGCCCGCCGCAACCCAGCCGAGCGCTTCGGTTACCAGATCTGCTGGCGAAATGACGTCTACAAAGTTCCAATTCGGTTTTGTGAAGTATCCGGATTCGGGGTACACGCCGATAGGTCCAGACCAGCGTTGCCGGACCAATTCAATGGCCTCAGGGATGGCCCCGATTTCACTGTGCATGATATTGACCATGGTGGGTCCCATTGGGATGAGGGCGTCCAGCACCGTGGCCAATTCCAGGTCGGTGTGATCAAAGCTCACGATCTTGCCGTCCGCTGTTTTCCTGCAGCCAACACCCAACCACACGGGGAGTTTCGTCTCCAATGCCGCGTGCATCGCGCGGGACGCATGGGTCGTTTCAACCATCATCTCCAGCGCGATCAAATCAACGCCCGCGTCCGCCAGAAGACCTGCCGCTTCGCGGTAGGCCTCGAGCTCTTTTTCGGGTGACAAGAACGCGTTTCGATCAAAGCCGGGCGGCTCTGTTGAAATCGAACCTGCCACCGCCACAGCTTGTTGGGCCACGTTAGCGCGAGCTTGCCTGGCCAGTTTGACGGCGCCCCGATGGACCGCCTCGACCTGGTCTCCATAGCCGGCTGGCTCCAGCATTTGCCGTGTCGATCCAAACGTGTTCGTAATGATGACCCTCGCCCCAGCGCGGATATAGTCCTCGTGCGTTTCACGTACGCAATCTGGATGAGTGAGCACGGCAGCCCCACTCCACGCAACCTTGTCCATCGGCACGCCGCGTCGCTGCAATTCAGTGCCCATGCCACCATCGATCAGCAGCACATTCCCAGCATCAAGCGTTTCTATCCAGGCGTTTTCCATCGGATCTTCCTTTCCAGACATGAGTGTGGTGACACCCCATAGCGTCGATCTAGCTCACGGGCTGGCCCGGCGAATTGGCTTGCCGGGTCGGTTGCCGGTGATCTGGCCGCCCTCGATCACCAGTTTCCCATTGACCCAGACCTTTTCGATACCCAAGGAAGGCACATGGGGTGCCTCGGGAGTCGCGCGATCGCTGACCCTATCGGGGTCGAACAGGACCAGATCCGCATAGTGACCCACCTGGATCGAGCCGCGCTCAGCGATCCCGACGTGTTGGGCGGAGAGTGAGGTCATTTTTCGAATGCCCTCTTCGAGAGAGACCACATTGCGCTCACGGATGTAATGTCCGAGAAAACGCGTAAAGGCGCCAAAGCCACGTGGATGAGAACCTGCGAGATCCCCGTCGCTGCCGATCACGGTATGCGGCCAAGCCATGATCGACTCGATATCGGGTTCGTCCATCGCAAAACCCAACATCGGGGACCCGCCGCCCATCTCGATGTCTGCCTTCAACAATTCCATCAGTGTTGTTTCCGGATCGGATCGACGGATTTCGGCAATCTCGGCGATCGTCAAGCCGTCATACGCCGGCTCCGGTCGAAAACGGGGGAGCAGAATGCCCTCCGGCGAAAGCATGTCTCTGAGGATGTATTCCGCTCCATCTCGACGATCCAGATCGCGCTCCGGAAACAATGTCTTCAGCCAGCTGAAATCTGAATTCCAGGCCCGATAAGGGTAGATATCGGCGGTGATGTCGACGCCCGATGCCCGGGCTTCATCCAGTTTGGTTGTTAGGCGGCCGGCCTGTCCCCACCAGCGGGTCATGGCGAGTTTGATGTGGCTCACCTGGACCGGTATCCGGGCTTTGCGACCGATGTCGATGACTTCATCGATGGCTTCCCAGAAATACTGGTCCTCGTTGCGGATATGGCTCACGTAGCGGCCGCCATGGAAAGCCGCCACGCTGGCGAGTTCTACCAACTCTTCGATCGACGCAAAGGACCCGGGGTCGTATTCCAAGCCACTCGCAAGCCCCAATGCGCCGGCCTCCATCTCGGTACGCAAAAGACCCGCCATCTCTGCCAACTCTTCCGGTGTCGCATGACGCTGATAGTCCTCCCCCATGACCTGGCCCCGCAATGTCCCATGACCGGCATAGGAAGCGACGTTGATGGCGGCGGGAGATTTCTCGAGCCCGGCAAAGAACTCCGCCAGGGGATGATTCTGATCACCATCCTGCCCGGCCACGATGCTGGTGATTCCCTGGCTGACCGCCGCCAGCGCCCCCGGCATCTCGAACAACCCATCGTCGTGGTGACTGTGGACGTCGATGAATCCGGGTGCCAACACCAGACCACTGGCATCGACGGCGGTGTCCTGTGTCGACGGCTCAAAATTCCCAACGTCGGCGATGCGTTCCCCCACGATGCGCACGTTCACGTCCCGCGAGGGGCCACCGCTACCATCGATTACCCGCGCGTTGACGATGACCACGCCAGTGAGCTCTGGCGCATCGGGCGCGCAGGCCGTCAACACGAGTGCGACACTGGGCAGAATCGACAGGAATCTCTTGATCATCGAGCGCCTCCTGAAAATGGAGTCGGACTTGCAATTCTGGGATGACAGAGCAAGTGTCGGCTTTGGCCGCGGCTGTTCATCACGCTTCGCGGTGTGGCGCGAGCGAGGATCCCGTAACCGTCGCTAGCGCCGCTCAAATACGATGCCTCGCTCTGAGCCCGAGCTCAGACCGAATCCGGTGACGGCACCGGCACGGTTGCGATGGAACTCCAGGCTTACCTGCTGTGGTTCCGACCAGCCCTGAGGGTGGAAGCGGAACTCGAACCGGTCATTGGCTACCGGCGCGACCTCGAGCGGCGGCTCCTGCTCGATGCGCACCACGAGGCCGCCGTCGACGATTGCGAACCGGTAGGTGGCGTCGAGTTCAGCAGCGAAGAATACACCGATGAACTCCGCCAGCTGGTCGGATGTCAGGGCGGGCGGCTCGGCTGCCGCGTCAGAAACCTCTTGGTCGGCGCCAGCTGCCTCTTCGTCGCTCTCGGGCCCCAGCTGGTCAGTCAGGTAGTGGTCGGCGACCCGCTGCGCGAGGTTTTCAGGTTCGGCGGAGTCGGCGTTGCAGGCGACGGCGATCGACAGGCCGGGCTCTACGAAGCGTACGAGTTCGCTGCGGAACCCCCAGGAACTGCCGCTGTGCCCCACGGTGCGCAGGCCGCGGTACTCATCCAGCCGGATGCCCTGGGCGTAGCCGGTCGGATCGCCGTTGTTGAGGCGCCCCTCGGTCAGCATCATCGGATGAATCGCTGGCTTCTCGGCGCCGTGCAGGTAATCGTCCCAGCGCAGCAGATCCTCCACGGTCGAGTACAGTTGCCCGTCGCCGGCGACGTCAAAGCCGTAGTTGTGCACGATCCGCACGCGGCCATCGGCGTCGCGATCGTAGCCGGTGGCGCGCCGAGGAATGATTTCCTCGCGGTTTTCGTACATCGAGCTGCCTTCCATCCCCAGCGGCTCGAAGATGCGCTCCTGCGCCATCCCGCCCAGCGATTTGCCGCCAGCGCGCTCGAGAACCTGCGCCAGCAGCATGTAGGCTGTGTTGCTGTAACGGTATTGTTCACCTGGCGGATCGATCAGCGCGCGCTGTCGCGACATCATCGCCAGAATCTGGCTGTGCGAGATCGGGTAGTAGTCGTCGCGCCCTGCGAGTGGGAACAGGTTCAGATATTCACGCAGGCCGCTGGTGTGGTGGAGCATGTGCCGCAGGGTGATCGGCCACTCGTACTCGGGTAGCTCCGGTAGCCACTTGCGGACATTGTCGTCGAGCGACAGCTTTCCTTCCAACGCCAGCATGCTGAGGCTGGCGGCGTTGAACTGCTTGGTTACCGAGCCGACGTCGAACACCGTCTGCGGCGTGATGGGGATGTCGTAGTCGAGGTTGGCATAACCGTAGCCGCGCGAGTACACCGTGGCGCCATTTTGCGCCACGGCGAGCGCGCATCCCGGCGATCCCGGCACATCCCAGGCTGCGAACACGGCATCGACCACGTCGTCGTCGTCCCCGATTTCCACGCCGGCATGCGGATCATCCTGACCGGTGCAACTGACGGCAAACGCCAGAATCGTTACGACAGCTGCGAAGCGACGACAGCGGATCATGTGCTAGTCGGTGAGAACCTGTTAGGCGATGACGCGGTTATCGGCGCGATCGAGGCGCCGACGACAATGAACAGGATCAGTGAAATGACGAGGGCGTCATTTCTCATGGTGCCGCGTCTCCTCTGAACGCGCCGCTCCCACGCTACTCCACGTAATCTTTGCCAATCGCAGAGTAGGGGAGATTCAATTCCAGCTCTGGAACCTGCTTGGCGACCCACGCGGTAAAGGTATTGCTGTTGGGGCCGGGAAAGGCCTTGTAGACCGTCATCCATGGGTATGAACGGGCCGCCTCGTCGACGGCATCGATCAGTTCGTCGACTCCAGTTCCTCGATGCTCCTTGATGACATGGGGCTTCTCGCCGTACCAATAGCGGTCCGGAACGTCTTGAACGATCCTCACGACCGATCGTTCTCGATCTGCGCGCCAGCCGACCACGTCATAAACCGTGTAGGAGGATTCTCCAGTTCGCTTCGCGGCAATCCAGCTGTGAATTGCGAACCAGCCACGCCAGCCCCACGCATCGGCGCCGTAGACCTGTAGAACGGCTTCGTTCGTTTCGGAAGGGAGCGGTGCGATCCGAGCAGATTCACGACTGGCGGTGCGCCAGTCTTTGTCGGAAGAGCAACCCGCCAAGATCAACCCGAGTACGACGCATACCGACAGCTGCGGCAAGATCTTCATGGCAAGGTGCTTCGCGAGGTCATTGCGCCAATCGGAATATAGCTGCCATTGATAGTGTGCGCAGCTATTGTGCCGATGATGGATCACGGCGCGACGACATGACGACCGCTCTGATTCCGCGTGCGCGTTACGCGAGCCTCGCGAGCTGTGTCTACCTGAACCAGGCCTCACTCGGCTTGCTGAGCGCGTCGACCGTCGAGGCCATGCACCGATTCGTGGACGATGTTGCTCGCCACGGAAATTGGAAGCTTTCCGATGCGGATGAGGTGCGTTGCTTCGATTCGCTGCGCTCCAGTGCTGCACGATTGTTCCACGCGGATGCCGACCGGATTGCGATTACGTCGAGCGCGAGCGAGCTGCTCGGGCAGATTCCGCAGCTCATTCCATCGATCGCCGGCCGGAAGATTCTGGCCGTGCGGACCGACTTTCCGGCGGTCACCCGCCCCTGGCTGCGCGTGGCTGCCAGCGGCGACTGTCAGGTGCAATTCGTCGAGGACGACCCGACGAGCGACTTGACGGCCGTTCTCATCGACGCACTCGATCGGCAGACGGCGGTCGTCGCTGTCAGCAGCGTCCAATATGCAACCGGAAGCCAAATCGATGTTCCTCGGCTGCGACGTGCGGCGAATCAAGCAGGAGCGCGGCTGGTCGTCGATGCGACCCAGGCAGCAGGGGCGCTCGCGATCGATACCGCTGCCTGGGATGCGGATGTCGTGGTTTCGAGCGGGTACAAGTGGCTCGGCGGCCATGGTGGGGTCGCGTTGGCGGTGGTCGCACCGCCACTGCTCGAGGTCACTCCCCCTCTGCCCGGTTGGATGGGCGCGCCGGATCCATTTGATTTCGACGCGACGCAGATTCTGTTGGCCGACGACGCGCGTCGCTACACGCAGTCGACGATGTCTTACGTTTCGATTGCTGCGCTCACGGCGTCGCTGGATCAACTCCTCGAACTGGGTGAAGCGGCGATCGAGGAACACGCTCGTCGGCTATCCGGTATGTTGATCGAGAGGATGAGCAAACGAGGTTGGGGAGCCTTTCGCGATCTCTCCGATCCCGCAGCGTCGCCGCATATCGTCTCGCTCGCGCACCCTCGTCAGAAGCTGGAATCGACCCTGGAGAAACTTCGAGCGGCGAACATCGTATGCAGCTCCCGCGGTGGCCGCGTGCGGGTATCGCTGGCTCCGTACAACGACGAAAGCGACATCGACGCTCTGGTAGCGGCCCTTGGATGATTCCCGATGCGCTGGGCGCGTCGAGCTCCGGGCTGCGATCGAGCGTCAGACCGATGCGAGAACCTGCTTCGTCGCGCGCTCGCCTTCTTCGCAGGCCGTGGTCCAGAGCTGGAAGCCCGATAGTTCGGAGTGGCCGAAGCGCACGCGGCCGTAGCCCTCGCGCACAACTTCGCGGGGCGCGGGGGCTCCGTCGCGGCCGAAGTAGAAGCCGGGCTGCGGAATCACGTAGGCGTGCCCCCAGCGGTTGCTGATGATGCCGGCGATGTCGCGTTTCGCATCGAAACCGTAGTCGCCGAACATCGCTGTGAGCTGCTCGCGAATCTTGCGCTCGATCTCCGCGTAGCTCATCGAGAACAGCGCGGTTCGCGCGACGAGCGACTGCTGCTCGAGTGGCATCCCCGATTGCGACACCGTCGAGGTAAACGGGATGTAGAACGTGAGCATCGTCGGCTTCGATGGATCGAGAGGCATGTGTTTCCCGTCGACAACCATCGGCGCGCGAAGGCCCGTGTACCAGCCGAAGCCCTCGCGATCGAACCAACGCGCGCAGCTGATTCCGAGCTTCTCCATGAATCGCCAGTGCCTCACCGCCACGTTCAATGTCAGAATCGGCGCATGGTGGAACTGACTCATCGCATGGGTGAGTGATTCGGGCGCGTCGCGGACGACATGCCGATTCATCCACTGGCCACCGGCCATCACAACGCCCTTTGCGCGGACGCGATGGAGTTGACCGTCCTTCAGATAAGTGATGTGGACTTCGGAAGCAGAGTCCGGAGAACCCGCGTGCTCGACGCGCACCGCCGTGGAACCGAGCCGCATGCGAACCTTCTGCCCTTCGCGATCGAGCGCCTTCCAGTCGACGCGGCCGTAGACGACGTCGTTGAGATTGTGTTTGCCCTCGATCGCAGCGGGCAGCATCGTCTTGACGATGTGGCGCGCGATGCCGGCGTTGCCACCCGGGAAACTCACATATAGGGACTTCGAGTCTTCGGAGCCCACCCACTCCGGGTCACCGGATGCCGTTGCCACCGCGGACGCGCCGGGGAACGCCGCTCCCATGTAGGCCGAGATCACGTCGCAGCCGAGGCCGGGAAACGTCGCGGCGATCATCGGGTCGAGATAGTCGTAGACCTCGCTGCGAGTGATCCCTACGTATTTCTGCAGGAATTCCTTGTAGGTCATGCTGTCCAGCCATCGCTTCCAATCTGCGGGGACGGGCTCGCGGTACTCGAAGTGCTGCATGGTCATCAGCTCGCGCTTCGCGAGCTCCGGGATCGGTGCGTCGCGAAACCCGTTGGCCCACGGGTCCTTGACCCAGCGATGACCGTTGGTGCTCGAGGGATCCTTGTAGAAAAAACCCGTATCGGCCTCGTCCATGCGACCGCTCATCGAGCTATAGCTGTCGTCGGGAATGCGCAGCCGTGTGCTGGTGCCAGATACTTTGCGCTGCCACTGCAGCTCGTCGAAATTCTTGGGAAGACCGAACTCGTTCCAGACGCGGTGGTCGGGCAGCCAGGAAAACCCGTTCGACCCCTGCGGTGCGTGCAGGTGATGGCCGTCGACGATCAGCTCGTTCTGCTTCGCCTCGCCGCCGAACATCGGATGATTGTCGAGCAGCAAGCAGCTGCCCTTTCCGTCGCGCTGGAACGTGTAGGCGGCCATCAATCCCGCGAATCCACCCCCCACCACCACGAGGTCGAATTGGCCCGCGTCGACGACACCGGGTGGGAGTTGCGCCCACGTGCCCCGATATACGGAATGAGCAGCGTTGACGACCTCATGCGTGTTGCCATTCGACTTCGCGTAGTCGCCGATTCCGCCCGGGCCCGTCCAGTCCGGCCCGAGCAGCTGATCGACCGGGCGGCTCGCGGCTTCGGACGCGCGAATCACGCCCGGTGCTGCCATGTTCAGCAGCACGACGCCCGCGCCGAGCATTGTGCCACCGACGAAGTCGCGACGCGTGATGTTCGGATCGCTCAGCCCCAGTTGATCGTCGCTCCGGTCGTCGCTCCGGTCATCGATACGGTCATCGGCCCGGCCATCGGCCCGGCCATCGGCCCGGTCGTCGCTCCGGTCATCGCTCGTCGAGATCTGACGGCCTCGCTTCTTCATGGTGTTCCTCCTAGGGTCGTTTCGCCTACTCGCTGGGGCTCATCTCGATCTCGAACAGGGGCTCGAGCACTGGCAGCAGCTCCGCCTCGCCGGCGGGAAATCCGTTCTTGTCGAGGATATAGGCGAGTACGTCGGCGTAGTGATCACCCGAAAGCTCGAGCCGCTCCTTCTTCTTGGGCGGCATCTTCGCCGTCGAGAACTCGAAGAGATCGCCGACCGTCCAGCCAGCCCATTCGGCGAGAAACTTGTCACCCACGAGGGGCGGAACCTCCTCGCCTGGATCCCCGCTCAAGTCTTCTTTATGGCATCGCTCACAGGTCTCCAGATACCGCGCTTCGCCGCGAGCGCTCTGCTCCGCGGTGAACACACCGTCGGAGATCGAGGTCACCGCTTGCTGTGTGCCTTCGGCATGCACCTCGGCGGCGGCGACGGCGAAGAACACGCAACAAATGGCGGTGGTCGATTCGAGCGTCTTCGCAAGCACCGGAATCACGGCAACAATAGGAGCAACAGCTGGGCCTCAGCGTCTCACGCGTGCACGACTTCGTTCATGTACCAAGTGATGAAGTCTGACGGGCCATCCTCATTCGTGGAATATCGCCCGGTTCTGTACGCGCCGGACTTGATTCCCACGTGGTTGTTCTCGACGATCCAGATGTCTTCGCGGATCGTGATGTCCCAGAGCGCCATCACGTTCTCCGCTTTGTAGTCTTTCCCCTCGACCGCGTCGGGGTGGACCAACCAGAATATTTCGCAGTCTGTGAACTCGGGGCCGCGCGGGGTGAATCGCGCGACTGCGACGTGATCATCGTAGGCCTGCCAGTACCCGGTTGAATATCCGGTCGTCGCGATATTGGTCCTGTGCGTCCAGTCGCTGATCCCCGGCAACAAAGGTGCCACCGGCTTGCCGTCGAGCGATCCCGTCACGAATCCTGGATTGAGCTCGCCTTCGAATGGTCCTGCTCCCGAGCCCATTCCCGAGCCCATTCCTTGGCCCTGTTGCGCTTGCGGCTCGCCGGGCTCGGTGCCGAGCTGGTCGGCGATCTTCTTGGCGCGCCTGGTCTTTTGCGATGGGGTAAGCGTGTAATCCCAGTTGTGGGTCGTCACCAGGCTCTTGTGGGATGGTCCGCAATGGTAACACTCGAGAAAATTTTCTATCGCCAGTTTCCAGTTGGCGTGAATCGGGTAGTACCGACGGGAAGCAATCTTCAATTCGGCCAGACGGTGACTGGCCCCAATTTCATCTAGCGACCACTCGAACTTGCCACCAAATTCCGGTGGCTTCTCGGCGCGGGAAAAATTCAGGAAGATATGCCCCGCCTCTACCCGCACATGGCACGGGATCAACCCATTGGCGGCCATGTTGAAGTCGTCGTGCACGTCGTAGGCGTCAATCAGGCTGCCGTCGAGATCGTACAGCCAGGCGTGGTAGGGGCAGCGGAATACCTGCGCGTTGCCACTTTCGCCCAGTTGGCGAACGGAGAGACGCTCATCGCCGGGCCGCGGGTCTTCGTCATGTCGGCACAGTCGTGAACCGCGATGACGACAGACATTGTGGAACGCCCGGATGTCACGGGATTCGCCGCGAACGACGATGACGCTCTCGCCGAGCCCATATTTGAACACGAAGAAGTCACCCGCCTTGGGGATGCGACTTACGTGATCGGCCAGCAGCCAGAAGTTGTCGCCGACGTGGCGCTCATCCTTCTTGTAATATTCCAGGTCGTAGTAGTACTCGGCCGGAATCGTCGTGCCCGCACGCCATCCCGTAGAGCCACTCGATCCACTACCCGCCTCGGTCGATGCCCGGACTTTCGTGGCAGATTCCGTGTCTGATTGCGGCTCGGCGCGAAGCATACGCGGCAATGCCACAGCGGCACCGGCAATGACTGATACCTGCGCGAATTCTCGTCGACTAAACGTTGCCCTCGGGGACTCTAGAGGCTTTTCGTCGGGCGTTCTGGATCCAGTTTCCCCTTTCTTCTCGGTCATTGCCGCTTCTCCCCTGTGCACTTACAGAGTGCGCCAACGGTACAAGTAGCATCGGTTCTCCATGCCATCGACCTAGATAGGCGCGTTTCCAGATGCAATCCGGTTGTTTCCAGATGCAATTCGATTGATAGGTGTGCCGCGACGACTGTACCATGGTTTTCCGCCTATCCGGCAGGTCCGTCGAGAGCGTCAGTTCCACGATCCGCAGCGGCAAGGCCCGAGGAGGACAGACAGCATGCAGAAGTCCCAGTTTGAGCGTATAGAAAAATTCATTGCCCCGTACCGCGTGACGCGCGGCAAGGACTTCAGGCTCAAGGATGTCGATCCAGGCGGCACCGCTGATCTCAAGTCCGAAGACAAGGCGGAGGCGAAGGAGATGCTCGCTCGTGGCGTCGAGTGGCTCGCGGAGCAGCAGGACATGCTCTATGCCCAGGATCACTGGGCGGTGCTGCTGGTGTTCCAGGCCATGGATGCCGCCGGCAAGGACGGCACGATCAAGCATGTGACCTCGGGGATCAACCCGCAGGGCTGCCAGGTGACCTCGTTCAAGCAGCCGTCCAGTGAGGAGCTCGATCACGACTATCTCTGGCGCTACATGCGCAACGTGCCGGCCCGCGGTCAGATCGGTATCTTCAATCGCTCGTACTACGAAGAGTTACTGGTTGTGAAGATCCACCAGGAGCTGCTGGCGCGGCAGAAGCTGCACCCCTCGCTGGTGACGAAGAAGATCTGGAAGCAGCGCTACGAGGACATCAAAAACTACGAGCAGTACCTGGGTCGCAACGGGGTGGTGATCCTCAAGTTCTTCCTCCATGTGTCGAAGGCCGAGCAGAAGCGCCGTTTCATCGAGCGCCTGGACCGGCCGGAGAAGAACTGGAAGTTCTCGGCGTCCGACGTTGCCGAGCGTGGCCATTGGGCCGAGTACCAGGACGCTTACGAGGAGGCAATCCGCAACACCGCCTCCAGGCACGCCCCCTGGTACGTGGTGCCCGCCGACAACAAGTGGTTCACGCGCCTCGTCGTGGCAGCCGCAGTGGTCGACTCGATCGCGAGATTGAAGCTGCATCACCCGGTGGTCGGGCCCGACAAGCGCAAGGAGCTCGCGGCGGCTCGCCGCAGCCTCGAGGCCGAGTGAGCGGAGCCGTGCGCCGCAGCCCGCTCCGCGCACGCCCAGCGATCGAGGTGCTCGACGAAGCGGTGGTACCCGCCGCGGGGAGCGTGGGATCCGCTGGATTCCGCCACGACGGTCGCGCTAGGCTAGTGCGCCACTGGTAGGCTAGTGCGCCACTCTTGGTCTGCGGGAATTCTCGGACGCCTACATGCCGCTTCGTCGCACTGCATTCGCACTCCTGTCGCTGGCCATTTGGCTTTTCTCCGCATGCTCCCCGGGCGAGCCCAGCGCCCCGCCGCCGGTCGAGGTGATCGTGGCGTCGGTGATCCAGCGCGACGTCGAGGTGAAGAGCGAGTGGATCGGCACGACACAGGGCAGCGTCGATGCCGAGATCCGCGCGCAGGTCTCGGGCACGCTGCTGTCGCGCGATTATTCCGAAGGCCGGCCGGTGAAGGCGGGCGACCTGCTCTTCCGCATCGATGCGCGCGCCTACCAGGCCGCGCTCGACCAGGCGCGCGGCGAGCTCGGTCGCGCGCAGGCCGCGCTCGCGAAGGCGAAGGTCGACGTGGCCCGCTACACGCCCCTCGCGCAGGAGGGCGCCGTCAGCCAGCGCGAGCTCGACAACGCACTCGCGATGCGCGACTCGGGCGAAGCATCGGTACGCGCCGGAAGCGCGGCCGTCGACAAGGCGCGTCTCGATCTCTCCTTCACCGAGGTGCGCTCTCCCGTCGACGGCATCACCGGCATCGCGAACGCCCAGGTCGGCGATCTGGTCGGGCCCTCCAATCCGAAACCGCTCACGGCCGTCTCGAACGTGGACCCGATCCTCGTCGTCGCACCGGTCAGCGAGCGCGAGTACCTGCTGTTCGCGCGCCGCCCCGCCCGCGCCGAAGGCGCCGAGCCGAATCTCGAGCTGGTGCTCACCGACGGCAGCGTGTATCCGCATCGCGGCCGCCCCGTCGTGACCGGCCGCGCGATCGATCCCAAGACCGGCACCATCCTGTTCAAAGGCGAGTTCCCGAACCCGGGCGACCTGCTGCGCCCCGGTCAGTACGCGCGCGTGCGCGCCGTCACCGAGACCAAGCGGGGCGCGCTGCTCGTGCCGCAGCGCGCGGTCCAGGAGCTGCAGGGGGTACAGCAGGTCGCCGTGGTCGGCGCCGACGACAAGGTGACGCTGCGGGTGGTCGAAACCGGCGTGCGCGACGGCAGCCTGCAGGTGATCGAGAAGGGCCTCGAGCCCGGTGAGCGTGTGATCGTCGAAGGGCTCCAGAAGGTGCGCACCGGCTCGCTCGTGAAGGCAACCCCCATGGACGCCGCGACTGACACGGCGCCGCCCGCCGCTGGGAGCTGAGCGGCGTGAGTGAAGCACCCGTAGGCGGCGGCGACTACTTCTTCGTCCGCCGCCCCATCGTTGCGATCGTGATCTCGATCGTGATCGTGGTGGTGGGCCTGATCTCGATGGGCGGGCTGCCGATCGCGCAGTTTCCCGACATCGTGCCGCCCGAGATCCAGGTGACGGCCACCTACACGGGCGCCGACGCCATCACCATCGAGCAGGCCGTCGCGACGCCGATCGAGCAGCAGGTGAACGGCGTCGACTACATGATCTACATGCGGTCGGTGAACGCCAACGACGGCAGCATGACGCTGCGCGTGTCCTTCGACGTCGCGACAAACATCGACATGGACAACGTGCTCACCCAGAACCGGGTCAACCAGGCGGACGCCACGCTGCCCGCCGAGGTGCGCAACTTCGGCGTCACGGTCAAGAAGTCCACGTCCAGCCCGCTGATCCTGTTCTCGCTCTACTCGCCGAACGGCAGCTACGACGACCGCTTCCTCGGCAACTACGCGAACATCAACGTGCTCGATCAGCTGAAGCGCATCCCCGGGGTTGGCGACGCGATCATCTTCGGGACCGCCGACTACGCCATGCGCATCTGGGTGAAGCCCGACCAGCTGGCGAAGCTCGGCCTCACGGTGCCCGACCTGGTGGATGCGATCCAGAAGCAGAACGCGGTGAACCCGTCGGGCAAGATCGGCGGCGAGCCGGCGCCGGCCGGCCAGGAGTTTACCTGGAGCGTGCGCGCGCAGGGGCGCCTCGTCACCGCGGAGGAATTCGGCGCGGTCGTCGTGCGTAGCGATCCGAGCGGCGCGCAAATCCGGCTCTCCGACGTGGCGCGCATCGAACTCGGCTCGCTCAACTACAACCAGCGCGGGCGCCTGAACGGCAAGCCCGCCGCGATCATCGCGCTCTACCAGATCCCGGGCTCGAACGCGCTCGAGGTCGCCGGGGGCTTGAAGGGCGTGATGGAGGAGCTGAAGGGGCGCTTCCCGCAGGACCTCGCCTACAGCACCTCGCTCGACACCACGCTGGCCGTGACCGAGGGCATCGTCGAGATCCAGCACACGCTGGTCGAGGCGATGGCGCTCGTGATCCTGGTCGTGTTCATCTTCCTCCAGAGCTGGCGCGCCACGCTGATCCCGCTGCTCACGGTGCCCGTCTCGCTGGTGGGCGCCTTCGCCGTGTTCCCGCTGCTTGGCTTCTCGATCAACACGCTCTCGCTGTTCGGCCTGGTGCTGGCGATCGGCCTGGTGGTGGACGACGCCATCGTGGTGGTGGAGGCGGTGCAGCACCACATCGAGCAAGGCATGGAGCCACGCGCCGCCACCGTGAAGGCGATGCAGGAGGTGGCGGGCCCGGTGGTCGCGATCGCCTTGGTACTCTCGGCGGTGTTCATCCCGGTGGCGTTCGTCCCCGGCATCACGGGGCGTCTCTACCAGCAGTTCGCCATCACCATCGCGATCTCGGTGATCATCTCGGCGATCAACGCCCTCACGCTCTCGCCGGCGCTCTCGGCGCTGCTGCTGAAGCCCACGAGCGGCGCGCGCGGGCCGCTCGGTCGCTTCTTCGCGGCCTTCAACGCTGCCTTCGAACGAGCGACGGCGGGCTACGTCGGCGTCACCGGCGCCGCCATCCGGAAGTCCCTGCGCACGCTCGTGGTCCTCGCCGCCTTCACGGTCGCCGCGCTGCTGCTCGGTGGGCACCTGCCCTCGAGCTTCTTGCCCGTCGAGGACCAGGGCTACCTTTTCGTCAACGTGCAGCTCCCCGATGCGGCCTCGATGGAGCGCACAGACGCGGTGTGCAAGCAGGTCGAAGCCATCCTCGCCGACACGCCTGGCATCGGCGACTTCAACACGGTGGCCGGCTACAGCCTGATCTCGCAGAGCTCGGCCACCTACAACGCCTTCTTCTTTGTGTCGCTCGAGCCCTGGGAAGAGCGCACGACGTCGGAGACCGGCTTCAAAGGCATCCTCGCCGCGCTGAATCAGCGCTTCGCCGCAATCCCGGCGGCGCAGGTGTTCGCCTTCCTGCCGCCTGCGATCCCGGGCATCGGTACCGGCGGCGGCTTCTCGATGATGCTCCAGGACCGTAGCGGCCAGGATGTGGCGTTCCTCGAACAGAACCTGCAGACGTTCCTGGCGGCCGCGCGCCAGCGTCCCGAGCTCGCCGGCGTGTTCAGCCCCTTTCGCGCTGCGGTGCCGCAGGTCTTCGCGGAGGTGGACCGCGACAAGACGCTGAAGCAGGGCGTCGACTTGAAGTCCGTCTACACCACGCTCCAGGCTTTCATGGGCGGCGCCTATGTGAACGACTTCAATCGCTTCGGGCGCCAGTGGAAGGTGTTCCTGCAGGCGGAGCCGGAGTACCGCATGCGCGCCCAGGACATCGGCGCCTTCTACGTGCGCAACGACGAGGGCTCGATGGTCCCGCTCTCGACGCTGGTCTCGACGCGCGACCTGCAGGGCCCGGAGTTCACCACGCGCTTCAACCTCTTTCGCGCGGCCGAGGTCACGGGCTCGGCGGCGCCGGGCTACAGCTCGGGCGACGCACTCGATGCCCTCGAAGAGGTCGCCGCCGAAGTGCTCCCTGCGGAGATGGGATACTCGTGGAACGCGCTCACCTATCAGGAGAAGACCGCAGGCGGTGCCGTTGCGGTCTTTGCGTTCGCAGTGGGAATGGTGTTCCTGATCCTGGCCGCGCAGTACGAGAGCTGGTCGCTGCCCTGGAGTGTGCTGCTCGGCACGCCGCTCGCGGTGTTCGGCGCCTTCCTCGGCCTCTTCATGCGCAGCTTCGAGCTGAACGTGTACGGCCAGATCGGCCTGGTGATGCTGATCGGCCTCTCGGCGAAGAACGCCATCCTGATCGTCGAGTTCGCGAAGGCCGAGCACGAGAAGGGCAAGCCCCTGGTCGAGGCCGCACTCGAGGGCGCCCGCCTGCGTTTGCGCCCGATCCTGATGACTTCCTTTGCGTTCATCCTCGGCTGCGTACCGCTCGCGATCGCGTCGGGCGCCGGCGCCGTCTCGCGCCAGCAGATGGGCATCGCCGTGATCATGGGCATGCTCGTCGCCACGCTGGTGGGGATTTTCCTGACGCCGGTGCTGTTCGTGGTGATCGAGCGGCTCGGGCAGCGACGCAGCGGAGCGAAGGAGTGAAGAGCGCAGCTCGGCTCTCGGCGCTGCTCGTGGCCGGCATCGGCTCGGCGTGCGCGCTCGGCCCCGACTACACGCGGCCCGAGCTGCCCGCGCCGGAGGCCTTCCGCGAGCAGCCGGCGCAGATGGAGTCGCTCGCAGACCTGCCGTGGTTCGAAGTGTTCCGCGACGACGCGCTCGGCGCCCACCTGCGCGAGGCGCTCGAGAACAACCGCGACCTCCAAGTCGCCGCCGCGCGCGTGCAGCAGGCGCGTTACCTGGCGGCGGTGGCGCGCAGCCCGCTATTCCCGCAGCTCGGCTACGACGCAGTGACGGCGCGCGGCGACCAGGCGCTGCTCGGCAACCCCGCGCCGGGCGCCACCCTCGAGAACTCCTCACTGCTGGCGGCGAACTTGTTCTGGGAGATCGACGTCTGGGGCCGCATCCGGCGCAGCGCCGAGGCGGCGCGCGCCGAGCTATTCGCGACGGAAGCCGTGCGACGCGGCGTGGTGCTATCGCTGGTTGCCGCCGTCGCGCAGTCCTACTACGAGCTGCTCGAACTCGACCTCGAGCGCGAGATCGCACAGAGCTCCGTGCAGGCGTACCAGGGGACGTACGACCTGTTCCAGCGCCAGTTCGAAGGCGGCGTCACCTCGAAGCTCGGCCCGCTGCGCGCCGAAGCGGCGCTGGCACAGGCCGAGGCGTCCATTCCCCTCCTCGAGTCCGCGATCGTCGCCAAGGAGAACGAGCTCTCCGTGCTGCTCGGCCGGCCGGCCGGCGCCCTCACGCGCGGCGCGGCTCTGACCGCGCAGACGCTTCCCCCCGAGGTGCCATCCGGCATTCCCTCCCAGCTGCTGGAGCGCCGCCCCGATCTGCTCGAGGCCGAGCAGACGCTGGTCGCCGCGAACGCGCGCATCGGCGTGGCCTTCACCGGCTACTTCCCGCGCATCGGCCTCAGCGCGCTCGGTGGCTCAGCGAGCACGGACCTCTCGGCCCTGCTCGATGCGGGCACCGGCCTCTGGTCCATGGCGGCCGCGGCCGCCGGGCGGATCTTCACGGCTGGCCAGACCACCTACGCCTGGCGCGCGGCGCAGGCCGCCAGCGACGCCTCGCGCGCGGCCTACGAGGGCAGCGTGCTAAACGCGCTGCGCGAGGTATCGGACGCGCTCACCGCGCGCGAGAAGCTGGCGCTGGCGCGCGTCCAGCAGGAGCGCGCCGTCGCCTCGCTGCGCGAGTCGGTGAAGATGGCGACGACGCGCTACGTGAGCGGTCTATCGAGCTACTTCGAGGTGCTCAACGCGCAGCAGGACCTCTACCCCGCCGAGTTCGCCCTTGCGCGGACGCGCCGCGACGAGCAGGTCGCCGTGGTGGCGCTGTATCGCGCGCTCGGCGGTGGCTGGAACTTACACGTCCCCGAGCCCGAGATCCCTCTGCCGATCGCTCCCTAACAGTGTGTAGTGTCCTGAGGAAGTCGCTGGGGGAGAGGATGGAACTGCGTGAAAATTTCGCGCGAATGGCATAGAATCATCCGCTTCCCCGAGGTATCGGTTGAGCGTGCGTTCCATGCATCCGAGTCACGCCGTTTCCACGCCCAAGGAGGACGAGTCCTTGGCTGCGTCTGGTCACGATTCCGAGCAGCTCTCGAATCGTGAGCCCTCGTGGCTCGCCTGGATCCTGGGAGGCGCGTTGCACGGTGCTGCGGCGACGCGCTTCTTGAATCGCGAGCTCTCGTGGCTCGCCTGGAACCGGCGCGTGCTCGCGCTGGCCGAGGATCCCGGGCAGCGTCTGCTCGAGCGCGTGAAGTTCCTCGCGATCGTGGCCACCAACCTCGACGAGTTCTTCCAGGTCCGGGTCGCCGGCTTGCGCGCGCAGGTCGACGTGGGAGTGACGACGCGGTCGGTCGATGGCCACACGCCGCGCGAGCAGCTCGTGGAGATCCGCGTGCAGGTGCTCGAGCAGCTTCGCACGCAGTACGCGCTGTTGCACAAGGACCTGCTGCCCGCCTTGGCCGAGCAGCGGATCCGGCTCGTCGATTGGTCCGTGCTCGACGAGCGCGACCGCGCCTCGCTCAGCCAGAAGTTCGACGAGCAGGTCTTACCAGTGCTGACCCCGCAGTCCGTCGATCGAGCGCATCCATTCCCGTACATCTCGAATCTCTCGCTGAACCTCGCGGTTGTCCTGCGCGACCCAGCCGGAGCCGAGAACCGCTTTGCGCGCGTGAAGGTGCCGAGCCTGCTGCCCCGCTTTTTCGCGCTGCCCGACGGCGAGCGCTTCCTGCCGATCGAGCAACTCATCGCCGCTCATCTCGACCGGCTCTTCCCCGGTATGGAGATCGTCTCACAGCATCCGTTCCGAATCACTCGCGACGCCGATCTCGGGGTGGACGAGGACGCGAGTAGCGACCTGCTAGCCGCGATCCAATCCGGCCTGCGTCGCCGCCAGCGCATGAACGACGCGACCCGACTCGAGATCGACAAGACGATGTCGCCCAGCGTCTGCAATCTGCTGACCAGCGAACTCGAGCTCGACCCCGACGACGTCTACGCGGTGGAGGGACCGCTCGCGCTCGGTGGGCTCTGGTGCCTCTACCAGCTCGAGCGAGCGGACCTGAAGGACGAGCCGTGGCAGCCGCAAACGCCCCCGGGGCTGATCGCCGAGCATGGCACGACCGATCTGTTCCGCGTGATCGCAGAAGGCGACGTCTTCCTCCACCATCCCTACGATTCATTCCGCAACTCCGTCGAGGCGTTCCTCACGCAGGCGGCGACCGACCCCAACGTGCTTGCCATCAAGCACACCCTCTACCGCACATCGGGCTACGACAACCGGATCGTTCGCGCGCTGATGCGCGCCGCGGAGTCGGGCAAGGAGGTGGTCGCGCTGATCGAACTGAAGGCGCGTTTCGACGAGGGCGCGAACATCGAGTGGGCGCGGCGTCTCGAACAGGCCGGCGCGCACGTCGTATATGGGATCGTTGGATTGAAGACGCACGCCAAGATCGCTCTGGTCGTGCGGCGCGAAGGAGCCGAAATCCGCCGCTATTGCCACATCGGCACTGGAAACTACAACCCGGCCACCGCGGAGAACTACGAGGACGTGGGAATCCTGTCGGCGTGCGCGGAGCTAGGCGCGGGCATCGCTGAGGTCTTCAACCATCTGACGGGCTGTGGCCGACCGCGCGGGTATCGCCGCCTGCTCGTCGCGCCCACGACGATGCGCGCGGGACTGCTCGAGGAAATCCGGCGCGAGGCCGAGTCGGGCCGCGGGCGAATCGTCCTGAAGGTCAACAACCTAAGCGACGAAGCGATCATCGACGCGCTCTACGCTGCGGCTGCGGGTGGCGCGGAGGTCGACCTGATCGTGCGCAGCATCTGCTGCCTGCGACCGGGCGTGCCGGGCCTGTCCGAACGAATTCGCGTGAGGTCGATCGTGGGGCGCTTTCTCGAGCACTCGCGGATCTTCCGCTTCGGACAGCCCGATCGGAGTCCGCGCTACTTCCTCGGCTCGGCGGATCTGATGACCCGCAACCTGGATCTCCGCGTCGAGACGCTCGTTCAGGTGGACGATTCCATGCTGCAGGCGCGCCTCGACGAGATCATCGAGGTCAACCTCGCGCCGAATGGGCTCGCCTGGCAGCTCGGCCCCGAAGGCGCCTGGCGGCCGCCCGAGCGCGGGGATCTCGCAGACTCCCAGCAGCGCTTTCAAGATCTCGCGCGCGCACGAGTGAGCGCCGAGAACACGCGACGGCCGCTGTCTGACGCACTATTCTAGTCGCCGGGTGGGGGTGTGACGGTCTATCTCGTACGACACGGCAAGGCGCAGCGACGCACCGGCTGGGAGCATGCCGACCTGCTGCGGCCGCTCTTGCCCATCGGTTACGACCAGGCGATGGGCTTGGGCGAGCGATTCGTGGGCGTCCCCGTCCAGCGTGTGATCTCGAGCCCCGCGTTGCGCTGCAGACAGACCGCCGAGCCGATCGCGGCGCGCTTCGGCTTGCCGGTCGAAATCGACGAGCGACTCGTCGAAGGTGCGAGCCTGCCGGGCGCGGTGACCCTCGTGCGCTCGCTCGGGGATCCGCCTGCGGTCCTGTCGTGCCACGGCGATCTGATCCCCTTGCTCGTCGAGAAGTTTGTACCGGGCGCACTCGCGCTCGAGGGTGGCGCCGGTTGCCCAAAGGGCTCGACGTGGATCATCCACGCCGGCGCGGACGGTCGCGAACGAGCCGCTTACCTGCCGCCGCCGCGGATCGGCGCCGCGACTCCGGAAACCGATACGGCTCGGCGGATCGCGGTGTTCGATCTCGGCAGCACGTCGTTCACTTTGCTCGTCGCGGACGTGACGCCCGATGGTCATATCGTGCGCGTCGCGCGCGAGCGCGAGATGTTGCGTCTGGGTGCGGCGGTCGCGAAGGATGCGCGGATTCCGGACGAACTCCTGGACCGCGCCGTCGAAGCGGCGCGGCGCTTGCGTCGGGAAGCGGATCGCGCGGAAACGCAAGAGTTCGTCGCGGTCGCCACCTCCGCGATCCGAGATGCAAAGAACGGCCGCAAGCTCGCCGAGCGCATCAGCCGAGCGCTAGGCTGCGATGTAGAGATCATTTCCGGCGACGATGAAGCGCGCCTGTTCTTTTCGGGGCTCCGGCGTCGCGCGGGCCTGGGCGAAGAACCGACGCTCGGCCTCGACCTCGGCGGCGGGAGCCTCGAGCTCGCGGTTGGCAACGCCACGACGCTGCGGTTCGAGAGCATGCTGCAACTCGGAGTCACGCGCCTGCACGGTGAGCTCGGGCTGTCCGATCCGATCGCGCCGACGGACGTACAGGCGCTGCGCGCACGGGTGGTGGGCGCTCTCGATCCGATCGCCGGCCGGATTCGCGCGCTGCGACCGGTGCGCTGCATCGCGGCGGGGGGGACGGCACGCGCGCTCGCGCGTATCTTGCTCGCCACCGAGGCGAGCGGCGAGCCCGCCGATCCACGCGGGCTGCTCGTCTCGGCCGACGATCTCGAAGCGCTCGCGCGCCGCCTCGCGCGCTCCACGCAAGCCGAGCGCCTCGCGCTGCCGGGCATGGATCAGAAGCGTTCCGATCTGCTTCCAGCCGGCGCGATCGTGCTGGCGAGCATCGTCGAATGCCTCGCGCTGCCGGGTTTGATGATCTGCGATTGGGGGCTTCGCGAAGGCGTAATCCTCGCGACGGTCGCGCCGCGCGAGGAGGGTGAGCGGAGAACAGCCCGCCTGTCGTCGGAGGTGATCTCTTCGGAAGACTTGCCATGACGGCTCGCGCTGGCGCGGGAATTTGGCGCGCGCGTTTGCTGGATTAAGCTTCCGACGGTGTGCGGCGCGAGCGCACGGCTGCGGCAGGAACTGCCGTAGGAAATGACGCTCGAACGCGCGCGAGGTGAGCAATGCCGATCGAGCGCGAGCTGAAGCTCTGTGTTCCGCCGGGATTCCGGCTACCTGTTCTTCTTCTTCTGGATGGCGGCGTCGAGGGCATCACCGCCAAGGCCGAGGAGCCGAGACGCATCCGCACCGCCTATTTCGATACCCATGATCTGCGGATCAGTCGATGGGGCTGCGGATTGCGCTACGACGCAGATTGCGGTTGGACGGTAAAACTTCCGCCGGTCCAGGACGGCGTGGTCCCGATTCGCGACGAGCACGCATTCGCCGGTGGCCCGACTCGACCACCCAAGGAGGCGATGGATCTGCTCACCGCCTACGTGCGCGCGGCTCCAGTCGCACCCGTGGCACGCCTATCGACGTTGCGTACCCGCGTCGAGCTTCGCGATCCGCAAGGAGCGGCGATCGGGGCGATCGTCGACGACGAGGTGTCCGTGCTCGAGGGACGCAGAGTCGCCGTGCGCTATCGCGAGGTGGGGGTGGCGTTGGGCCCGTCGGTGGACGCCGAGCAGTTTGCGGCGCTCATTTCCGTCCTGCGCGCGGCGGGCGCGGGCGATCCCTGCGAAACCGCGAGTTACCTGCAGCCGCTCGGCCTGCGCGCCGCAGAGCCGCCCGAGCTGGCGCTGTTTGATCTCGGCGACAATCCCAGCGCGGCGGATGTGGTTCGGCTCGCACTCACGGCATCGGCGATTCGCATGCTTCGACAAGACGCCGGAGTGCGGCTCGGTGCGGGCCCCGAGTCGGTCCACCAGGCCCGCGTGGCAACCCGTCGCTTTCGCTCCAACCTGCGCACCTATCGATCGATCCTCGAACCAAACTGGACGGCAGCATTGCGCGCAGATCTGCGTTGGGTCGCGACCGAGTTCGGTGTCGTGCGCGACAGCGAGGTGCTCTGGGTCCGGATGCGCGACTCAGCGCGCGAGCTGCCCGAGTCGGACGCCGCCGCGGCCGGCGGGCTGCTCGATCAATTGTCCCGCCGCCAATACGAGGCGCGGCGAGTTCTGCTCGAAGAGATGCGGCAACCGCGTTACATCCGACTGCTCGACCGGGTGGTCGAGGCCGCGAAGCTTCCCAGCGTCAACGACCACGCCGCCCGCCCGGCCAGCGAGGTCCTGCCCGACGTCATGGCGGGGCCCTGGCAGCACCTGCAAACCGCCATGGATGCGCTTGGCGAAAGCTCGCGCGACGATGAACTCCACGCCGCGCGGATCCGCGCGAAGCGCGCCCGCTACGCCGCGGAATCGATGATTCCCCTCTACGGCAAGCGCGCGAGGGCATTCGCGGAGGCGGCGGTTGCGCTTCAAGACCTGCTCGGCGAGCACCAGGATGCGGTCGTCGCCGAGCGGTGGCTGCGCGAGGCGGCCGCTGGTGCCAGCCCCCATGCGGCCTTCGTGGCCGGCGAGCTCGCTTCGTCGGAGCGCGCTGCCGCGGTTCGCCAGCGCAAACGCTGGCCGGCAGCTTGGAAGGCGCTCGCGCGAAAACGCCAACGCTTCTGGACCTGAGCGGCTCAATTCACCCCATCCTCGCATTCCAAGTGACAGCGCGGGTGGTCAGATTCGAGGTATTCATGCACATGGCGAAGAGAAT
>CAZBSV010000108.1:0-51080 GCA_964494795.1 uncultured Spirochaetales bacterium | reverse complement strand
CTCGACGACGCGATCCGCTCCCGTTTCAGCGACCAGCATTTGCGTCGCGGAGCGAAACAGGATCGAGCCTGGAAAAGTCAGGCCGGAGATGAGCAGCGTTCCGCCACCGCCGCCGATCGGAAAACGCAGCACGTGTCCGTTGAGCGCGTCGCTCACGTAGATGTCGGAGCCGTGTACCGCGAGCGCGGAGAAGTTCGCCGCGTTGTCGCTGGCCAACGTCGAGACGCTGCCGGATCCGATCGCGAGTGCCATCAGCGCATCGGTTCCCGTGCTGAGTGACGTATCTGCGGCGAGGAAGTAGAGCGTGTCAGCGGACGCATCGAAGGCCGCGGCGCCGGGCGCAATCAGGCCGTCGGCCGCTGGAGGTGTGAGCACGGCACCCGTCGCGGACGCGTAGCGCCAGATCTCGCCCGTCCCGGTGCTCGTCACATACAGCTCGCCGCTTGCCGTCCGTAACGCCATGCCGCCGGGATTCGAAAAGCCGTCGCTGATCGTTTCGACGAAGGTCCCGAGAAACGATCCGTCGCCGCCGTCGTAGCGGAGCACCTGCGCGGTGAACTGGCTCACCACGAGAAGATCCGCGGCGGCGCTCGGCGACGACGACGCAAGCGGCACGGCGGCCGAGGCGAGAGCGACCGCATGGGCGGCGGCCGCGACGAGCCCGTGTCTGCGCGCGGATCGGGGGGGCATCTCGAACTCCAGCGCCGATCGTACTACGCGGAGCGAGAGAAGCGCACGCGCGATCTCGTCGCTCGCGCAGCCATTTCAAGACACTCCGACCATCCAAGACGCTCCGACCCTCTACGCCGATGCGACGTGCCCCGCGCGCCGATGCGACGTGCCCCGCGCGACGATGCTACGTACCATGCGCGCGCACGAGTTGAAACTCTCCGAGCTATACGCCGAGCCTACTTTTTCACCCGCGCGCGCTCGAAGGACGGCCGGCCGGTGCACCGACTCATCCAGCGCGAGACGTTCTCGAACTTCGAGTAGTCGAATTTCGAGTAGTTCGCGGTCGCGAGTGCACCTGCGACGTTGAGGTCCGCAATCGAGAAATCGCCACCGAGCAGGTATTCGCGATCCGCGAGGTGTTCGTCGAGCACCCCAAGCGGCCTCTCGACCTCGATCTCGGTTCGCTTGACGATCGCCGGATCCCGCTCCTTCTCGGGCAAGAACATCTTGTGGAGCAACATCGGGATCAGCTGGGGTTCGAGTTCGGTCATCCCCCAGATCGTCCACTGGATCGCGCGCGCTTCGTCGTGCGGATCGCTCGGGTAGAGCTTTCCGCCGTAGGTCTTCGCGAGGTAGAGGTTGATCGCCATCGATTCGAAGAGCACGAGATCACCGTCGACGAGCGCCGGAATGCGCCCATTGGGATTGATCGCGAGATACTGCGGCGTCTTGCTGTCCTGCATGAACGAAGTGGGGATCAACTCGTAGGCGACACCCACCTCCTCGGCGGCCCAGATCGTTCGAACGGCGCGTGATGCGGGGACTCCGTAGATCTTCATCGGTGGATCCTCCATGCGCGGCCAGGCCCGAGGGTGGGTCTGTCGGCGCGCGAATGATAGGACATGTCGTACCCGCGTCAGGGAACGACTATGCTCCCGCTCGAGGTTCGCGATGGCGCCGAACGACCGCGATCACACCGAGAGCATGAATTCCCCGCTCGAGCTGATCTGGGACTGGGCGTACGAGATCGAGCACAGCCGGCTCGAGGATCTCTACCGGAAGGCCAAGCGGGATCAGTGGAATGCCGACGTCGAGCTCGACTGGAGTGCGCCCGTCGACCCCGCTGGAAGAATTCTCGATCGCGAGCGCTCGGGCATCCTGCGCATGAAGTTCTTCGAGCGCCTGAGCAAGAGTCAGCTCGAAACCTTCAACGCCAAGAATTCGGCGTGGACGCTCAGCCAACTGCTGCACGGCGAACAGGGCGCCCTGATGGTCGCGGGCAGCCTGATCGCTGCCGTACCCGATCACGAGGCGAAACTCTACGTTGCCTCCCAGGCGATGGACGAGGCTAGACACGTAGAGGTGTTTACTCGCTACATCCGCAAGCTCGACGACATCTACCCGATCCAGCCGGTCCTCAAGGCACTGCTCAAAGACATCATGGAGACGCCGCTGTGGCAGGCCAAGACGGTCGGGATGCAGGTGATCCTCGAGGGGCTCGCGCTCGGCACCTTCATCAACGTGCGCGCCGAGACCGGCTGCAAGCTCTTGCGCGACCTGCTCACGTACGTGACGAAGGACGAGGCGCGCCACGTCGCTTTCGGCAGCATCTACCTCGGGACGTCGATCGCGGAGATGGACGGCGATCGGCGCCGCTCCGTCGAGGATTTTGCGCTCGAGGCCACGCGCAAGGTCGTTTCGATGCGGCGCAGCATGCAGGGCTTCGCGGGCTTCGACGCCGTGCTGCGCGAGAGCGACATCGACCCCGATGACTTCCTCCTCGCAATGCGCAGAGAGGTCGCCGACGGACTCCAATTGCGATCCGCGCCCGGCAGCGTCCACACCTTCCGCGGGCTCATCATGCCCGGCATCGTCCGCGCGGGCCTCGTCAGCGACCGCGTGCGCCCCGGCTACGCCGAAGCCGACATCCGCGTGTTCTCCGACACGCAAATCCTGGAGCGCCTCGAGGATCTCGGCGAGAACGCGTTCGCGAATTAGTTCGGACCGGACTCGTGGAAGTCGGACCTGAACCCAGTTGTTCTCGAGAGCACTCAGCACATATCCTGGCGCAATCGGATTCCACATGATGCAGACGTTCGAGCAACTCACCGAGGTTCGCGACGCGCATCGCTTCGACTTCGAGGCGCTCGATCGCTACTTCGCGGGGCATCTCGACGGCTACCGCGGGCCGTTTCGCGTTCGGCAGTTCGAAGGTGGACAGTCGAATCCGACCTTCCTGCTGAACGCGAAAAATGGCGACTACGTGCTGCGCAAGAAGCCGCCTGGCGCTTTGTTGCCGCGCGCACACATGATTGAACGCGAGTACCGCATTCTCGCCGCGCTCGCCTCGACCGACGTTCCGGTGCCGAAAGTGCATCTGCTCTGCGAGACCTCCGAGATCATCGGCACACCGTTCTTCGTGATGGATTACGTGCAGGGACGACTGCTGCGCGATCCGACGCTGCCGGACATGAAGCCCGCGGAGCGGCGGGCAATCTACGAGGAGATCTTGCGCGTTCTCGCAAACCTGCACGCGGTCGACCCTGAGGCGATCGGCCTCGCCGACTACGGACAACCCGGCAATTTTTTCGAGCGCCAGGTCCGCCGCTGGAGCCAACAGTACGAGGCTTCGAAGACCCGCGAGATCGCGAACATGAATCGTCTCATGCAGTGGCTTCCCGAGAAACTTCCCAGCGACCCGACTCGCTGCATCGTTCACGGCGACTACCGACTCGACAACCTGATCCTCGAGGCGGACGACTCCCGGGTGAAGGCGCTACTCGATTGGGAGCTCTCGACGCTCGGCGACCCGCTCGCGGACCTCTCTCACGCTTGCGCGCAGTACCACGTTTCGATCGCCGATCAGCCCCCCCTCGCCGGCGCCACGCGTGCGGACGCTGCAGACAGCGGCATCCCCAGCGAGCGCGAGTACGTCGAGACCTACTGTCGCTACACGGGACGCTCAGGCGTTCCGCACTGGAATTTCTATCTCGCGTTTTCGATCTTCCGCTACGCGGCAATCGCGCAGGGCGTCTACAAGCGGGGACTGCAGGGAAACGCGAGTTCGGAACGGGCGATGAGCCTCGGAGACATCGTCGAGGTCGCGAGCGACAAGGCGTGGGAGATCGCCCAGAGACCGGAGATCGATTCGTGATTCCTTTCGATCGCAAATCTCGAAATCGGACCGCGTCTCTGGTGTAGGCTATTCGACTGCGGCAGGGCTTTGGCAGACGCATCTCGAAACAGGAGAACGCGCATGGATTTCGAGCACAACGAGCGCACGCGGTTCACGCTGGCGCTCATTCGAGAGTTCATGGCCGAGAACGTCTACCCGAACGAGGAAGTCTTCTTTCGCCAGCTCGCCGACTTCGGAAGTGAACGCTGGCAGATACCGCCGGTCCTCGAAGCGCTCAAGGGAAAGGCTCGCAAGGCTGGGCTCTGGAACCTCTTTTTGCCCGACAGCGAGCGCGGCGGTGGGTTTTCGAATCTCGAATATGCGCCGATGTGCGAGGAGATGGGCCGCGTGAGCTTTGCGCCCGAAGTCTTCAATTGCTCGGCACCCGATACCGGCAATATGGAACTGCTCGAGCGCTACGCGAGCGAAGAGCAGAAGAAGCGCTGGCTTGAGCCGCTGCTCGCGGGAGAAATTCGCTCGGCGTTCGCGATGACCGAGCCCGATGTCGCGTCGTCGGACGCGACGAACATCCGAACCGAGATCCGCCGCGATGCTGACGAGTACGTGATCAACGGGCGCAAGTGGTGGACGTCGGGGGCTTGCGACCCGCGCTGCAAGCTGATCATCGTGATGGGGCGCACGAATCCCGACGCGCCAGATCATCTGCAGCAGAGCCAGATCCTCGTCGGCCGTGACACTCCCGGAATCAACGTCGAGCGCCACCTTCCGGTCTTCGGCTACGACGACGCACCGCACGGCCACGCAGAGCTGACATTCAAGGACGTGCGGGTGCCCGCTTCGAACATCGTGCTCGGCGAAGGGCGCGGCTTCGAGATCGCCCAGGGCAGACTCGGGCCGGGCCGCATCCACCACTGCATGCGCGCAATTGGGATCGCCGAGCGCGCGCTCGAACTCATGTGCGAGCGGCTGCTCACGCGCGAGGCGTTCGGCAAGAAGATCGGCGAGCACTCTGTCTGGGAAGAGCGCGTCGCAAACGCGCGCATCGAGATCGAATGCTCGCGCCTGCTGACCCTCAAGGCCGCCTACATGATGGACAGCGTCGGTAACAAAGCCGCGCGCTCCGAAATTGCCATGATCAAGGTCAAGGCCCCAAACGCGGCACTGAAGGTGATCGACGACGCGATCCAGGCGTTCGGCGGCGCGGGCGTAACGACCGACTTCGGACTCGCCGCCGCCTATGCGGCCGTGCGCACGCTGCGCCTCGCGGATGGGCCCGACGAAATCCACTGCCGCACGATCGCAAAGTTCGAGTACCGCAAGGCAAAGACGCGCAGCGCGAAGAAGGCCGCTTCTTGATCCTCCCGCACCCGAAGGTCGCGCAGTACCTCCAGAAGAAGGTCGACGACTACGATGGCTGGCTCGCGGTTATGCGCTGGCTGCGCGCGCTGCCGATTACCTCTGGACTCACCGATCGATCAACGCCGCGCTGCCTGTCTGTCTCGACCCGTTCTCGCTAGCGGACTGAACGATCGGGCCAACGCGCTGCCGGATTGAACGATCGCGCCAACGCGCTGTCGGACTGAACGATCGGGGCCGACAAGCGCTATTCGTCGGCGACCTTCACCAGCTGCTTGCCGAAGTTCTCCCCGCGCAGCATGCCGCGGAATGCCGCGACCGCCGCATCCAGACCGTCGGCGATCGACTCGCGGTATTTCAGCTGCCCGCTCTTGACCCACTCCGCGAGCCGCTGGGTGGTCTCGGCGTGTTCGTCCGCCCACTCGAAGACGAGAAAGAAGCGGTGCTCGGGAGGTGTGGGCAGCGCGCCGAATACCTCGAAGGGCGACTGCGCGCTCGAAATGTCCTTCGCGTTGTACTGCGAGATGTATCCGCAGATCGGCACCCGCGCGCCCGCGTTGAGCAGCGGCGCGACCGCGCGCGAGACGTCGCCGCCGACGTTTTCGAAATACACATCGATGCCATTGGGGCACGCGGCCGCGAGGTCGGCCGCAAGATTTCCCGCCTTGTAGTCCACGCAGGCATCCATGCCGAGTTCCTCGACCGCGTAGCGGCACTTGGCCTCGCCGCCCGCAATCCCAACCGCGCGACAGCCGATCCTCTTTGCCAGCTGCCCGACCACGGAGCCCACCGCGCCAGACGCGGCTGACACCACCACGGTTTCGCCGGCTTTCGGCTTGCCAACCCGGGTCAAGCCGAGATAGGCGGTGCGGCCCGGCATGCCCGCGGGCCCGAGGAAGACCGAGAGCGGGAGGCCCGCGGGCTCGACCTTGTGGAGCATCGGCGTTTCATCGCTGGCGATCGCGTAGTGTTGCCAACCCGTGTAACTCGTCACGCGATCGCCGATCGCGAATTTTTTCGAACGCGATTCGACGATGCGCCCCACGCTTTCGCCCTGAACGGTTTTGCCGAGTTCCATCGGCGGCAGATACGACTCCACGTCGTTCATCTTCGGGCGCATGTAGGGGTCGAGCGACAACCACAGAATCTCGATCAAGAACTCGCCGGGTCGCAGCTCGCGCACGCTTTCGGTCTCGATGCGAAAATCCTCGTCCCGAACCTCGCCGACCGGACGCCGGGCCAGCACTACGCAGCGGTTCTGGTATTCGGAACGGACCGAGCGCTGCTTGTTTTCGAGCATGGGGTGGGGCCTCCTGCGTTCGAGCTCAAGATTTTGCGGTTGCGCCTCCGTCGAGTGGAACGACTGCGCCGCTCACATAGGCGCCCGCGCGAGAACACAAGTACAGGACCGACCCCGCGAAATCTTCCGCGGTCCCCCAGCGCCTGAGCGGAATCTGATCGGACACGGCCTGTCTCGCGGTGTCGCTTCCGGTCGCGTGCGCCATCATCTCGGTATCAAACGGGCCCGGAGCGATCGCGTTGACGCTGATGTGCCGCGCGGCGAGTTCGGCGGAGAGAATCCGCGTGATGTGGTGCAGCCCGGCCTTGCTCGCCGCGTAGGAATAAGCGGTCCAGCTCGCGGTGGTCGTCCCGAGCATCGAGCCGACGTTGATCACGCGCGCAGGATCCTCGGCGCTGCCCGCGCCTGCGAGCAGCGGCAACAGCGCGCAGGTCAGCGAAAACGGCGCGGTCAGATTCAGACTCAGCACCTTGTCCCAGGCGTGCCACGGAAATTCTTCCAGTGGGGCACCCCAGGCGACGCCAGAATTGTTGATCAGGATGTGCAGTCGATCCTCTCGCCGCTTGATTTCATCCGCGAGCCCAATCACGCCGGCTTCGGTCGAGAGATCGGCAGCCAGGCCGATGCAGCGGTCGGCGCCCCCGAGCTCCGCTGCGACCTTCTCGCAGGCTTCGAGATTGCGCGATGCGATGTAGACCTTTGCGCCCGACGCGACGAGGGCATCGGTCGCCATGCGACCGATGCCGCGCGCGCCTCCCGTGACGAGAGCCACTTTGCCCGCAACCGAGAAGAGCTGGTCGAGTCCGATCATGCGTTCGACTCCCGGGTGGTGGACTGGCGGGTACATGCTACACGGATTTCCGCGCCCCTACGCGGTATGCGGTCGAGCGATGCCGAATCCGAGCGACGCCGCCATGCGCTCCCGATGCAAGCCCGGGCTGCCAAACAGCAGCTCGCTCGCCTTCGCGCGCTTGAAGTAGAGATGGGCGCCGTGCTCCCAGGTGAATCCCATTCCGCCATGGATCTGGATGTTGCGATCCGCGGCGTGGAGATAGGCGTCCGAGCAATAGGATTTCGCCATGCGCGCCGCGATCGAGGCGGATTCGGGATCTTCCTCGCCCACGAACGCGGCGTTGTAGACCGCCGAGCGCGCGAACTCGACTTCCACCAGCATGTCGGCGCACTGGTGCTTGATGACCTGGAACGAGCCGATCGGCCGTCCAAATTGAAAACGCGTCTTCGCGTAGTCGGTCGCCATCTCGAGCACCCGTTGCGCACCGCCGAGCTGCTCGGCGGCCAGCGCGACGAGCGTGCGCTCGAGCGCGCGCTCGAGCGGTCTGGAGGCATCGGTCGAAGAAAGGCGCCGCGCGGGCGTGCGCTCGAAGCGAAGCGCCGCGAGCCTGCGGGTCGAGTCGAGCGGCGGCAGCGCCTCGCGGCTGAGGCCTGCGGCGTCGCCCGAAACGTGGAACAGCGCAAGCTCAGCGTCCACGCGCGCCACGACGAGGATCTCGCTGGCCGCACAACCGTCGAGCACGTATCGCTTTTCACCGCTCAGCCGGAAGGTATTCGCGTCGGATTCGGCGGTCATCGCAACCGACGCGAGATCCCAGGGATTTGCCGCCTCGGAAAATGCCAGCGTCGCGATCGACTCACCCGCGGCGAGTTTCGGCAGAAGTTCTTGCTGGGCGGAATCGTCGGCTGCGAGTTCGAGCGCGCTCGTCGCGAGCACCGCGCTCGCGAGATACGGAGCGCACAGCAGCACCCGGCCCATCTCCTCGCAAACGATCGCGAGCTCGACCATCCCAAAGCCCGCGCCGCCGTGCCGCTCCGAAACAATCAGCCCGATGATTCCGAGTTCTTCGGCCATCCGGCTCCAGGACGTCGGGTCGTAGCCCGGCTCACCGGCCATCAGCTCGCGAACGCGCTTCTCGTCTGAGTCCTTTTCGAGAAAATTGCGCACGGTTCTCCGCAGCTCGCCGTGCTCGTCACTGAATTCGAACAGCAATTCCCCTCCCTACGCCGGGATGATCAACGACGCCCTGATGGCCCGCCGAGATCGACGACGACGCCTAACTCCGCGGAACTTCCTTCCACGGCACGTCCTTGTCCACGCGCGGCTCTCCCGGCAGCCCAAGCACGCGCTCACCGAGGATGTTGCGCATGATCTCCGACGTTCCACCCTCGATCGAATACGCCCTGGATCGCAGCAGGTTGTACTTGGCGCTCAGTTTGCTGTCCGATGCAGACGTTCTGCCCTGGCGCAGCTTGTAACCGTGTTCGTAGACGAGCGCTTCTGGACCGAGAACGTCCGAACAGCACTGCCAGATCGCCTTCGCGATGTCTGCCTGCGCGAGCTTTCCGACCGAACCCTCCGGTCCGGGCACGTTGGAGCGCCGCCCCGCCCTCGCGCGGAGTCCGGTCAGCCGCAGCAGTTCGGATTCGATGTACAGCTTGGCGACGCGGTCCCGAAGCAGCGCATCTTCCGCCGCGGATCGCTGGACGTCGGACTTCGACAGCAGGTCGAGCAGGATCGCGATCGGGCCCCCGCCCTTGCGGCTCGCCCCGCCGCCGAGCGCGACCCGCTCGCTCATCAGCGTCGCGATCGCCACCTTCCAACCCTGCCCCTCCACGCCGAGCATGTGCTCGTGTGGAATGCGCACGTCGTTGAGAAAGACCTCGTTGAATTCCGCCTCACCGGTGATCTGATAGAGCGGCCGGACCTCGACGCCTGGCGCGTGCATGTCGAGCATGAAGTACGAGAGCCCATCGTGCTTCGGGACGTCGGGATTGGTTCGCGCGACGAGCAAGCCCCACTTCGAAACGTGTGCGAGTGTGGTCCAGACTTTCTGGCCGTTGACCACCCACGCGTCTCCGTCGCGCACCGCGCGCGCCGCGAGTCCGGCCACGTCGGATCCCGCAGACGGCTCGCTGAAGAGTTGACACCAGATCTCTTCGCCCGTGAAGAGTCGGCGCAGCAACTCGCGCTTTCCTGTGTCGCTTCCGTAGGCGAGCACGACGGGCGCGGCCATCCCGATCCCGATCGGATTGATGTACATGTCCTCGTAGTAGGTCTTGGCGCCCTGCTGCAGTTCTTCTTGGACGACGGTTTGCATCTTCGGCGCGAGATCCAGGCCGCCGAGGCCTTCTGGAAAGCTCACCCACGCGAGACCGCGATCGAACTGGGCTCCGCGGAATTCGATCCGGCGGTCACCGCCGGCATCGGGATCGACCTCGACGAGCAATTTCCGCGTGCGCTCGCGCAACTCCGATTCATTCATCGTCAAACTCCCCCCAGTCGATGCAACCAGTACGGATGCAACCAGTACGGTGCAACCAGTACGGATGCGGCCAGTACGGGCGCAGCCAGCACGGGCGCAGCCAGCACGGTCCGATACTGCAGATGCAGCCGGTACGCTTCGAAACTGCCAGCGCGAAAACGCGGACATCTCGAGTCCGACGCCGCGCACTGAGGGGATCGAAACCTCCGGAGTTGCTATTTTCTAAGCCATCGCTAAGTTAATGATTCGCAACCCGTGCGTCAAATCCCGCACGCTCCGCCGATGCTGCACCAGATGCGCGCTCCAGCAACGCTTCACCGATGCTCGACCCAATTTAGGAATCCCGATGACCGCGAGCCTCGCCACCCCTCCCCGCCGCGGCCGCCCTTCGCGGCGCGAAACGATCTTCGAGTCCGCGCTCCGGCTGTTTCGCAAGCACGGATTCCACGCGACCTCGATCAACGACATCGGCGCCGATGCAGACGTCACCGGCCCCGCGATCTACGCGCACTTCGCGAGCAAGGGAGAATTGCTCGCGGAGGCGATTCGCGAGGGCTGTTACCGAATCGGCAGCGCGCTCAACCAAGCCCTCGCCGCGGACGACCTCAGCCCGCAGCAAGCGCTCGAGAATCTCGTGCGCGCGTATGTGCGCGTGGCGCTCGAAAACTCCGACATGAACGCGTGCTACGTGCTCGAACTGCGACACGTCGGTTCCGAGCAGCGCGGACCGCTGCGGCGCGCCGCCCGGCGCCTGTGCGATCTGTGGCGCGAGAAGCTGATCGCGCTGCGCCCGGAACTCGGCCCCGCGCAGGCGGACACCATGGTTCAGATGGCTATCTTCTCGATCGTTTCACTCTGCATGTTGCCCAGTGGAATCGAACGGGAATCCCTGGTCGACCTCGCATCTCAACAAGTGATGCACGGCCTGCTCGGCGCAGCGCCGATTGCGTCTGGTGGTTGAATCGACGCATAGCCAACGGTGGTTGAATCGACGCATAGCCAACGGTGGTTGAAATGACGCATAGCCAACGGTGGTTGAAATGACGCATAGCCAACGGTGGTTGAAATGACGCAAAGCCAACGGACGGGCAGCCCGATTGCGTTCGGTCTCGGATCTGAAGAGCCGTGCAATCGCGAGACCAGAAACCAGTAGGGGGCCAAGCATGCACAGCGCGGTCATCATCGACGCAGTCCGAACACCGACCGGCAAGAACCAGGGCAGGCTCAAGGACTGGCATCCGGCGTCGCTCGGCGCGCACGTCCTCAAGGCGCTCGCGATCCGCAATCCGATCGACATCGAGACGATCGACGACGTGATCTTCGGCTGCGTGATGCAGGTCGGTCCGCAGGCGCTCAACGTCGCGCGCAACGCGGTGCTCACGGCGGGTTGGCCGGAGACCGTGCCGGCCACGACGGTGGACCGCCAGTGCGGGAGTTCGCAACAGGCGATCCACTTCGCCGCGCAGGGCGTGATGTCGGGCGCCTACGACGCAGTGGTCGCGGGCGGCGTCGAGGTCATGTCCCAGGTTCCGCTGGGCGCGTCGATCCTGCGCGACATGCCCTTCCCGTTTCCGCCCGCGATGCTCGACCGCTACCCGGAAACGGGGCTTCCGCCGCAGGGAATCGGCGCAGAAATGATCGCCGACGAATGGGGGTTCTCGCGCGCAGATCTCGACGCGTACGGGGCGCTCTCGCAGCAGCGCGCCGCGCGCGCAACCGCCGAGGGCCGATTCGGGCGCGAGATTGTCTCTGTACCGATCCACGCGCAAGCGGGTGAGGAGCCGATGACACTCGACGAAGGAATCCGCCCCGGGACGACCGCGGAAAAGCTGGCGGCCCTCAGACCCGCGTTCAAGCCCGACGGCAAGCTCACCGCGGGAAGCTCGTCGCAGATTGCCGACGGTGCGTCCGCGCTGCTGATCATGAACGAGCAGAAAGCGAAGTCGCTCGGCCTGCGGCCGCGCGCGCGCTTTCATGCGTTTGCGCTCGCGGGAACGGATCCCGTCACGATGCTCAAAGGGCCGATTCCCGCGACCCGCAAGATCCTCGGCAAGAGCGGACTGTCCGTCGCCGACATCGATCTGTTCGAAGTAAACGAGGCCTTCGCTTCTGTCGTGCTCGCGTGGCAGAAGGAGATCGGAGCGGATATCAATCGGGTCAACGTCAACGGGGGCGCGATCGCGCTGGGCCATCCGCTCGGCGCTTCGGGCGCCCGGCTCATGGCGACTCTCGTGTGCGAGCTGGAACGCACGCAGGGCCGCTATGGACTGCAGGTCATGTGCGAAGGCGGGGGCCTCGCAAACGCCACCATCATCGAGAGGATTTGAATCGTGGAACTAAACGGTACTTCGGCAATCATCACGGGCGGCGCTTCGGGTATCGGCGAGGCAACCGCCAGAAGACTCAGCGCGCTCGGGGCTCGCTGCGTGATCCTCGATCGCGACGAGGCCAAGGGCAAGGAAGTCGCGACCGCGCTGCGCGGTGAGTTTGCGAAGGCGGACGTTGCCAACACCGACGAGGTGCAGGCGGCCGTCGACGCCGCGATGTCGCTCGCTCCGCTGCGCGTTCTCGTCAACTCGGCGGGCATCGGCTACATCGGGCGCACGGTGGACCGCGAGGGCAAGCCGTTCGACCTCGAAGCGTTCGAGCGGGTGCTCCGGATCAACCTGACCGGGTCGTTCAACTGCCTCCGACTCGCCGCAGCCGCGATGGCGAAGACCGATCCGATCGATTCCGACGGCCAGCGCGGCGTGATCGTGAACATGGCGTCCGCGGCGGCCTTCGACGGCCAGACCGGCCAGGCCGCCTACTCGGCGTCGAAGGGCGGCGTCGTCGCTATGACGCTGCCGATTGCGCGCGATCTGCGCGCGATCGGAGTGCGGGTCAACGCTATAGCACCGGGCCTGATCGACACGCCGATCTACGGCCAGGGCGAAGCCTCCGAGCAGTTCAAGGCACAGCTCGCGCAGAACGTGCTGTTTCCGAAGCGGCTCGGTTACGCAGACGAGGTCGCGTCGATGATCGTCGAGCTGGTCACCAACGATTACATGAATGCGGAAGTCGTGCGCGTCGATGGTGGCGTCCGCCTTCCGCCCAAGTAAAGGAGATCCGCCATGGCCGACGAGGTTCTCAGCGAAGTCCGAGGTCGCGTGCTTCTCATCACGTTGAACCGCCCCGACGCGCGAAACGCGGTGGACTCCGCGCTCGCGCAGGGCCTGCTCGCCGCCGTCGAGCGACTCGACGAAGACAAGGGCCTCACGGCGGGAGTCCTCAGCGGCGCCGGTCGCGGCTTCTGCTCCGGAATGGACCTGAAGGCGTTCGCGAAGGACGGCTTTCCGCGCGGCTTCGAGCGGCTGCTCGCGAGAGAGAGCAAGAAGCCGCTGATCGCGGCGATTGAGGGCTTCGCGCTCGCGGGCGGACTCGAGGTCGCGCTGACCTGCGACCTGCTCGTCGCGGCGCGCGGCGCGAAACTCGGAATCCCCGAAGTCAGCGTGGGTCTGTTTGCGGCGGGCGGCGCGCTGATCCGCCTGCCACGGCTCCTGCCTTATGGCGTCGCGATGGAAATGGCGCTCACCGCGCAGCCGATCCTCGCCGAACAGGCGCACGCCTACGGTCTCGTGGCCCGCCTGTGTGAACCCGGCGAGACCGTGGAGCGCGCGCTCGAACTCGCAGAAGCGATCTCGAAGAATGCGCCGCTCGCGGTGTCGGTGTCGAAGCAGGTCATTCGCGCGACACAGGGCCGAACCGAAGCCGAACTCTGGGAATACCAGAAGCCGCTCGGCGCGAGCGTGATCGGCTCGAAGGACGCCAAGGAGGGGCCGCTCGCGTTCATCCAGAAGCGCGCGCCGAACTGGCAAGGCGAGTAGCCCCGATTCGATGCACCGATCCGCGACGAGCGAGAGACCGAAAGCCTACTCGGACGATCTCGCGCCCGGGCGAACCGCTGGAGCGATCAAGGGAGTCTGCGCCTGGCGCGCGGTCAGCCGAGCGCTGCTTCGATGATCGCGCGCGCCCACGCGTAGTCGGGTTTTCCGTTTGCGGCGCGGCGCACCTCTCCCACGATCGCAATCTGCTTCGGAACCTTGTAGGACGCGATCTTCGCGCGCACGAATTCGCGCAGCGCGCTTTCGTCAGCCACGCTTCCCGCGCGCAGCGAGGCGACCGCCGTCACGCGCTGGCCGAAATCGGGATCGTCCATTCCCACCACCAGGCAGTCGATCACATCCGGGTGCTGCTTGACGACGACTTCCACCTCTTCGGGGTAGACCTTCTCACCGGCGGTGTTGATGCAGTTCGAGCCCCGGCCGAGCAACGTGAGCGTGCCGTCGGCCTCGACGCGCGCCCAGTCACCCGGAAACGAGTAGCGCACGCCATCGATCGTCTTGAACGTGCCACGGGATTTCGCATCGTCCTTGTAGTAGCCAAACGGAATCGCTCCGCTGGCGGCGACCCTGCCGGTTCCGCCAGAGCCCGGCTCGACTTCGCGGTCGTCGTCGCTGAAGACCTTCGTGGTCGGGTTCATCGCAAACCGCGCGGTCTCGGCGACGTTGCCGCGCGCCGAAATCTGGATCCCCACGCCGCCCTCGGTGCTTCCCATCGCATCCACGAGGATCCAATCGTGCCAGTCGAGAAACTGGCGCTTGACCTCGGATGTCCACATCACGCCCGACGACACGACAGAAGCGATCTGCGATAGATCGTACGGCCTCCCCTCATCGCGCGCCTGTTCGAGCGCACGGAGCATCGGCTTCGCGAAGGTATCTCCGACGATCACGATCTGATTGACGCGCTCTCGCTCCGCGGCCCGCCAGAGTGCGTGCGCGTCGAATGAACTGCCCGCGAGCGTCACGACCGAGGCTCCGACACACAGCGGCGCCATTGCGCCGAGCCACATGCCCGTCGCGTGCATCAGCGGACAAGCGGGAAGCGAAACCGCCGCCTCGGTGTTGCGCCAGAGCGCTCCGATCGAGTCGCCGAGTGCGCGAATTTCCGGCGGCGCGCCGAGCCGGAACAATCGAAAACCCGTACCCACGAGAAAGTCCAAGATTCCGCCCATGTCGTACATCACGCCCTTCGGCATCCCGGTCGTCCCACCTGTGTAGAGCATGTAGACGTCGCTCTCGGAGCGCCGGATCCGCGAGGCCGGCGCATGGGTGTCGATCAGCGTCTCGTAGCCGACAGCTCCGGGGACGTGCTCGCCGCCGTCATCGACTTCGATCCAGATTTTCACTTTGGGTGCGCGCTGCATCGCGCGCGCTACGCGCTCACCGAGGCTCTTGTGAAAGACGAGCGCTTCGGCATCGGAGTTATCGAGCAGATAGAGCAGCTCGTCGTCGAGATAGCGGTAGTTGATGTTGACCGGCACTGCGCGCAGCTTGAACGCGGCGAATTGGGCCTCGAGATACTCGTTGCCATTGGCGAGGTAGAGGCCCAGCTTCGAGTCGGCCTTCAGGCCCGCTTCGGCGAACGCCGTGGCGAGCCGCGCGGCGCGATCATCATAGGAATGCCAGCTGCGCCGCGTCCGCCCGCAGATCAGCGCGGGACGCTCTCCGACCGCATCTGCAATCGACTCCCAAAGCGTCGCTAGATGCGCGTCCATCGCGCGCTCCTCCACCCGCTCACTCGACGCGCTGCGCGGAGCGTCAGCCAAATTGCGCTAGAGGGCGGATTCGATCTCCGCCTCGATCTGTTCGGGCTTCGTCGTCGAGCCGTAGCGCTTGACGACTTCGCCACCGCGATCGACGAGAAACTTCGTGAAGTTCCACTTGATCGGCTCGCTGCCGAGCACGCCGGGCGCTTCGCGCTTGAGATACCGATAGAGCGGATGAGCAGATTTTCCATTGACGTCGACCTTCTCGAACATCGGAAACGTGACGCCGTAGTTCGCGCTGCAGAATGCGGCGATGTCGTCGGAGCTTCCGGGCTCCTGTCGCCCGAACTGATTGCACGGAAAACCCAGCACCTCGAAGCCGCGCGCTTTGAACTTCCCGTAGAGCCGCTCCAATCCAGCATACTGGGGCGTGAATCCGCACTGACTCGCAGTGTTGACGATCAACAGTGCCTTCCCCGCGTACTCGCTCAACTTCACGCAGTCGCCATTCAGCCGCTTGACTTCGAAATCGTGTACACGCGTCATGAATTCAGCTCCTTGCGTCTGGTCCGCCGACCACTGCGGTTTCGGACGCGAGCGCAACATCGCGCCCTGAAATCGCGAATCCCAGGTAGGCTCCAGACCCGATCCAGCAGCCAGCCCGCGACCAGGGCGAACACGAACGGCGGGGAACGCGCACCTGCGCGCGGTCGGACTCGACGGAAATCAGGCCGTGATTCCTCCCGTCAGAGCGAAGCGTCCGTCGCTGTCTGCCGGCGACCCGCGATCAGATGTCGTCGCCGAAGGGGTCTCCGAGGGGGCGCACGAAGGTCACCTCGTAGGGATCCGTCCAGAGCACCGTGACGACATCGTCGTCCCAATCGCTTCCGATCGTCATCGGATAGAAGATGAAGAACGGCAGGCCCGCGACCAGGCGAACGAAGTAGAGCGGGCGAAGCAGCACGATGTCGAAGGCCTTCGAGATGTTGCGACCGGATGGGGCGGTGACGTCGGTCTCGTCCTCGAGCTCGACTTCTTCCTCGAGTTCGGCTTCTTCCTCGAGCTCGCCTTCGACCTCTTCCTCGAGCTCCTCCTCGAGCTCCTCCTCGACGTAGGGCTCGGGATCGATTTCGTCGGCGCGCACGGGGAGCGGGAGCAACAGAAGGACTGCAGCTGCCCCCAACCACGGCAGCGAGCAGCGAAAGCGGCTAACCATCCAGACTCTCCTCTTGGGCCCTGGGCTGCAAATCAAATTGGGCCCTGGGCTGCGAATCGACCGCGGTGAGCCCGCCGGGCCCCCCTTTCCGCGCTGCCTCGCCGAGCATATCACGAATTCTGCGGCCGTTCCCGAGCCCGCCCACTCCGAGGAGCCCGCCCACTCCGAGGGGCCCGTCAGCTCGCCGGGCGAATCAGCTCACGTGATCGCCGCAGACCGCATCGATTGCGATCGCGAGCAGTAAAAGCGCAAAGCTCGTCGCGAGTCCGACGATCGACCAGATCATCGCGCCCGCCGCCGCGACCACCGCACCCGCGAGCATCGCCACAGCCGGCCGTTGTCCCTCGATCAGCTGCTGCGCGAGCTGCGGATCGACGCGCCTGCGGGGCCGCCGTTCGAGCTGGCGTTGGCTTTTTTCGAGCCGATGGCGCTTGGTGGGGGGCGCATGCGTCAGCCCGATCCGCTACTTCGCGCGCCAGTGCCCGTCGGGGTCGCCCTGGAAGGCGCCGACCAAGCGGCCGTGGCTTTGGTAACCGAGCAGGCGGCGGATGCGCTCGGGGTAGCTGTCGGCGATCTCGCGCGGGACCATCAGGAAGTGATTCTCCTCGGCGCGCAGCCAACCGAGGCTGTACGTGTTGATCAGACCCGCGCGCGGTGCGTCGCTCTGGTTGGCGCCGCCGCCGTGCAGCGTGCTGCCGAAGTAGAAGAGCACGCAGCCCTTCGACATCGGCGCCTGGATGACCTTTTCGGCGATCGGCGTGCTGGGCTCGCGGGTGGCGTGGCTACGCGGCACGATTCGCGTCGCGCCGTTTTCGAGCGTGAAATCGACGAGCGGCCACATGGCGCTGATCTGCAACTGCAGGCCCGGAACGCGCAGCGGGTAGATGAGATCATCGCTGTGTAGCAGCTGATCGCGCTCACCGGGCAGGATCTCGATCGCGGTGGCGCTGCCGAGCTGGTAGTTGATGCAGTGGGGAAGCAGCACGGCGTCCGCGATTTCCATCGCGCGCGGGTGGCCGATCAGCTCCGCGGAAGTCCGCGAGCGCGCGAGAATCCCGCTCACCCGAAGCGTCTTGTAGCCGTTGAAGTCGCCCTCGGTGAGCCGACCCTCTTTGTCGAAGTAGGGGCGAAGTTCCGCGAGCACCGCATCGGCGACCGCTCCGCTCAGCTGGTCGCGCACCACGGCGGCGCCATCTCGGCGCAGCGCCGCGAGGATCTCGGCGCCCGGGGCGTCGCGGTCGAAGTACTCGATATCCATGGCAAATCCCTCCGGATCGGCCCGGATGGTATCCGCGCCGCCGGGGGCGCGTCCAGCCTTAGGCCCCTCACGAGCGCGCATTAGGCCCCCTCACGAGCGCGCAAAATTTCTCCGACTCGAACGATTTTGCTCCTGGAAACGGCGCCGGGCGCCGAACCGGGAGCCATGCGGGCAGCGCCTCTAGAGCCCGCCAGGAGGAGACCCGATGGCAACCCGCCCACTCGCGTTTGGTGTGAGAATGCGTGACAAAGGCCGGACCGTGCGCGTGCTACAGGACCGGCGCGACCCGAGCCGCTACCGCGTCGAAGACTCGCGCAAGGGTGGCAAGACGCAGCAGCGCGAGTACGGCTCGCTCTCGGGCGCGCTGCGCGATCTCGCCTCGAGTTGGCGCAAGCGCCTGCACTGATCGGTGCCGCGGTTCAAGGCGCGTGCGTCGCGGGCCGATGCGGCTGCCATGTACGCGCGCTTTTGTGCAATTCTTTGCGTCGCTTCACTGCTGGCGGGTGCCGCTTTTGCGGAGAGCCTCGAGGAAGTGCTGGCACGATCCGAAGCGGCGTACACCAAAGGCCAATTCGACCAGGCCATCGCGATCCTCAATGCGCGGCTCGCAAAGCCCGAGCCGGACGACAACCTCGTGCCGATCCACGGCACGCTCGGAGATCTGTATCTGGAGCTGGCCGACGCCGGCAAGGCGCTCGAACATTTCGACTGGATCGCTGCCGCGCACCCGAGGTACGCCCGCGTCCACTACAAGCGCGGTCTCGCGCTCGAACAAAGCGCGCGGTTCAAAGAAGCGATCGACGCCTACGCGCTCGCGGGCGAGCAGTATTACGACGAGGCCGAAATTCGCGGCCGGATCGGATTCAACTACACGATCCTTGCAAACAGCCCCGATACGCCCGACACCGAGCGATCGCAATACGGGGAACTGGCGAAAAAATCCCTGGCACGCGCGGTCCAACTCGATCCGCGCAATCAGTCCGCGATGGGAAACCTTGCGGACATCCTCTTCAATCTGGGTGAGTTCCAAAGCGCGCTCGACTACTACCAGCGCATGGATCAGCTGGAGCCCGCACGGCCGATGACGCTCGCGCGTATCGGAAACACCTACGTGCAACTCGCGCAATGCGAGCCCGCGCTCGAACACCTGCTCGGCGCGGCTCGGATCTTGGCCGAATCAAAGCCCCGGACCCCGGCGGACGCCTCCATCCACCGGGACGTCGAAGTCATCTCGCGGATTCGCGCCGCGGAGTGCCTGATCGCGCTCAGTCGCCCCGCCGACGCCCGCAGCGAAATCGCGCGCGTGCTCGAAATCGCAAACTGCACCGATTGCGAGACCACGAGCCGCGAAGTCGACCGCTCGAAGCTGCGCGCCGAAGTGCTGCTGCTGCAGCTCGACGCATCGACTCCCGCGAGCGCGGAGTCCCCGCGCTAGCACCGGCTACTTGCGCAAGCCGTGCTCGAGCGTCGCATTTCCCGCGAAGGTCTGCGCTTAATCTGCGCCGTTCGGCTTCGAGCCGTCAACGCACATTTCAAACGCCGTTTTTCCCGGATCGCACTCACTCGACGCTGATCGTCGCCTTTTCGATGATGACCTGGCGCTTCGGCTTGCCCTTCCCGCTGCTGCTCGCGCGCTCGATCTTCTTGAGCGTGCCCGTCCCCTCGACGAGTTGACCGAAGATCGTGTGCTTTCCGTTGAGCGCCAGCGCCGGGCCGAACATGATGAAGAACTGGCTTCCGTCGGTTCCCGGACCCGCGTTGGCCATGCTCACGATCCCCCGCTTGTTGTGCGACAGATCCGGATCGATCTCGCTCCCATACATGTAACCCGGTGCGCCGTTGCCGGTGCCGGTCGGGTCACCGCCTTGGGCCATGAAATCCGTGACGATCCGGTGAAACTTCACGTCGTCGTAGAACCCCATGCGCGTGAGGTAGATGGTGGACGTCACGTGAAACGGCGCGGACGCGGGCAACAGCTTGATCTTGAGCTCTCCCCGATTGGTCGCGAGATTCCAGAAGTAGGTCTTCTCGGGATCGAACTTCGCCACGCCGGGCGGCGCGATCACTTTCTGCTTCCAGTGCTCGTCGCTCTTGTCGATTTCCATCGCTTCGATCAGTTCGTCGACCGCTGCGAGGACGGGGTCGGCCGACGGTACGGGGTCGACCGACGGTACGGGGTCGGCCGACGGTACGGGGTCGACCGATGGCTCGGGATCGTCCGCCGAAACCGCCGCGGCGGCGACACACAGCCACGCGGCGGCGAGCAGCGCGCGCGCCCATCGGGAAACCCAAAAGTCGCTTCGCAATTGCCACATCTGCGTGATCCCTCCGAAGCTGCTGCGCGATCTGCGCAGTGTCGAAAAAATAGACCCGCGCGCGGTCTAAAATCAAGAAAAATCCGACTCACATCGCGCGATTCAGATACCCCGAGTCGGCGCTCCCGGCGAAACAGCACAAGCGGAGTGCGCTCACGAACCCGGCGGCAGAATGGAGGCTGGCAGCGCCGCTCGATTGCGCTTCTGGCCCGATTTCTCGTCGTGGAGCACGTAGATACCGCTCACGATGACAACCACACCACTCGATAGCACGAGCGCTGTGGGAACGTCCCCCCAGACGAGAAATCCAAACAACATCGCCCAGACGAGCGATGTGTATTCGAACGGTGCAACCACCGACGGAGGGGCGATTCGGAACGCCTCGGTCAAGCAGTACTGGGCCGATCCCGCCAGCACTCCGGTCGCGGCCATCAACAGCATTCCGATCGGCGTCGGCTGCATCCAGCTGAAGGGCGCGGCAATCACACCCACCGAGAGAAAGACCAGCGCGGAGTAGAAGGTCATGGCGCCCGCGCTCTCGGTGCCGCCGAGTCGGCGCGTGAGGATCATCGCGAACGCGTAGATGACGACCGACCCCAGCACGTACAGCGCGCCCGTCGAGGCGACGTCTCCAGCGGGCCGCACCATCACCAGCACGGCGGAAAATCCGACCAGAACCGCGATCCAGCGCCGCAACCCGACGGGCTCTTTGAGCACGAGCGCGGAGAGCGCCGAGATGAGCAGCGGAGCCGACATCACGATCGCGAAGACATCCGTCAGCGCCATCCGCGGGAGCGCCGCGAGAAACAAGCTGAACGAGGCGACCGCGAGGCATCCCCGCCCGAGGCAGATCCAGACCCTCGCGCCGCGCAGCCGGATGTATCCGCCCTCTCGGCGCACGACGATCAGGATCGGCAGCAGCGAGAACAGCGTCCGCACCAGCAGGATCTGATAGATCGAATAATCCTGCATCAACCACTTGCTGATCGCGTCGTGCAGCACCCAGAGAAAAGCCGCGAAGCTCATCAGCAGCACGCCGCGCGTGGAATTATCGGTGCGAGTCTGGGTCACGAAACGCTTCTGAACGACATGTCTGGCTCGACTTCAGTCGAGCAAAGCCGCGACGCGCGCCGCGAAGCCGCCACGGGCTGCGAGATTCTTCGGCGACGGCATCTCTTCCTCTGGATTTGGCGCAGAGCGCGCCGGCCGAATCGTGACACAGAACGCATCGGGCGGGAAGACCAGGGCGGTACGCGAGCGCTACCGGCGGACCCTCTCGCGCCTCGCAACGCGCCGACGAGCCAGTGCGACGAGCGCGGCAGCCCCCGCCGTTGCGACCAGCGGCCCGCCGGGCTCCGGGACGAAGTAGATGTCGTCGAGTAGCCTCTCTTCAGCGATCGAGGCGGGTTGGAGGGTGCTAGAGTGGGCGCCGTGAAACGAAATTTCGACGCCGCGCCAAAGCTCGGAGCAAGCGCCGTCTGGGCGACCGGCCTACTTCTCGTCGCGAGCCTGACGACCGCGGCGGACCGCGTCTACCCGAGCGCGGGAGCCGTCGAACCGCTGCAGCCCGGTGCGGCCGTGCCTTCGGTCAGCGTCCGCTCCGTGGACGGATCGCCCGTCGATCTCTCGAAGCTTCTCCGCGAACGCGGTGCGCTGCTCGTCTTCTACCGCGGCGGCTGGTGACCGTATTGCGATACGCAGCTCGGGGAGCTGCGCACGATCGAGGGCGAGTTGACGCGGCTGGGTTTTCCGATCGTCGCGATCAGCGCCGACCGGCCCGCCAAGCTCGAGCAAAGCCGCAAGGCGAATGACCTGCCCTATACGCTCTATTCGGACAGCTCGCTCGCGGCCGCCCGCGCGTTTGGGATCGCGTTTCAACTCAGCGATGAGGATGTCCATATGTACCGGGAATACGGAATCGACCTCGAGGATGCATCGGGCCAAAAGCACCACCAGCTACCGGTGCCGAGCGTATTTCTCGTGGAGGCGGGCGGCGCGATCCGCTGGGTGTACTCCAACCCGGACTACGAGGTTCGGCCTGACAACGATTCCATTCTAAAAGCGGCAAGGGGTCTGGCGGAGACGCGCAGCAATTAGCGATTCTGCAGCCTTTCCAATGGAGAGCGTGACCCGCCGATCGGGCGCGGTCACACGCGAGGAGAGTTCATGCCGAAGATGGGACGACTGCTGGTAGCTCTGCTGGTGGCGACGAACCTGGCGGCGTGCGCGGGGTCGCCGCCCAAGCAGGTTCGGTTTGCGGAGTCGGTGCCCCCGAGCAGCGCGCAGGATTTCGCGAACTGGCCCGCGGAGCCACTCCAGGCGGCGTTGCTGATGGAGCACTTCGAGTACGAGGCCGTGAGTGTCGAAGCCGCCGGTTCGGGAACGACGCGGCCCGAAAAAGCAGAGTTCTTGTTCCCCAAAACCGGCGACCGCTTCAGCGTCAAGGGAAAGCTGGTTCCGTCGGATCTCGATGGGTTCAACAACTCGCCGCGCAAAGAGCTCGCGGCTTGGCAGCTGCAGACGCTCTTCCTCGACCCAGTGGACTTCACGGTACCGGCAGCCGTGTTGCGCTGCGTGCCACTCGAAGACTGGGAAAAGCGCCACCCGAAGGAAACACCGAACGTCTCCGGAACCCATTGCATGCTCGCTCAGGTCTCGGTCTGGATGCAGGACGTCAGCGTCCCCGACGCGCTCTACGAAGAGGAGCGATTCCTAGACGACGTCCGCTACGCCTATCACATCGCCAACTTCAATATCTTCGCCTACCTGATCAATCTGCGGGACAACCGCAAGGGAAACGTGCTGGTTTCCAAGGACGAGAGCAATCGCCGCGTGTTCGCGGTCGACAACGGCGTGGCGTTCGGAACCATCTGGTACAACTGGTTCTACCCTCCCACGTATGAGTGGCGGCAGATCCGCGTTCCGGCGCTTCCGCGAAAATCCATCGAGCGTCTGCGGAAGCTGCAACGCGAGGATCTCGATTTCTTGTTGGTCGCCACTCAACTCGAGGCCGACGCCGATGGGATCTTGCGGACCGTCGAACCGGGGCCGCCGATCGATCCCGACAAGGGCGCTCGACGCGACGGCACGAAGCTGCAGTTCGGGCTGACCGCGGGCGAGGTCGAGGACATTTGGGAGCGCATCGGAGCACTGATCGCGCGCGTCGACGCGGGTAAGATCGCGCTGTTCTAGCCGCCGACCCCGACGACGCCCGCGGTCGAAACGCGAAGCGCGCCTACCAGCGTCCGTTGCCGGGCTTCATGGCTTTCGCGCTCAACTTGATCGGATATCGGCCCCGAAGTTCGTCGGCGAGCTTGGGATCGATGTACTCCGGGTAGTGGGATGACATCAGCTCGCGAACCTTCTCGGTCGCGCGCTCGTGGATCAACTTCGATCCCTTCTCCTCCCACTCGCTCGTCGTCGAGCGGTCTGCGAGTTCGGGATACAGGTACTCGGTCTCCATGATTCTCAGCGTCTGGGGTTGGCCCAGGAAGTGACCCGGCCCACCGCAGCAGACCTCCTCCAGCACCTCGTAGGAGAGCGTCTCTTCGGTGACTTCGATCCCGCGCACGGCGCGCTGCACGGAACCGAGCATGTCGTTGTCGATCACGAGCGCCTCGAACGAACAGCCGATCAGACTCGCGAGCATACCCGCGGACTCGAAGACCATGTTCGCGCCGGCCATCCCCGCGAGCACCGTGGTAATGCCTTTCTCGTAACCGGCCTGGTTGTCTGGGAATTTGGAATCGGACATGCCCGCCGCGACGCCGCTCGGGAGGTCGTAGAAGTTCGTGAGCTGGGCGGAGGCCGCGTTGAGGACGGCCTCCTCACCACCACCGCCCGAAAACGCGCCGGTGCGCAGGTCGGACACGAACGGCCAATTGCTGAAGATCATCGGGTGACCGGGCACCGTCAGATTGACCAGCGCGAGGCCCGCGAGCGTCTCCGCGACCGTTTGCACGAGCGTTCCGGCGAGCGCCGCGGGCGAAGTCGCGCCCGCCTGCGCGGCGATGATCATGTTGACCGGCATGCCGTAGCGCGCGCACTCCATCGACACCGCGCCGTTGTCCTCGCCGTAGCGCAGCGGCGGAACGATCGAGCAGGTGTTCGCGGTGCAGAACGGCCGCTCGCGAAAGCGCCCCTCGCCACCGAGGATCGCGTCGAACATCGCGACACCGTGCTTCACGTGCTGGGGCACGTTGAAGCCCGAGTAGATGTGCTTCTGGGTCCCCGCCGCGCACGCGAACGCCACGCTCATGTCGAATTCGAGCAGATCCGTGATGTCCGTGGCCACGACGGTCCGCGAGAACCAGTGAACGTTGTCGAGCTGGTCGACCAGGCGCGCGAAGTCGTAGAGATCGTTGAGCGTCGAGGGTCGGAATTTTCGCGATTCGACGTCGAGCACCCGCACCGCCATGCCCGCGGTGCCGAAGTGCGTGCGGGATTCCGAAATGAGCAGGTCGTGTTTCGGGTTTCGCCCGTGCAGTGTGAAGTTGCGGCCCGCCCCGGCAACGATGTCCTCGATCAGCGCGCGCGGGAAGCAAAGTCGGTCGTGCTCGTTCAACCAGCAGCCCTTCGCGAGCGCGAGCTCGAGAAAAGCCGGAAATGCGTCCCCCATCCCGATGTTTTCGAGCACGTCGAGTGCGCGCTCGTGGATCCGCTGGATGTCGCGGTCCGTGAGCGGCCGATAAGCACCACCGATCAGGCCGGCCCGGACGGCGGCCTCTTTGGGACCCTCGGATCGCTGCGCGACGCGGGCCGCGCGCCCGCCGCCCAAACGCCGCCTCGCGCGCGGAGCCTCGGTGCCGGGTGCCTGTTCGCTCATCGCTGATCTCCTCGACGCGAGCAGATCGATAGCCCAACTGACCAAGATTGCGACCCTTGCTGCTTCCCGAGCGCGCAGGCGAGCGGAAACCACAACCGTGGTGGCCGATTCGGGACTCAAGCTGCACTGCGGACCACCGATCTTCACGATGATGCGGCGCTGACGCGAACAGCTCAGCGGTCCGCGAGCGACGATCGCCGAGCCCTGACTGCACGCTGGCGCCCAGACCCAGACCCGGACGACGCGAAAGGCCGGCAAGCCATGGAAGCAAACGCATTCATCGGCGAAGCGATCGCAGGCGCCATCCTCTTCACTGTGGGAGCGCGCGTGCTCAAACTCGCCTCCCGCAGCGCTGGGAGACCTGCGCGGCTGCTGGGGAGCTACTTGGTGCTCGCGGGAATTTCCTACGCGTTCTACTCGATCCCGTTGATGTTCAGCGTGGAATCCCTGTTCACGCCACTTACGTACGCGGGCCGGCTGACGTACGGCGCCAGCGTAATTTTCGCGCTCGAATTCACGCGCTCGGTATTTCGCAGCGGCGAGACCTGGGGCCGCTGGCTCGTTTGCGCGCTCATGCTCGGCCTGGTCGTCGGAATCGGAGTTTCCTCGATTCAGGGTGATTGGGAAGGCTTGACGGTCAGTAGCCCGTGGTTTTGGTGCGAGTGGCTCGGCTATACGCTCACGCCCCTGTGGGTGGCCGTCGAAGGCATCCTCGCCTACACGAGCGCTCGAAAGCGCGTGCGGCTCGACCTGTGCGACCCGATCGTCGCGAACCGCTACCTGCTCTGGGGCCTGTTTGGCGTCTTCCAGATCTTCTGCTCGCTGATCATCGTGCCGATGTACGCGGAGTATGAGGCGGAGCAACACTTCACGTTCGCTGCGGACGCCCTGCTCGGGGCGTTCGAAATCCTCGTGAGCGCGACGGCGTGGCTCGCATTCTTCCCACCGATCTCCTATCGCAACTGGATCGCGCGCAACGCCGCGTCTGCGCGTGCCGTGAAAGGCAGCTGAGCGATGCCCGTTGATCTCTTCGAATTCGCCGCAGAGCGCCTCGAGCAGCACACCGCGCTCGACCGGCTCGCCGCGCGCGGAACGCTGCGGATCGCGCTCAAGATCGCAGGGCTTTCCCCAAAGGGGCTCAGCCGCGACAAACTGCGCGTCGTGCTCGAAAAGGTGCTGCCCGGCGAACTCGAAAAGTGCGGCGTCGAATCCGGCCGGCGCGTCTGCACGGGGATTTTGGTGGCACTCGCGAACGCGCCTCTCGATACACAGGCGACCGAAGCCGCCGACACGGACGAAATCTTCCGCCGCCTCGGCGAGCACTGACACGCTTCAGAGTATATTTCGATTCAAAGGAGAGACGCGGCTGATCGATTCGCGCACGCTCGCGATCCAGACGCGAGATCGCGCTAACCGCCACCTGCGTCAGCGAGAATCTTGTCGAACGCGGTCTGGCGGACCGGCTTGATCAGAACCAGCGCTCCAGATTCCGCGACGTAGCGGTCGGTGGCTTCATCGGTTGTTCCTCCGGTGAGGAACACGAAGCGGCTCGCGAGTTCCGGATGCTGGTCGCAGACGGCGCGATGCACGCTGACGCCGTCGATGTCCGACATGGCAAGGTCGCAGAAGATCATGTCGATGGGATCCTCGGCTTCGAGCGCGGCGAGCGCCTCGCGCCCCCCGTTCGCACACAGCACCTCATGGCCACTCCCGCGGCGCAGATAGCGCGCGTAGGACTTCAGTAGGAGCGGCTCGTCGTCCACCAGCAAGATGCGCATTGCGATTCCCCGGAGAGGGCGACCTCTTCCCCGGAGAGGGCGACCTCTTCGCCCATCGGCCGACCGGAGCCCGATCTTTGCAGCCAATTCGGGACCCGGGCAGCACCCGGGTTCGCGTTGGGCGTTGAAACGGGCGCAGGCGGCGCGATCGGCTCGGAATCCGCCTGGCAGCCGCGGAAATGCAGCTCGTCTTGCGAGATTCCAGCCGCGGCGGGGCCGCTCAGGCGCGCAGGCCTTCCCGCTCCACCCAGACCAGCGTGTCGTCGAGCGCTCTTTCGAGGCGATCGAACAGTTCGCTGATTTCGGATTCGGTGATCACGAGCGGCGGGCACAGAGCGATCGTGTCGCCAATATTGCGCACGATGAGCCCATGCTGATGGCAGCGCTCCATACCGTAGGTACCGACCTTTCCGGGCGTCGCGAAGGCCCTGCGGGTGCCGCGGTTCGCGACCAGCTCGCAGCCTCCGATCAACCCGACGCCGCGCGCCTCTCCGACGAGCGCGTGATCGGATAGCGCCGCAAGCCGCGCCTGGAAGTGCTCGGCGACCTTGGCCACGTGCGAAAAGATCTGGCGCTCTTCGTAGATCTCCAGCGTGCGAACGGCCACCGCAGCGGCCACGGGGTGACCGCTGTACGTGAAGCCGTGTCCGAAAATGCCGATCTTGCGGCTCGACTCGACCATCGGCTCGTAGATGAAATCGGGAATCACCACGGCGCTGATTGGCAGGTAGGCGGACGAGAGCGCCTTCGCGAGCGACATCGTATCGGGTTGAAAGCCGTAGGTCTGCGCACCGAACGCGTTGCCGGTTCGCCCGAAGCCGCAGATCACCTCGTCGTCGATGAACAGGATGTCGTACTTCTGCAGCACGGCCTGGATCTTCTCGAAGTAGGTCCGGGGCGGAACCACGACGCCACCCGCACCCATCACGGGCTCGGCGATGAACGCGGCGACGCTGTCCGGTCCCTCGTCGACGATCATCTTTTCGAGATTGGCGGCGAGCCGCGACGCAAACTCCTCCTCGCTCTCGCCGGGCTGCGCGTCGCGGTAGTGGTGGGGGCAGTCCGTGTGGAGGATGTTTGCGATCGGAAGATCGAAATCGCGGTGATTCGCGGGCAGGCCCGTCAGGCTTGCACTCGCGACCGTCACACCGTGATACGCGCGTCGGCGACTGATGATTTTCTTGCGTTCAGGTCGACCGATTGCGTTGTTGTAATACCAGACGAACTTCACCTGGCTGTCGTTCGCCTCGGATCCGGAGTTTCCGAAGAAGATGCGCGCGTTTTCGATCGGCACCATCTGCACGAGGCGCTCCGCGAGCTCGATCGCCGGTTCGTGGGTCTTGCCGCCGAAGAGATGCCCGAACGAGAGCTTGCGCATCTGTTCAGCGGCGACTTCCGCAAGCTCCTCGACCCCGTAACCGAGTGCCGTGCACCAGAGGCCCGCCAGGCCCTCGATGTACTCCTTGCCGTCGCTGTCGTAGACGTAGATGCCCTTGCCGCGCTCGATCATCAGCGGACCGCGCTCCTTGTGGAGCGCGAGGTTCGTCGCCGGGTGCAGCAATGCGGCCAGATCTCGCTGCTTCGCGTCGCCTGCGTTCACCTCGCCCACCTCCATTTTCCATTTCCATCGCGATCGGGTCACGGCCTGCGCGTGCCCGGCTCGGCCGCCGGCAGCGATCGGGTCGCGTGTTTATAGCGAGCCCCGGCCGTCGATACATCGGCAGCCGCCGAGAAGAGCGGCTGGACGGGCGTCGAGAAGCAAGGCTAGACGGCAGCCGAGAAGTGCGGCTGGACAGGCGCGATGATCGCAAATCGCGCCTAGCAGGGCGGCGCGGGGTTGGTACCCTGCCGTCCTTGTCGGCTCCGGATGCCGCGTCGCGATCGGCTACTCGCCGTCGACGACGACCCCGCAGAGAGCTCTCGAGGCGCAACATGAGCGAGTCCGCACCTGCGAAGCACCCGGTTTCCGCCGCCGCCCATGCGCTGGATCCCCTGCTCGCCCCACGCTCGATCGCATTTCTCGGCGCGTCGCAGCGACCCGACACGCCGGGAAACGACATGGTGCGAGCCGCGGTGGCCGGCGGTTTCAACGGCGCCCTGTATCCGATCAATCCCCGCTACAGCGACGTCGAGGGGCTCGCGTGCTTTCCCTCGATCGGCGAACTCCCGGAGGCCGTCGACCACATCGTGCTGTGCGTCGCGAGCGAGAAGATCGAAGACGCGCTCGTGCAGTCGATTCGACACGGCGCGCGCGCTGCGACGATCTTTGCGAGTTGTCACCTCGAAGGCGACCGCGAGCCCACACTCTCGAAGCGAATCGCCGCGATCGCGCGCGAGGCGGGTGTCGCGATCTGTGGCGGCAACTGCATGGGCTTCATCAATCCGGAAATCGGCCTGCGGGTGGCCGCGTTTCCGTGCAACCCGGGCACGCGAGTCGGGCCCATCACCTGGATCGCCCAATCGGGATCGGTCTACGGCGCGCTGCCGTTCAACGACCGGCGCCTGAAATTCAATCTCTGCGTGTCGAGCGGCGGCGAGTTCGTGACGCGCTCGAGCGACTACCTCCAGTGGGCGCTGCGGCGCGAGTCGACCGGCGTGGTCGGCATGTTCCTCGAGTCCGTGCGCGATCCAGAGGGCTTCGAGGCCGCGCTCGCGGAAGCCGCACGGCGCGAGATTCCGGTGGTGGTGCTCAAGACGGGGCGCACGCCGGGCGCCGCCGCGATGGCGCGCACCCACACCGGCGCACTCGCGGGTGAAGACGCCGCCTATCGCGCGCTGTTCGACCGCTACGGGGTGCTGCGGGTCGACACGCTCGACGAACTCGCCGCGACGCTGCTGCTGTTTTCGCACCCCGCGCGACCGCGCCCGGGTGGGCTCGCGAGCATCCACGACTCGGGTGGCGAATGCGAGCTGCTGATCGACCTCGCGGCGGATATCGGAGTTCCGCTCGCCCAAATCGGCGATCGAACCCGGAAGAAACTCCGCGAGCACCTCGAGCCGGGACTCGAACCCGTCAATCCACTCGACGCCTGGGGGACCGGGCACGACGCCGTCAACACGTTCCAGCACTGCCTCGAAGCGCTGATGGCGGACCCCGACACGGCGGCCGCGCTGCTGGTTTCCGACATCCGCAGTGGCCACTACCACCACCAGAATCTGATGCAGGTGGCGCGCACGGTCGGCGCGCGAGCCACGATACCCCTCGCGTTCGCGACCAACTATTCACTGGTCGATCACCGGCAGATCGCGCTCGAGCTGACGGAATCGGGTGTACCCGTGCTCGACGGCACGCGCGAGGCGCTGCAGGCCTTTCGGCACCTGTTCGACTACCGCGATTTCGTCGCGCGCCAACAGTCCGCGCCACCAACCCGACCCAACGCCGATGTAGGCCGGCGTTGGCGCGAGCGGCTGTCCGATCCGCGACCGCTGGACGAGGTGGAGAGCCTTGCGCTGCTCGCCGAATACGGGATTCCCGTCGCGCGCGCGGTTCGAGCCGCGTCGCGCGCCGAGGCGCTCGATGCCGCCGCGGAGATCGGTTACCCGGTCGTGCTCAAGACCGCGGAGCCCGGCATCGAACACAAGAGCGAAGTGCGCGGCGTCGTGCTCGATCTGGCCGACCCCGAAGCGTTGACGCTCGCCTACGACGACCTCGAGCGACGGCTCGGCGCGCGGGTGAGTGTTTCGCGCAGAGTGCCAGAAGGTGTCGAGATCGCGCTCGGAGCGATTCGCGATCCACAGTTCGGAAGCTACGTAATGGTCGCGGCGGGGGGCGTGCTGATCGAGCTGCTCGCCGACAGCGCGGTCGCGCTCGCGCCGATCGACGAAAAGGCTGCCGAGCGCCTGCTCGGAAAGCTCAAGGCGCGCCGATTGCTCGACGGCTTGCGCGGAAAACCGCCAGCCGATGTAGCTGCTCTGTGCGGCGCGATTGCGCGCCTCTCGGTACTCGCGGATGATCTCGGCGACGCCATCGAGCAACTCGACGTGAATCCCGTGATTGTGTCCGCGGACGGCTGCGTGGCGGTAGATGCCCTCGTGGTCGCGCGCCGCGCCAGCTGATCCCCTCGGAGGCTTCCCCAGAATGGACATCACGCTTTCCCCCAAACACCAGAAACTCAGCGCCAAAGCGCGAGAGTTCTGCGAGCAGTTGCTGCAACCGCACGAACTCGAGGTCGAGGAGAACCGCGGCCTGCCCGAATCGAGTCGGCCCGCGCTGCGCAAAGCGGTTTGCGATTGGGGTTTTGCGGGGATCAATCACAGCGTCGAAGACGGCGGCCAGGGCTACTCGATCTTCGAGCAGATGCTGATCAACGAGCAACTCGGGCGCGCGACCTGCGGACTCTGGGCCGTGATGTGGCAGCCGGCGATTTCACTGCGCTTTGCGACCGAGGCACAGAAGGAGCAGTACCTGCGGCCGAGCTGCCGGGGACAGCGGCGCGGCTGTTTCGCGATCACTGAACCCGACGCGGGATCCGATCCGCGCCGCGTGCGCACCGAGGCCATCAGCGACGCTGGGAGCTACGTGCTCAACGGCGAGAAGTGGTTCGTCACATCCTACAACGCCTGCGATTACATCATCGTGCACGCGCACGTCGACGCGGACCCCGACAAGCCGACCCTCTTTCTCGTCGACAAAGAGACGCCGGGTGTGCGCCACATCCGCTCGCCGCACTTCATGCACACCTACATCTTCGACCACGCCGAAGTCGCGCTCGAGAACGTGCGGATCCCCGCATCCGCTCGACTCGGAGAAATCGGACAGGGATTCGCGCTCACGAAGGATTGGTTCGTCGAGGCGCGACTGCAGATCGCCGCACACTGCGTGGGTGCGGCAACCCGCGCCGCAGAGGTCGCGAACGACTACGCGGCCAATCGCATCCAGTTCGACCGGCCGATCCGCGACTTCCAGGCGATCGAGTTTGCCATCGCGGACATGGCGACCGAGATCATGGCCGGAAAATCCCTGCTCTACCGCGTGGCGGCGGAGATCACCCCGGGCGTCGACCCGAAGCGCGTCCACGCGCACGTAAGCGCGCTCAAGCTCTTCTGTTCGGAGATGGCCGGGCGCGTGGTCGACCGCGCGCTGCAAATCCTCGGCGGCCGCGGTTACATGTGCGAAAACCCGGTGGAGCGCCTGTATCGGGATCTGCGCGTCGATCGCATCTGGGAGGGCACGTCGGAGATCCAGCGCGCGATCATCGGCGGTCAGATCAAGAAGCGCGGACTCGACGTATACACCGGCTGGTAGGCTCCCGCGCGATCCGCCGGGCAACCAGGCGTATGCCGATCCGATCTCGCCGTCGGGTTCGATCCGGTCTCGCCGTTCGATTCGATCCGGTCTCGCCGTACGAATCGATCAGGTCTCGCCGTACGAATCGATCCGGTCTCGCCGTACGATTCGATCAGCTCTCGTCGTCGGATTCGACCCAACTCGGCGGCCTCTTCTGCGCAAACGCCGCGAGACCCTCGGCGGCTTCGGCGGAAGCGAAGAGCTTCGCGATCGTCTGCGCGGCGTGCGCGTAGGCGTCATCGGCCGCAAGCCGCGGAATCTCACGAACCAGGCGCTTCGCGGCAGAAACCGCGTTCGGCGCCCCTTTCGCGATCGCATCGATCTCCGCCTGCACGGCGCTCTCGAGTTCGCGCTCCTCGACGACGCGGTGGAGAAGCCCGTACTCCAGCGCTTCCGCAGCCGTAAATTGCTCACCCGTCAGGAACAGGCGCATCGCATGATGCTCGCCGAGCTTGGGCAGTACGACAACCGAGATGATCGCGGGAATCACGCCAAGGCGTACCTCGCTGAACGCAAATCTCGCGCCGCGAACCGCGATCGCAATATCGGCCGCAGCGACCAGACCCACGCCTCCCCCGAACGCGTGACCGTTGACGGCGCAGATCACCGGCTTCGGCCCTTCTCGCATCCGCTTCAGGATCCCGACGAACGCGTTTTCGCCGACGCCAGCGGCGATGCCCTCTCCGCGGCTCTTGAGATCCGCGCCGGCGCAAAAGGCACTTCCGCGCCCCGTGATCACGACGACGCGCACGGCTGGATCGATCATCGCGGCGTCGAGATGACCCGCGAGTTCCGCGAGCAGCTGCGTCGAAAGCGCATTGCGAGTTTCGGGCCGGTTCAAAGCGATCCAGGCGGCGCGATCGCGAATCGCGTAGTCGGTGGCCTCGCCGTTGCCCATCGTCAGTCCTTCGCCTCCGTTGCGATCGGCTCCGCGTCCAACAACCGGCAAGGCGCATTGAGAAGGGTGAGGGAACCCCATCATGTTTCTCGAGATGGGCGGTGTCAAGCCAGTCGGGGTGAGGCTCCCGCTTTGCGATCGAGCGGGCCGTACTCCAGCCGTCGCCTTGGGCGTTCCTCGGGTTCGGTATTGATCGATCCGAATCCAGCCGTCAGAATGGCGCCTGCAGCCGCGCCGGATCCGCTGGACGGATTTCTCAGCGGGTGATCGACCTTGGAACACAGGATCGCTGCGAGGAAAACAGATGAACGACGAAGTGATCATCACTTGCGCGGTCACCGGTGCCGGCGAGACGCTAGGCGTGCACCCCGCGATTCCCGTGACGCCCGAGGAGATCGCCAACGCCGCGATCGAAGCCGCAAAGGCCGGCGCCGCGATCGCCCACATTCACGTGCGCGATGTCGAGACGGGAAAGGGCAATCGCGATCGAGCCCTGTTTCGGGAAGTCGTGGAGCGCATCCGCGCGAGCGACACCGACGTGGTGATCAACCTCACGACGGGCATGGGCGGAGACTACATCCCCGGCGAAGAGGACCCCTCCGTGGCCGCTCCGGGTTCCGACTACGCGCGGCCCGAGGAGCGCGTGCTCCACGTCGAAGAACTGCGCCCGGAGATCTGCAGCCTCGACTGCGGGTCGATGAACTTCGGCTCGACGCTCGCGCTCAATACCATCGATCACTTGCGGGTGATGGCCGAGCGCATCAAGGGCTGTGGGGTGAAGCCCGAGATCGAAGCGTTCGAGCTCGGACACATCTGGCTCGCCAAACAGTTGATCAAGGAGGGGATCATTGACGAGCCCCCGCTCTTCCAACTGTGCCTCGGCATTCCCTGGGGCGCGGAAGCCAACGCGTCGACGCTGCTCGCCATGCGCGAGATGTTGCCGGAAGCGGCGAACTGGTCGGCGTTCGGTATCGCGCGAATGCAATTTCCGATGGTCGCCCAGGCGATGCTGCTCGGCGGGCACGTGCGCGTCGGGCTCGAGGACAACCTGTATCTCGAACGCGGCGTGTTCGCGAGCAACGGCCAGCTCGTCGAGAAGGCCGTGCGGATCATCGAGACCCTCGGCGCCCGCGTGCTGGGCCCCGAGGCGGCCCGCGAACGGTTCGGCCTCAAGAAACAGATCTAGGGATCCGTTGCGGCCCAGCTGAAGCATTCCACCCGCGCCGGAATCGAGAACGCTTCAGCGGGACGGATGATCCGTGTCACATGACGGCGACACGCCATTGTTCAGTCGATCAGAGTGGTGACACCGTGATGATCGGTGGCGCGAAATCGCGTCGCTTGCGCATGCAGGGCCCTGAGATCCGTCGATGAGCAGTCGCCTTGCCAAGCCCAGGCGATCTCAAGTGCTTCCGCAACCGCCCCGATACGCTCGACGAGCCGCGAAGGAGGGCCGCGAAGCATGCAGGAGGGCGCGTTTATCGGCGGTCTGGCCGCGGGCCTGATCTACCTCATTGCAAGCGTGCGCCTGATTCGCCTGAGTTGGCGATCCCAGAAGTCGCCAGAGTTTCTACTCGGCCTCAGCCTGTTGCTCTGGGCAATCTCCTACGCGGGCTGGCAGATTCCGATCGTGACGTCGAGCCAGCTTCTGACCCAGCCACTGTTCTTTGCCGCACGGGTATTGGATCACGCGGGAACGATCTGCTTTTCGTATTTCGTCTTCAGCGTGTTTCGCAACCAAGTCCGCTGGGCTCGATATTTAGTCGTCGCGATCGCCATCTGCATCTTTGCAGGCGTCGCGGGCTCCATCGCGGTGGGAGATTGGGAGGGCATGCAGCCGCTCCACAACCCATGCTGGTGGCTGGATTGGGCGGCCACACTCGCGCCGATGATCTGGATCGGCATCGAGGGCTTCAACACCTACGCAAAATTGAGAAGGCAAGTGCAGCTTGGGCTGTGTGAACCGCTGGCCTGCAACCGCTTCTTGCTCTGGGGCACGCTGGGTGTCGTCTGGACGGCCTATTACTGGGCGCTCGCATACCAGACCATCGACACCGAGATCAACCAGATGTGGTCGAGCGCAATGGATCGCGCGTTCAGCGCACTCGATTCCGTCGGTGTAGCAGTCATCTGGCTCGCCTTCTTTCCACCGCGCTTCTACCGGCGATGGATCGAGCGCGTCGATCCTCGCGCAAATGTCGCGGAGGCTTGAGGCATGGAATTGTCCCTGTTCGACGTTGCCGCACAGAAACTGGAGCGGCACACCGGCTTCAGCGAACTCGAGGCGCGCGGCACGCTTCGAATCGCGGTGAAAGCGGCGGGCCTGGACCCGAAGAGCCTCGCGCTCGATGAACTGCGCGTCGTGTTCGAAAAGCTGATGCCCGCTGAACTCGAAATGCGCGGGGTGAGCAACAGCGCGAGCGTTTGCACGGCGGCGATGCGCGATCTCGCGGATGCCCCGATCGCTGCGGCTCAATCGACGTCGACGAGTCCCGATGACGTCTTCCGCCGACTCGCCAAAGCCTGATCGCCCGCCACCGACGCTGCGGTTTCGGTGTGCGAGCTCGCCGCGATCGCGATGAAGTGGCTGGTCTTTTTTGCGCCGAGCGGCTACCGGAACTGGATCGATTCCCGATCGCGCGTGCAAGGCTCCAGCGAATCCAGGATTCCTACAGAACTCCGATAGGCGCGCAATTCCGCGCGATCGCGCGGCGAAACCGATGACTCGAGGATCTCAAGCTGCGCGCTTCGCGAACCGATCAGAAGCAGACAGGAGGGCCGCAGCCCGTGGCAGCCAAATTCTTGCGATCGCTGTTCGGATTCGACTCGAGGCGCGCGTTCCGATTTCTACAGTACGGAACGCAGCTCAGGCTCCCGCTCTATCTCCTGCTGATCACGGCCGCCTTCATGTCGATGTTTGCCTGGCACACGCACTCCGCCTACGCAGAACTGTATTCGATGGTGATGGCCAGCGTACCCGAGTCGTACCAGGATCAGATTCTCCGGCAGACCCAGGACTTCAGCATCGTCGGCGCGGCCATCCTCGGCGGCTTCGTGCTGAGCATGCTGGGTTTCTGCGTCGCCTACACCCACACGCTGCTCGGGCCGACCGTCGCGCTGCGCCGACAGGTGCAGTCGATGAAGGACGGCAACTATCGGATGCGCAACAAACTCCGAAAATCGGACTCCGCCCACCAAGGCCTCGGGGACGACCTGAACGAACTCGCCTCGATTCTGCAGAATTCGCAGAAGAACCAGCCGTCGTCGCAGCGCAGCGAGCGCTCCGCCTGAACGATCGGCCCGTCGCCGGGCCCTGGATTCGCCTTTACCGCCGACCCCAAATTCGCCTTCCCCGCCGATACCAGATTGGCGTTCCCCGCCGGCTCCAGATTTGCCTTCACCCGTCGGCTCCAGATTCGGCTTTACCCGCCGGCTCCAGATTCGGCTTCACCCGCGATCGATTTCCACGATCCGAATGCCTTCTGCTAGCCTGCCGCAAACGAGCGGGCGAGGAGCGACGTTGCGCTCGCGCGCTCGTGCCTGCCTCCCCACGCGAACGCAGTAGGCCCGGCCCCATCTGGGCGCGATCGAACACGTCGAACGAGGAGAAAACCACATGACACTGATCGTGATCGCTGCGATCGTCCTGGTTCTTGGCATCACAATAATGGGTATCTACAACAAGCTCGTCGCACTCAAGAATCGCTACCAGAACGGGTTTGCGCAGATCGAAGTCCAGCTCAAGCGCCGCTACGACCTGATCCCCAATCTGGTCGAAACCGTCAAGGGCTACATGTCCCACGAGCGCCAGACGCTCGAGGCCGTGATCCAGGCCCGCAATCAGGCGCTCGCGGGATTGCAAAGGGCCGCCAGCAATCCAGGCGATCCGAATGCGATCAAGAACCTTGCGAGCGCGGAGGGCGTGCTGGGCGGTGCCTTGAGTCGACTTCTCGCGCTCGCGGAAGCCTACCCGGATCTCAAGGCCAGCGAGAACATGAAGCAGCTCACCGAGGAACTCACTTCGACGGAGAACAAGGTGTCTTTTGCCCGGCAGGCCTTCAACGACGCGATCACCGCCTACAACACCTACCGGCAGAGTTTCCCGCCGCTGGTCTTCGCGGGCCTCTTCGGTCACTCGCTCGACGCTTCGCTGCTCGAGTTCGAGAGCGCGACCATCGCGGAGCCGCCGAAGGTCTCTTTCTCCTGACCTGATCCATGTCGACCGATTTTTTCGCCAACCAGGAGACAGCGCGCCGCAGCACCAAACGCCTGGTTCTTCTCTTCTGCCTCGCGGTCGTCGCAATCACGGGCACGCTCTACCTGCTCGCCGTGTTCATCGCGGGATTCGAGCGACTCGATGCAAATACGGGCGATTTGGTGATGTCGTCCAGCTGGTGGCAGCCGGACCTCTTCGTCGGAGTCGTCATCGCGACATTTCTCGTGGTGGGGGGAGGCAGCCTCTACAAGATCGCCCAGCTGAGAAGCGGCGGCGCGGCGGTAGCCGAAGCGCTCGGGGGCGCGCGGATCCCGCCGGGTACCGGGGACCCCGGCGAGCGCAGACTGCTCAACGTCGTAGAGGAGATGGCGATCGCCTCGGGCATCCCAACTCCGCCGGTTTACCTGTTGAGAAACGAGGCGGGCATCAACGCATTTGCGGCGGGTTTTGTGCCGGGCGATGCGGTCATCGGCGTCACGCAGGGCTGCGTCGAACAGCTGAGTCGCGACGAGCTACAGGGCGTCATCGCACACGAGTTCAGCCATATCCTCAGCGGTGACATGGGGCTGAATATTCGTTTGATGGGAGTGGTCCACGGGATCCTCGTGATCGGAATCATCGGCCACTACGTACTGCGCACTTCGCACTACTCGGGGTCCGGCCGCAAGAGCGGAAACCGGGACAAAGCTGGCGGCGCGATCGTGGTGGCGGGTCTGGGACTGATGGCGATCGGCTTTCTCGGAACCTTCTTCGGCAACCTGATCAAGGCTTCCGTGAGTCGGCAACGCGAATTCCTCGCGGATGCGTCGGCGGTTCAATTCACCCGCAACCCGGGTGGAATCGCCGGCGCGCTCAAGAAAATCGGCGGATATGTTGACGGTTCGATTCTCGCGAGCCCAAACGCCCCCGAGGCGAGTCACTTGTTCTTCAGTCAGGGATTGCGCGGCGGGCTCCAGATGATCTTCGCCACCCACCCGCCGCTTGCCGAACGCATTCGCCGGCTCGATCCGAATTGGCGGGGTGGCACCCGGCACGCGCAGGCCGGAGCCATGCCCACCGCGGCATTCGCGGCCGCCAGCCTCGTGGGCGGCGGATCCGAGCCGGATCCCTCGGCGGCGGCTATTGCCGCGCCGCGCAGCGCAATCGCGCAGGTGGGGCAGCCCAGCGTCGAACACATCCGCTACGCGACCGCGCTGGTGAAGAGCCTGCCCGCGGCGGTCGCGGATGCGGCCCGCGAACCCTACGGGGCGCGCGCCGTTATCTACGCGCTTCTCATCAACCCCAACTCCGAGTCGCGCGGGCGTCAACTCGAGCAGCTCGCGCGCTTCGGAGAACCGGAGATCGAGCGCGTGACGCGGCGCCTGCTACCCGAAATCGAGCACCTCGAAGCGCGTTACCGGCTGCCGCTGATCGACCTCGCCCTCCCCTCGCTCCGCGCGCTGTCACCCGACCAATACCAGGAATTCAAGACCAATCTGCGCGCGCTCGTGGTCGCAGACGAAAAGATCGAGCTCTTCGAGTGGGCGCTGCAGCGCATGATCTTCCGCCACCTGAAGCCACATTTCGAGCGCGTGAAGGCACCGCGCCTTCGCCACACTTCACAACGCAAACTCTCCGAGCCGTGCTCGGTCGTGCTCTCGATCTTGGCCCACGCGGGCAGCCCATTCGACGACCGGATCAACAAGGCGTTCGGCGCGGGCGCGGCGCAGCTCGCGGGAATCGAGATCGCCTTGCTGCCGCGGGAACGCGCGGGGCTGCGAGAGCTCGACCGCGCGCTCGATCGACTCGCCGAAGCCGATCCGAGCGCGCGCCAGCAAATCTTGACGGCCTGCGCGGCCTGCATCTCGGCCGACCGCGAAATCAGCCAGGCCGAGGGAGAACTCGTGCGCGCAATCGCGGATAGCATCGGATGCCCGATGCCGCCGCTGCTGCCCGGTCAGCCGCTCTGGTGAGCGACGTCAGGCGCGCGCGCCGGGATCGAGCGGAAAGATCGGCCGTCGCACCTTCTTGAAATCGAACAAGCGGTTGTCGCTGCTCGTCACGCCCACGCCATCGCACGCAAGCTCGTGCCGCGCGATCGCGCGAAAACCCGCGCGATAGTGGATCCGCGACTTCAGGATCAGATAGCGCTTCTCGGTTGGCTCGATGCCGACGCTGCGAAAACAGCCGAGATCGAACGGTTCCGAATTGCGCGAGCAGACGACGATCTGCACGGCCCCGGTATCGAGCACGGCGGTCTTTCCCATCGACTCGATCGTTCCGCGTCCCATCGCGGCGGTGACGACGAAATCCCCGTCCGTCAACGCGCGCACCCGGCCCGCAATCTCGAGCGGCTCACCGCGCAAGCCGATGCTCGGCATGTCTAGCTTGCCGCCGAGCCGCAGCGCGACGCGATTGCCGACTCCCGCGCGCGCCATCTCTTCGACGGCTGCCGGATCGCAGATGCCGAACATCGCGACGTCTTCGAGTCGCTGTCGGATCACCTCCTTCAACACGGCCACCGTGTCCTGCGTGCCGCCGGAAGCCGAGTTGTCGGCGTGGTCGAGCAGCAGGATCGGGCCGCGGTCCAACGCCTTGGCGCGCGCGATCGTTTCGGACAGCGGCTCCGAGTGAAAGACGAACTCCTCCCGCTCGCTCCAGGCTGCGTCGAGCAACCGCTCGCACGCTGAATCCGCGAGCGCCTGGTTGCCGTCGGCGACGGTCACAACGGAAAGGCCCGCGTTCCAAACGTCGGCCAGCGGAAAGCCACCGAACACCGATGCCGCGAGCAGGCCCGCGCCCTCCTGCTTGCGCGCCAATTCGATCAGCGGGCCCATCGGATGATCTTCGTGACCCATGCGCAGCGTCTGCGCGAGCAGCGGGCGATTCCCCCAGGCCATCACGGGCCGAACCGAGCCGTCGAGGGCAGACACCAGGATGCGTCCCGCGTGCTGGCCGGCCTCGTACATGTCGATGTGGGGGTAGGTCTTGTAGCCGACCAGGGCCGTGCAGTGGTTGACGATGTCGTCGCTGAGATTCGCGTGCAGATCCAGACTGACGCCGATCGGCAGTTCGGGAGCGAGCGCGCGGATGCGCGCGAGCAGCGCGCCCTCAGCGTCATCGGTCGTCTCGGTGACCATCGCGCCGTGCAGGTCGAGAAAACACACGTCGCAGCCCCGGGCGATCGCTTCGCAGATCGCGTCGCACATCACCGCATAGGCGCTCACCTCGACGGGTCCGCTCGGAGCCGCATTGCCCGCGATCGGCGTGACGACTTCCATCCCCGCGGCATCCGCCACGTCGAGCAAACCCCCGATGCCGGTGCCGGTGCCCTTGTAGAGGCGATAGACCTCCGGCCCGCGCGGCACCTCGGGGCTTCCGAAGCGACGCAGCGGCGTCGGAACCGGCGAGAAGGTATTCGTCTCGTGCTCCATCATCGCGATGACCGCTCGCCGCGTCACGCTTGTCTCTCATTCGCTTCGATTTGTTTCACGCTTGCGGCTCCTGCGCTTCGACGCGACAGGGTGTCCATTGAACACCGGCATGCCCGCGAAACTGTCCCGCACGCGAGACGACGCGTAGCGTCAAAGCATCGTTCACGTCCAGTCATCTTTAACGTCTAGCCATCTTTAACGTCTAGCCATCTTTAACGTCCAGCCATCTTTAACGTCCAGTCGCTCCGCGTCGGCTCGGCTCAGCGTCGCCCAGTTTCCGTTCAGCTTCGCCATCCACTTGGGAATGTCGTGCATCCCGGCGTTGTAGCTCGCCGAACGGCGGCGCTTCAAGCGTGACCCAGGCACAAGACCCGTGCTGGCGCTGGATGCGCGTCGTCACGGATGCGAAGGCGCGCGGCTGGGGTCCGCGAGCACTACGAGTTCGCCATTCATCCCACCTTCCGTGTGGCCCGGAATCGTGCAGAGCACCGGGTAGGTTCCAGGCTCATCGAACTGATAGGTGGCGGCGTCGCTGGCTCCCGGCAGAACGTGAAGATGCACCCAGTCCCGTTCTCCGTCTGGCGTCCTCACGACCAGCGAATGCTCGGCGGCCCCAATGTTCTCGAGCTCGATGCGAGTCGGGATCCCGGCTTGCACTTCGATGCGCTGCGGCTCGAAGCGAAGCTGGTCGAACGCCCGGATACGCACGGTTACCTGCGGTGGCGCGTCCACGACGCCCGCCGGCCGCTCCAAATGCGCCGCCGCTCCGTGGGCGCTCCCGGCTGCAGCCGTGTGGTCTCCGTGAGCGTGCGTACCTGCGTCCAGAGCGCCGACCGGGTACTGGGCACGGATCAACTCGAGCAGGTCGCTGAGCCGGGTGAGTTCCTTGCGCGTCCGGCCGGCAGCGCCGCGATCCGCTGCCACGTGAAGCGCGTCTGCAACTCGCCCCACCTGCTTGGCCGCCCCTTCGACGCGCGCTCGCTTGGCCGGTTCGAGGTCTCTCGATTGTTCCAGCAAGGCGGCGACCAATCCAGGAAGCGACTCCGCCTTGGCGTGGACGTCGCCGAATGTGTCGTTCTCGACATCGCCCGCGATAGCGTCTCGCGCCGCCATCAGCGCTGTCCAGGCCTCCGCCAAACTCCCCGCCTGCGGGATGGAAACTCCGTGGCCTTCGTGCGCTCCGGAGTGTTCCCCTTGATCGACGCCGTGCGCCTCGTCTGCATGTTCGGAATCCGCGCTGCACGCGAGCGATAACACCGATGCGACGCATGCCACGAGAGCACCGACTAGCATTGCCTTCGACATCTTGATTCTCCTTACTTGGGTCGAGTCGATACGCCGAGGTGACCTACCTCGGCGACTCAGACGGAACGATGCTTGCCTCGGACAGGGGAATCGCATCGAGCGGGTCCAGGCGCTCGCGAGCCAGGTAGTACTCCGCGGCGCGTCTCCCGAACTTGAAGAAGACCGCTGGCGTAACGGCCATGTCGAGGAGCGTCGAGCTGAGTAGACCCCCGAGGATCACGACGGCCACCGGGTATAGGATCTCCTTGCCTGGCTCGCCCGCGGAAAGCACCAGCGGAATCAGCGCGAGGCCAGCCACCAGCGCGGTCATCGTCACCGGCACCAACCGCTCGAGCGATCCGCGCACGATCATCTGTCGGTCGAAGCGCTCTCCCTCGTGCTCCATCAGGTGAAGGTAGTGGGAGATCATCATGATCGTGTTGCGCGAGGCGATTCCGGCCAGGGTGATGAGACCGACGAGCGTCGCAATCGACACCGTCCCGACCATCACGTATGTCAGTGTGAGCCCGCCGATGAACGCGAGCGGGATGTTCAGCAAGATCTGGCCCACGATCATGGCGCTGCGAAAGTGCGAATACAGCAGCAGGAACATGGTTGCCAACGTGAAGAGGCTCAGAAGCGCGATCAGCCGCGTCGCCTCCTGCTGGCTCTGGAATTGCCCTTGGAAGCTCACCGAGTAGCCCTGCGGTAGATCGACGCTGGCGACGGCCGTTTGCATGTCCGCCACCGTGGAGCCCAGATCGCGTCCCGAGACATTGGCCGACACAACGATCCGCCGGCGCACGTTCTCGCGGTTGATGATGTTGGGACCCTTGGCTTCGAGAACGTCCGCGAGCAGCGCCAGCGGCACCTTCTCCCCGGATGGCGTGTCCACCAGCATCTCACCGATGGCTCCGACGTCGCCGCGGAAGGGCTCGTCGTACCAGACGTAAATATCGTAGGTTCGCTGTCCGTCCAGCACCTGGCCGACGACACGGCCGTTGAGCGCCGTCTCCAGTAGCTCGGCCAGATCGCCGACCTGAGCGCCGTAGAGCTGGGCGCGCTCGCGGTCGAGCGCGATGCGCACCTGCGGAATGAGAACCTGCTTCTCTGTCTGGAGATCGACGACGCCGGGCACGCGCCCGAGCGCCGCCTGGATTTCGGCAGCCTTGACGCGCAGCAGGCCGAGGTCGTCACCGAATAGTTTCACAGCCACCTGCGCGCGAACGCCCGAAAGCACGTGGTCGAGCCGGTGGGAGATCGGCTGGCCGACGTTGAGCGCGATCCCCGGGATCTCCGAGAGCTTCTCGCGGATATGCTCGAGAATCTCCTTCCGCGATCGCTCGGAGGGCAGGAGATCGACGTCGATCTCCGTGTAGTGGACGCCCTCGGCGTGCTCGTCGAGCTCGGCGCGACCCGTCCGACGGCCCGTGTGCTCGATCTCCGGGATGGCGAGCAGCAATCGCTCCGCGATCGTTCCAATCCGGTTCGACTCATCGAGCGATGTCCCCGGGGCGACGAGCACGTTGATGGTCGCGGTTCCCTCGTTGAACTCGGGCAGGAACTCCTTGCCCATCATCGGGTAGAGCGAGAAGGACGCGACGACGAGCACTGCCGCGGTCGCGAGCGCCAGGTGCGGATGCGCGAGCGCCGGACCGAGCAGGAAACGCCGATCGAGATCCTTCAAGTGGCGGACCACCCAGCCGTCGTCCTCTGTGTCCATCCGCTTCATGCGCGGGAGGAGGTAAGAACAGAGCGCCGGAATGACCGTGAGCGAGACAATGAACGACGCCGCCATCGCCACGATCGTCGCCACGCCGATGGGTGCGAAGAGGCGCCCCTCGATGCCCGCGAGTCCAAACAGCGGAACGAACACGAGAATGATCAGGAGCGTTGCAAACAGGATCGAGTTGCGAACCTCGGCCGAGGCGTCGGCGATCACGCGGAGCACAGGACGCGGGTTCGGAAGCTGGCGGTTTTCCCGCAGACGCCGGTAGGCGTTCTCGACGTCCACGATCGCGTCGTCCACCACCATACCAATCGCGACGGCCAGACCGCCCAGCGTCATGGTGTTGATCGAAATGTCCGCGAAGCGGAAGAAGATCGCCGTGGCGACGAACGAGAGCGGAATCGCGGTGAGCGTGATCAGCGTCGTCCGGACGTTGAGCAGGAACAGGAAGAGTACGATCACGACCATGATCGCGCCGTCGCGAATCGCCTCCTCCACGTTGGAGATCGCGGCATCGATGAAGCGCGCCTGCTGGAAGAGCAGATTCAACTCCACGCCTTCGGGTAGAGCGTGCTCGATCTCGGCGAGCGCCTGTTTGACCTTCTCGGTGAGGGCAATCGTGTCGATGCCCGGCTGCTTCTGGACCGACACGATGACGGCAGGCTGAGCATCCACGCCAGCGTCGCCGCGCATGACGTTGTGGTCGATCTTCAGTTCCGCGACATCCGCGAGTCGCACGGGGACCTCGTTACGCGAGGCGACGACGGTCGACCGCATCGCGTCGAGGTCGGCGCTGCGCGCGATGTTGCGTACCAGCACCTCCCGAGATGCAGCATTCAGGAATCCTCCGGGCGTGTTCGTCTGGGAGCGGGCGGCCGCGTCTGCAACCTGCTCGAGGCTCACCCCGTAGCCGGCCATGCGCTCGGGATCCGCGAGTACTTGGTATTGCTTCACGCCTCCGCCGATCGGGATCACCTGCGCGACGCCTGGAATCGTCAACAAGCGCTGCCGGATTACCCAGTCCGCGATGCTGCGCAGCTCGATCGGCGGAGTGGCGCCATCCTTGCTAGACACACCGATGAGTAGGATCTCTCCCATGATCGAGGAGACCGGACCCATGACGGGCACGATGCCATCGGGGAGCTTCTCACCGGCCAACTGCAGCCGCTCCTGCACGAGCTGGCGCGCGCGATAGATGTCCATCCCCCAGTCGAACTCGACAAACAGAATCGAGAGCCCGATCCCGGAGTTCGAGCGCACGCGCAAAACGCCGGACGCTCCGTTCATGGCCGTCTCGAGCGGCCAGCTGACGAGGGTCTCGACCTCTTCGGGAGCCAGGCCAGGTGCCTCGGTCAGCACGCTCACGAGCGGGCGATTCAGATCTGGAAAGACATCAACTGGAAGATCGCGGATCACCACGATCCCGTAGACGAAGATCAGTAGTGAAGTCGCGACCACGAAGAGGCGATTGCGAAGCGAAAATTCGATCAAGCGGTTCAGCACGGCTAGCGCGCCCCGCGCGCAGGCCGAGAGCGTCCGCGCAGCATTCGAATGCTGAGCGCCGCCACGGCCAGGGCGCCGAATGCCCCTAGTGGCCAGAGGATCGCGGGGATACAAGAGTCACCAGGATGTGTATGGTCCTCGTCGTCAGCCGTCGACGCGGGGCCCGTCGTCTCGCTCTGCGCGTCTGCGGCCGGCGTCAGATACTGAAGCGAGTAGCTCCCCTCCGCGACGATGCGCTCGCCCGGGGAGACCCCTTCGATCACTTCGACGAAGCGATCGTTCGAAACGCCGAGCGCGAGCGGCCGGCGCTCGAAGCGCTCTGGGCGCTCCTCGTCCTGGACGAACGCGAAGAAATTGCCTGCCTCTCCAAGAACGGCGGTCTTCGGAATCGCCAACGCGAGGTCGGCTCCCCCGGTGATGAGGCTCAGCGTGGCGCGCATGTGGGGACGCAGGCGCTCGCCGGGATTGGCAACGCGGATGTAGACCGCGAGCGAGCGACTCTCGGGTTCAAGCTTGCCCCCGAGCCGCTCGACCACGCCCTCGAAGACATCCTCCGGATAGCTCGGGACGCGCACCCGCACTTTCTGACCGATCGAGACCTGGCCGATCTGGCCTTCGAAGACGCGCCCGACGGCCAGCACCTGTGTGAGGTCAGCCACCTCGAACAGGTGTCGCCTTGGATCCACGTCGTCGCCCACAACGACGTGGCGGTCCGTCACGACGCCCGTTACCGGCGAGGCGTACGAAACACGCGGCGGTGGATCGCCCAGCTGGAGGCTCTCGACCTCGACGATCCGCTTGCCCTTCTCGACACGCTCGCCCTCTTGCGCGAGGACGGCCGAGACGCGGCCGCGAATGCGGCTCGCGACGATACCCGAACGCGCGGGGTCCGCTTGGATCTCGCCGATCACGCGAAGCGTGGTCTCGACGGGCTGCAGCTGCGCCGCCACGACGGTCAAGGCGAGGTTTCGTTGCGCGACTTCGGAGATCTCGATCGCTCCGGTGAGCGCGCCCGCCGCGGACTCGGTACCCGGGGCAGCCGCGTGATCCTCGCCTTCGTGGGCGAGGCCGGGGCTCGCCGCGCAAAGAGCAAGCGCGATGCTGTATAGGAAGAATCTCATCGCGTACGGCCTCCTGGGTTCGACAGGTCAATCAAGTAGGGGCTAGTGGCGCTGGCAGCTTCGAGATCAATCGCGGCCTGTCTCAATTCGCCTAACAATTCGAAATAGAAGGTGCGGCTTTCGTTGTACTGGCGTTGTGCCTGTAGGAGCTCCGCGATTCCGACGAGTCCCTGGAGATAACCCCTCTCGAAGATCTGCTGCGAGCGGGTCGCTTCCGGCAGGATCTCCTCGGCGTACGCATCGACGCTCGAACGAAGCGTGCGAACGCGCACGTCCGCCGCGCGAATCTCTTCTTCAACGCGAAGCGCCAGGGCATCGCGCGAGCGTTGCGAGCGGCGCAACTCCGCCTCCGCAGCCGCGATGCGACCTTGCTGGCGGTTCCAGAGCGGAAGCGGAACGCTGACGCCGAGAGTCAGGACGGAATCCCGCTTGACGCCGATCGGAGCGTCGAAGACTTCGCGCGTGTGCTCGTAGCCCAAGCCCGCGGTCCAGTCCTGCCAAACCTCGCTACGCGCGAGAGCGCGGTCGGCGTCGGCGCGCTCGATCCCCTGGCTCGCCGCTTCGAGATCTGGCCGGTCCAATGAGTGGCTCGCTCCGATCGGAATCGGCGCTGGCAACAGCGGCCCCGGATCGAGTTCTCCAACCGGCGTTAGCCCGTCCGGCGCGCTGCGCCCGAGCAGCCGCGTCAGGGCCGCCGTGGCGACATCACGCTCGCCGATCAGCCGTTGCGCGTTCTGCTCGACGCGCAGTCGCTCGATTCGCAAGAGACTCACCTCAGCCGGGGATGCTTCCGCGGCCTCGACGCGGCGGGCCGTCGCGTTCTCGACTTCGCGGATGGACGCGACAAGCTGGCGGTTGACGCCGAGCTGTTCGTCCAGCGAGCGGATCGAGTAGAAGACACTCTGGACCTCGGCGACGAGGTTTCGGACGAAGTCCCGAACCTCGGTCTCGGCGATCGCGACGTCCTTGCGTGCAACGCCCTTCTCGCGCGCGAGCCGCTCGGTGATCGGGAAGCTCTGAGCGAAACCCACGATCCCGACGCGCTCGCCTTCCGCCTTGAACGCGAAGTCGTCCGCATAACCGAGTTCGAGTTCGGGGTTTTCGAGCCGTCCGGCTTGTTGCAATCCGCCGCGCGCGATGTCGATCGAGAAGCGCGCGGCCTGGAGATCTCGGTTCGCAGCCAGGGCCTCGCGTATGGCGGCGGCGGCCGTCAGAGGATCAGATGATGTCTGGGGCCTCGCGGGGCCCGAGGCCCCGAGGGCCAGCGCTACCGAGACGGCAACGCAGAGAAGCGGTCGCATAGCACCTCCAGGTTCATGAAAAGCCCGGAACTTCCGGGGAACGCCCTTCGGGCGTCGAACCTGGTGATGATCAGATCAGAAGCGGCCGGCGCGTGCGCGCATATGGAAGTGGCGCGGGTTGACGCAACCGGAGCCAAGCTCGATTCGACAGAGCAACAGACTGCTGCACGTCCGGAAGGGATGGCGAGAGCGCGAGCGAAATTGACTTCGGGCGAGGCTTCGCGTCCAGCACCGATACGACAACAGCCAGCGCGCTCGAGTCGTCTCGACAGCAGGTCGGCGCGTCTGTCGGCGCGCCCGGTTGGCCCCCTCCGGGCTCCGGGATCGCCGCGTGGTCGTGGGCCGCAGCTCCGCGGTCGCTGGCAGCGTGGCTGTGCTCGTGAGCGTCGTGCTGAGCGGCATGGGAATGGGCATCCGCCTCTGCGGTACGTGGAGGGCACGCGAATGCGCCAGCGGGTAGCAGCCAGCCGACGGTCAAAAGAATCGAAATGAGAGTTCGGATTCGCATGCTTTCCCGCGTCGATCCAACGTCAAGCCGGCCCAATTATCGACCTCCTGCCCTATCAGCTGAAACCCCTCGACTATCAGCTGACACCCCTCGACTATCGGCTGACACCCCTCGACTGCTTGAGACTCCGCGTACACCCGTGGAATCCACGTCGGACCTCGGGAACATATACCGCCATGGCTACTCCGCAAGCCGGCGCCCAGTATGTGACAAGCCGTGCTTGACGGGCCACGGGGAGGCGGCGATTCCATCCCCGGCCTGTTCCAGATCGGACTAGCAGAGCCAGCACCGAGAGCGCGGTCGGAAAGTGCACGGGTGCTGGATGAAGGTTCGGAAGCGCGGTCATCGCGAAAAGTGCATCGAAGATCGCCTGCCTCCAGCTTGAAGCGCGACGCGCCTGCGTCTACGCATGTCGTAAGCTTCAAGGGTCACATGGGCCGGATTCGCGGAGGCAGCCCTGCGCTCGGGGGGCCATTCCGGTGGCGTTTGCGCGGGCTCGCGGTGGGCAACTACCCTCTCGCGACAGAAATTGAATTCGAGCACATCGCGCCGCCCATTCTAGATTGCTATCGCTAACCCAGGATAGATTGCTATCGCCCTCGGTGATCACCTCAAAAGCGGCCATACATGATCACCCCAAAACCGGCCATACGGAGCCGTCGGGGACGGGGTGACGATTATCTCTCAGTGTCCTTGCTGCGCAAGCCCGTTTTCTCCCTCGTCCGCCAACTCTGCGGACCGCACTTGATGATGTGGGCATGGTGGAGAAGACGATCGAGCATGGCCGTGACCGCGGCCGTGTCGCCCAGGATCTTCCCCCAGTCCTCAATCGGCCGGTTTGAAGTGAGGATCGTGCTGGCCCGTTCGTAGCGCCGCATGATGATCTCCAACAGATCCTCGGCGGCGGTCGGGGGGAGCTTGCGCATCCCGAGATCGTCGATGATCAGCAGTGGAACGGTCTGGAGATCGGTCATGTGTTTCTTACGCCGCTCATCGAGCGTCGCGTCCATCAACTCTTCGATCAGCGTGTGGGCTTCGCGGTAATAGACTTGGTGGCCCTGGGCGATGGCAGCAAGTCCAATGGATTGCACGAGATGGCTCTTGCCCGTGCCAGGCGGGCCGAGCAGGAGCACATCTTCGCACTGGCTCACGAAGCGGGCGGTGGCCAACTCGAACACGAGTTTGCGGTTGAGCTTCTGGTTGAACCCGAAGTCGAAGCCGTCGAGCGTCTTGTCCTGGTCGCGAAAGCGCGCCTTTTGGAGTCGTCGCGCAAGCAACCGATCCTGGCGTCGAACGATCTCGTCGCTTACGAGAGCGCCGACGAGATCGATCGGTACCATCTTCTCGCTTTGCGCCTGTACGAGCCGAACCTCCAGCGTGTCGGCGATTCCCGACAAACGGAGCTTGCGTAGGGCGTGGTCGAGTTCAGTCATGTTCATGGGTTTCTCCTTCCAAGCGGCGATCGATCAGATCGCGGTATTGGGTGAGCTCGCGGATCAGCGGGTCCACCTGTTTGAGTGTCATGGGCAGCGGAGGCTGGCGTTCCAAGTACCGGCGCACGAACGGATACGTGGCGACCTGCATCTCGAGCGCCATCGCACAGGCCGGCTCCACCGCGGATGCGCCGTGTCGCTTCACCAAAGACAGGACCCCGAGGATCCTTCGCACACCCGACTCGCCATCTGCGTGATGGATCGCCTGGCAGACGATTCCGATCGACTCGCCGGCGTTGCAAGCACGCGAGAGCAGCCGAACGGTGCTGTGGGGCGTCTTCTGGGGCCGATCCTCGTCCTTCATCCGATGTCGACCCTTCGTCTGACGGATGTGCTCGCGCAACAGCTCGCCAGTCTTGGGGCACAGGATGCGGACGTGCAGCTCATCCCATTGCACGCGAAGGCGCTGACCGATGCGGCCGGGCGGGACGTGGTAGTAAGCGCCGGCAACCTCGACAGCGCCGTCGAGGTGCACCGTGCGCTCGCCGTGCTCGTAGTAACGGAACGGCTCGACAGGGAGTTCGAGCAGGTGCGGCTTCTCCTCGTCGAACATCAGCCTTACTTGCCGCTTTGTCGTGCCGTGGATCCGAGTGTCGGCCCAGTTCGTTTCCCAACGATCGAGATAGGTTTGCGCGTCCTTTGGGCTCTCGAAGCGAAGCCCCTTGAGCTTGCGCTGCGCGTGATCGACCGCTCGCTCCACCTTGCCCTTGCGGTTGGGGTCCCGTACCCGACACGGGAGTGCGGTTGCGCCGTAATGGGCCAGCACATCGCGATACAAGGGGTTGAGTTTCGGCTCGTAGACGTCGGGCTGGATCACGCCCTCTTTCAAGTTGTCGAGGACCACGATATGGGGGGCGCCGCCCAGGCGACGGAAGGTTTCCTCGTGAAGCTGCGCCCAGATCTTGGAGCTCGATCGGAAGGTCAGCAGCCGAACACTCTTGCGGCTGCATCCGAGCGTGAAGACGAACAGCCGCATGCGGCGGTACTTGCCCGTCTCGGGATGGCGCACCATCGGACCGTCGCCGCCGTAATCGACCTGGCCCTCTTCGCCCGGGGCGGTCTCGATGACGGGATGGGCTTCCGGCACCCGCTCCCCGCGCAGCTTCCTCACGAAGCGCCCCACGCTCTGGTAGCTGTGCGAGAACCCGTAGTCGTCCACCAGGTCCTGCCAGATCGCCATCGCGTCGCGACCCAGCGCGACGGCCTGCTCGATCCACTCGCGGTACGGCTCGCAGGCGCTCGCCGAAGAGTTGGGCCTCGGCATCGGCGGAGGGTCGGAGTCGGTGATCACTCGTATGGCCGCTTTTGAATCGGCCGCCGAGTCGGTGATCCCCCCGATGGCCGCTTTGGCTCCGGGGTGGCCCCAGCGGCCAGGAGGCCGCACCCCCACCCCTGCCTGCTGGAGGTAGCGGCTCGCCGTCTCACGACGAATCCCCGTCTCCTGCTCGATCCGCCGGACAGTCCACCCGAGACGGCCAAGTGCCAGTATCTGTTGTTGTTTCTCTGAGTCCAAGACATTTGCCATAACGAACGAGGCTACTGCCTCGCGCGCCGTCAATGTCCCGGACGACTCCGTGTCCTATGGCCGGTTTTCAAGTGATCA
>CAZBSV010000107.1:0-41571 GCA_964494795.1 uncultured Spirochaetales bacterium | reverse complement strand
GTCGCGGCCGGCGTCGCAATCGTGGGGCCTCAGACCGTCTTCGGCTATTACGAAGATTGGTGGGCGGCGAAAACCGCTGGCGCGGATGCGCGTTGGGTTGATATCGGCATCATCTTCATGCAAGGTGGTGTCTATGCGCTGCTCGCGTCCGACGATAATCGCCATTTTATGCGTCGCTATTTCGCTTACTTCGTCGGCGTCCTCATCATGGCGATGGCCATCCAGAAGGGCGCCCGCGCGCAGTTGATCGCATTCGGGATTGGAGCTGGATGGTGCTACTCCCAACGGATCCGGCGCGCTCGTCCAACCCTGGTAATCGCCGGCGCGGTGATTGCGCTGCTGGTGCTTCCAATCATCGGGGAGTGGCGTCAGTCGCGGTCCATCGAAGGTTCTAAGCAAGCCACGCTGCACGAACTTGCGTCAGCTGCGTTCATCGAAATGGGCGGTTCGGTCTACACGATCGCCTATACGATGGATTTCATACCCAGCACCAAGCGGTATGGGTGGGGTGTGACGTATCGGGATGCTCTGCTGCAGTCGATTCCGAATCTGGGGCTCACGCCTGGTAAGTCTTGGGCCCTTTCGACCACCGCGGATACCCCGTCCAGCTGGCTCGTCGAGACTTTGAACCCTGCGTGGGCCGCACAGGGAGGGGGATACGGCTCTGCGATGGTGACGGAGCTGTATTTCAACTTCGGCGTGCCGGGAGTGGCTCTGGGCGCAGTTCTGCTGGGATTCATCACGGGCCGCATCCGGAATGCTGCGCGCCGATCCGCGCTCTGGCTCGTGGCGTCAGCGCTCGTCTTCGCGGGCATGGCGGCCCACGTGCGCGACATCATCGGATCGCCGCTGAAGATGATGGTATGGCCCGTGATAGGCCTGGCGATCTTCAAATTCGTGATCGCACCCGTGACGTCGGCAACCCGACGGCGCGTCGCATCCGTCGTCAATCCTGCGTCCCCAACACTCTCCAACCCGCCGCGTATCAATCCACCGCAATAACGGCGCCACTGCAATACTCGTCAGCCGCGAGCGTTGTAGTGGCGACCGATCAGCAGGCCGGGCAGGGTCAGCAGCCCGAAAACTCCGGCGGCGAGGGCCAAATCGAGCAACGGCTGATCGCTGGTTGGCCGGAAATGCAGGCCGACCGCACCGGGCAACGCCACCAGCATCGGTACGCCCAGGGTGTGCCAGCTGACATCGACGATCCCCATCGAGAAGCGGCGGAGCGCTGCGGGCACGATCACGCCCAGCACGAGAATCGCCATCCCCACCCCGCACACCATTCCGAGTGTGGAAATTCCAGGGCGCAGTTCACTGGCCACGATTGCCAGCAGGGTCGTGGCGATCCACGTGATGATCATCCCGATGCCGAACACCCGGTGCTCCCCGAGCCCGAGTACCACGAAAAAGCAGGGCAGGAAAATTGCGTAGAGGCCCTGGCCCAGCAGCATCCAACGCGCGGTCTCTGCCAGCGAGTCCACGACTTCGGCTGACACCGCACTCCCCACCCAGGCGTTGAAGACCGTGTCGGCTTCGAGGCCGAGAAAGACGACGCTCGGAACGCCGAGCAGCCCGATCGCTGCGAGCGAACGCTTCAGGAGCTGCGGCACTTCGCGAACCTGGCCGCTGCTGGTGAGGTCGCCGACACGCGGTTGCAGCACGGTCGCAAGGGGTACGAAGGCTACGGAAAGCCCCTGGACCAGGGCCACTGCGATCCCGATTTGTCCGGCTGCGATCGCGCCTCCCAGCTGGGCGGACGCGACAAACTTGAGGCTCTGGAAGATCAAGACGGTTCCCGAGGTGTAGAGAATGGTGCTGATGCTATAGGCCAGCATCGGGCGAAGATGAGCGAGGTTCGGGCGCCGCCAGCGGAAACAGTCTGCCGGCAGGATCCTGCGCGTCGCGATCCATGCGGGGAGTCCCGGCGATACGGGTGCGAGAGTCATGATGATCGCAAATCCCACCAGGCCCATTCCGGCCGAGAAACCCGCGAGAACCGCGACGATGAGGAAGACCCCCGCCGCCATCCGGAACCACGTCAGCAGATCGAAGCGCTGCAGGCCGCCGAGAGCGGATGGGAAGATTCCCAGCGGAAGCGTCACGGCGGTAATGACCGCAGAGGCGAGCAGCGCCGAATAGGCGAGTTCGACGTTCGGCCCCGAGACCATCGACTCGACGAGAAGCCTTCCTCCGAGCAGGGCTGCGATCACGATCGCTACAGCGGCAGCCGTGAGGTACGAACGAGCGGCGTGGATCGAGCGTCCGACATCTTCCGCATCGTTCGACGCCACTCCGCGAGACACGTGAAGCGCGATCGCCGAGTTGAGCCCGAGGTTCAATAGCAGCGCACAGTTCGCGGCAGCGCCCACGAGCATCCAGATTCCCCAGCGCTCGTCACCGAGCGCTCGGATCGCAATCGGCGTGATCACTACGACGGCCGCATAATAGGCGAGATTGCCCGCGAGATTAAGGACTGCATTCAGACTGAGCCGGCTCGCGCGGCCGCGGCTCGCCCGCTCGAAATCGGACGATTGATTGGACGGCGGGTCGGACAACGGATTGGACCGCGGGTCGGACAACGAACTAGACGGCGGGTCTGACAACGAACTAGACGGCGGGTCTGACAGCGGACTGGACGGCGGCTTCACGTGGTGCCTCGCGAGCGCGGGAGCGCAGACGGTGTGACCCTTCTGACGGTCGGCGATTCCCGTAACATCTTCACACCCATTGGTAGCGATCGTGGCGAGTGGCGCGAGCATAGGGGGGTTGGGGCGCGTGAGCATCGGCAGATTGCCCTCGCAGGGTGGGCGCGCCGGGCTAAACTCGGCGACCATGCCGATGCGACACGCGATCTGCGCTGCGCTCTGTGCTCTATCGATCTCGGGCTCGGCTTTTGCGGACCCTCCGGCACGCGTGACGATCGCGCCTGGCGTGGTCGCTCTCATTACCAATCGCGGGGCTGGCGTCACGACCGTAGAGGAGGTGCGCATTACCCCGTCGCGATTAGTCGATCAACCGACACCAGAACTGGCACCGCTACTCGAGGCCGCCTTCGGCTGGTGCACCGGCCAGGTACCCAACGGGTTCGAACAACAGACATACGGAACCGTCACGGATCACGGCTGTCGGATAGCGTTGGATGGCGGCGTCTACGTGATCCGAAAAACTGCCGTGCTTCGGTCTCCGAAGGAAAACCTGCCGATGACGATCGATCTCGGCAGCGCCGTGATCGTCCACTCACCCGATCAACCGCGCTCACTGAAGGTGGCGGATCTGGCGCACACAGCTTGCCAACCCGAGAAACTCGGCGACTACTACCAGGTCGAAAACCCCGAGAGCTTCGACGATTTTCGGAACGCGGATCCCGAAGGCGAAGTCGCAATCGAGATCGCAAAGCCCAACGATCTGCGCACCGCCGGTTGTCCCACTGGCACGACGGTCTGCAAATACGGCGCCAATGCGCTGCAGATCACTACAAAGACGCCACACGGTCTCAGCGATGGAGGTCCTCTCGATTTGGGCGACGTCATCGTCGTTTCGGCGCTAAACAGCGTCTATGATCGCGAGCGCTTACTCGTGAAGGAAGTGCTGGACGGAAGAAGTTTCATCGTGACCCTCGACTCCGCGCCAACCGAGACGCTGCGCGCTGGATCCATTCGAGAGACCGCGACGACGGTGTGGTGCAACGGCAATCGCTGGCGCGCGGGCAAACCGATGATCGCTGTCGGCGGCCCGGGGTCGGCGATCAACAACCGCCTTGCGATCACCGGCGGCAAGTTCGTCGTCGACGGAAGTCTGTTCCGGACCGCTGCGATCCTGGTCGATGGCGACCCGGGACCCACAGGTCGATCCGGTGCCGCGTGGATCTCCGTCAATACGACTCACGGAGGGAATGGCAGCCTTCGGGGGCAAATCGTCGTCGATATGGGAACCGACGACTCCCAGCAGTCAAAATGCCAGAACATTTCCGTCCGGGTCGACTCGGACTCCTGGGGACATTCTTGGAGCCCATCGGTGTGGAATCGCACCTGCGACACATCGGACATCAGCGTCCGGCAGGGGCACGGCGGGGGCGTCTGGATCGGCCTCGACAACCCGAGCTACGATGGCCCGACCGGTGTGACGTTGCGTGGCTCGATCCAGGGCTGCTACGACGGGCCGTGTCTCTGGATCCGCAGCGGCGTGGTGAACCTCGCCGACGGCATCAGGATCTGGGGTTCCATGTGGGGCCCGCAGGGCAGGATCAACGACCCAATGTGGACGGGGCCCCAGGGCAGCACCGGCCCGGCGCGCGGCCTCGTCGCAATCTTCGGTACCCAGCGCAGCAGTCTGGTCAACATCACCGCCCACGGCGCCATCTGGGGAGCCGGCCAGGATTCGGATCTCGACTGTTACGTGCGGATCGGCGGCCTGGCGGCCTTCGTGCAGATCGGAGGGCAGGTCACGTCCGGGAATGCGAAGCGCGGTTTTGGAAAAGAAGCATTATTTTGCGACACGCCATTCATCAAGGTGGAAGATTTCGTGCTCGAGCACGTGCAAAGGCGTTACTGGGGAGGCGAGCCCGATCTGGTAGAAATGTCCCCGCTAAACCAGCGTCTCCTGCGGCAGCGCGCCCAATGAAGTGTGCGCAACCGGCCGCCAATGCGCTACGCGCATAGGTGACGATGCCCGCGACTCGAAGAATTCTTCAGCTGATCCCTTCCTTCGGTGGCGGGGGCGCAGAGGCACAGCTCGCATACCTCAGCGCCGGGCTCATGCGGCGCGGTTGGCAGGTGGATTTGTTGCATCTCACGGGCGGGCCGAATCTCGAGCGCGCTCTTTCCAGCGGAGCCGCGATCCACACCATCCGGGCGCGTGGAAACTACGATCCTTCGATCCTCTGGAAACTGCAGCGGCTGATTCGCCGTCTCGATCCACATCTCGTGCAGACCTGGCTGCCCATGATGGACTTGCTGGGCGGTTTCTGCGCCCGCCTCCGTGGGATCCCGTGGGTGATGTCCGAACGCAGCGACCCAGCGGTGTTGCCACCCACGTTCAAGCTCAAACTACGTGCGCGCTTCGCCCGCAGTGCGGCGGCCGTGGTGTCCAATTCAGCTGGTGGGGATCGATACTGGGCGCGCAGGCTGCCCGACGCAGCGCTCCGGGCCGTGATCGGCAACGCGCTTCCGCACGAGGAGATCGACGGCAGCCAACCGGCGTCGACACTCGCGTTCGGCCTCGATGATTCCCGCCCCCTGATTCTCTACATGGGCAGATTCAATGCCGATAAGAACGTCGCCAATCTGGTGGACGCGCTTGCGCGCGTCGTCGCGGTGACCGACGCGGTGGCTCTTCTCTGCGGTATCGGGCAGGATCTCGATCCGATCCGCCAGCGGATCGCCGGACTCGGCATCGCTGACCGCGTGGTTGCGCCGGGTTTCGTCCCGCAGCCGATCTCCTTGATCAAGCGCGCTTCGCTCGCGATCTCGCTCAGCCGCTACGAGGGGATGCCAAACTCTGTCATGGAGGCGGCGGCGGCGGGCTGCCCGCAAGTATTGTCTGACATTCCGGCACATCGCGAGATGCTCGACGATTCGACCGCCGTCTTTGTCGACGTGAACTCGGTAGCGTCAGCCGCCGAGGCGATGATCGCGGTACTGCAGAATCCCGGATCCGCCGCGCAGCGGGCGGCAATCGCTAGAGAGCGCTCCCGCGCGTGGTCGATCGCAAACCTGGCGGTCGCATACGAGCGGGTCTACGAGCGCGTCCTCGAGCGGTCGCGGGGCTCCGGGTGATCGTCGGTGTCGACGCCTCCAACGTCCGAACTGGCGGTGGGATCACGCACCTGACCAATCTCCTCGCGAGCGCGCACCCAGAGGATTACGGCATTTCGAGTGTCATCGTCTGGGGCAATCGGAACATCCTGGACCGACTTCCAGAACAGAGGTGGCTCGAAAAAGTCCACGCGCCTTGTCTCGAGCGCGCGCTTCCACAGCGGCTCTGGTGGCAGCGATTCCGGCTCCCGGCCCTGGCGCGCGCCCGCTGCGACGTACTCTTCTCACCCGGCGGAAACGCTCCGCCCGGCTTCGCGCCGTTGGTCACCATGTCGCGGAACATGTTGCCCTTTGAGTGGCGCGAACTGCGCCGTTACGGATTGAGCTGGATGAGCCTGCGGCTACTTCTGCTGCGATTTGGCCAGGCCCGCACGTTTGAGCGCGCACAGGGCGTCATCTTTCTCAACCACTACGCGCAGGCTGCGGTGCGCAAAGTCGCTCGGATTCGCGGTTCCGTCATCACCGTACCCCACGGCGTGGAGGAGCGATTCCGCAAGGCTCCGCGCCCGCAGCGCCCGCTGCTGGAGCTCTCGCCGGAACGCCCGCTGCGTCTGCTCTACGTATCGATCATCGACTTCTACAAACACCAATGGGTCGTCGCCGACGCGGTCGCAGCTTTGCGTGGAGGCGGGCTTCCGCTGGTTGTCGACTTCGTGGGCGCCGCCTATCCCGCCGCTCGGCGCCGGTTCGACGCTGCGCTCGCGCGGCTCGACGCCACCGGCGAGTTCCTGCGCTACCGGGGCTTCATACCCTTCGAAAAACTGCACGCGCTGAGCGACGAGGCCGACGTGTTCGTCTTCGCGTCGAGCTGCGAGAACATGCCGAACATCCTGCTCGAGGCGATGGCGGCGGGGTTTCCGATCGCGTGTGCGCGGCGCGGGCCGATGGAAGAAATCCTCGGCGAGGCGGGCGTCTACTTCGATCCCGAGGATGCGGCTTCAATCGAAAAGGCACTGCGCGCGCTGATCGAGGACGCGGCGCTGCGGCAGCGCTGCGCTGAGGCGGCCTATGCGCGCGCGCGCGCATATTCCTGGGACCGCTGCGCGCGCGAAACCTTCGCGTTCCTCCAGCAGGTCGCGCAGTCGTCAACCCGCGGCTGACAGAAGCACCCCGGTGAGCGCGGCGGGTTCGTCACGCAACAGGATCTCGGGCTTGTCCGTCGGAGCCGTGATCACCGCGTCTGGGGGTGTTCACGGGGCCTTCGGCCCGAATTGCAGGAAGTAGGCGCTGTAGGCGGGAAGCGTTACGCCCGCCGCGACGCCACCCGCAACCGAAACGCTGCTGCAGTCGCCCGTCGACTGCGGATCGCGAACATCCGCGCGACACAGGTCGGCCGCATCGAACGCGGCGTCCCAAGAGCGAGGCACCGGGACGTCCACCGTTCGGCTCACCGCGTCGGTATTCGTGAGAATGATGGCCCGGTCACCGTCGGGCGACACCCAGGTTCCCCCGCGCACGGCCGGAAGCACCACCTTGCGGAAGCGGCTGGCGCAGCTCGGATCATCGGGCTGATTGCCGTTGGTGCAGAGGTCGTCCGTGGGCAATGGATTGCCGGTCGGAGCGCAGTCGTGCGTGCGACACCAGTAGTCGGTGATCATCTGGTCCGCTGAGCGATCTTCCGCCGGACCCAGGTACTCGCCGCGGAAGTAGCGCTCGCGGTAGAAGCGCGCGTGGGCAAGCGTCGTCAGATAGGCGAGCCGCGGCTCGCAGCCGATGCCCTGTTCGATCACCCAGAGGTAGGGGCTCGGCTCGCTGTAGTTCGCATCACAGATCGTGTAGGGGAAGTCGCTCTTGATGCCGATCGTACCGCGACCCACTGGCCCGACGTGACCTCCGAGCACGAAGCCAGCCGCGTGTTTCATGGCCGCCGGACGCGGATCCTCGTTGGCAGAGGACAGGAAAGCCGAATGCGCCTGATAGTCGCTGTACACCGCGGGAACGAGCCCCACGATCTCCGTGAGCTCATCGACGGGAGCGTCGAGGTTACTGGGCTCCAGGCCCCCGGGCGGCTGATAGAGCAACACGAGATCGACCTTGTCGATATAGGCCTCGGAGAAGTGCTCCGCGGTCACGACGCGATCGGGAGCCAGCGCCGAGTAGGACTTCGCGATGTCTCCGAGCTGTTGACTCGAGCCCGCGATCCACGGGCCGTAGCCCTTGAACTGGGATCCGACATCGCGGGCGGAGAGATCAGAGTCATAATCCGGATGATTTGAACCTCCAAAGGTATCGAGATAGATACCCTTGGCGCCGAGGCCGAAGACCGAGGCCACCAGGCCGTCGAACACGCTTCTCCACGTCGCCGAGTTGATCGCGATGGAGCCATAGATGCGCCCGGTTTGCAGAACGCCGGTGTCATAGGTCGTGACCCCGTCGACCCGCTTCTTCGTGAACGTCTTCCAGAATTGCGGATCGGCCGGCGGCGGAGCGCCGTTGGTGATGTCGGCATACGCCACATTGATGTAGGGGATAGCGATCGAGGTTCCGTCCGCCTGTATGCTCGCGAACGTATTTTCGATGCCGGGCTTCGGATCGAAGGTGGGCGCTCCCGTGTCGAACAGCGGGGTGTACCAATCGTAGAGATGGAAGCCGATGGGCGGGCCGTCGGGAAACGGCGGCACGCTGAAATCCGCCGGCTCGGGCGGCGGATTCCCGCTGCCATCGCGCGCCTGCGAGCCGTCCACGAGTAGCTGCTTCAGATAGTTCGCGCTCACGCGGTAGAACTCTGCATCTTGGATTCCATGATCTTCGATGAAAAGGAACAGGCTCTGCTTGACCGACTCGGGAATGTCGGTGCGCTGGTCGAGGGGTACGGACGCCCAGGACTGCTGCAGCGCGAAGCGCCGATAGCGCTTGGCGACCCGGCGCCAGTCACCACAGATGGGTGCGTAAACACCGGTGCCGTGGATCAGCGAATTGCCAGCGACACCCGCGCCATGGTCCGGATAGTGATAGACGTCCAGAGCGGTCGCGCCTCCGTGGTGCTGGTAGCGAAGAGCCTTCGAGTGCAGGTCGGGATCCGAAGCGGACTGGCCGTCCTCGACGGCCGCGTACATCGCATACGGATGCTTCTCGATACTCATGAATTGAGCGCTCAGAGACGTGGACAGGTAATCACCGAAGTATGCGCGGTAGAAATCCCGAAAGCGCACACCGAGACCCGCGCTGGGCACGACCACGTCGGGATGTTCCGGGGTGAAGTCGCCGAGCGAGGTCACATTCGGAAAAAGCACCTGGGTGATGCCTTGGCGATCTGCCCGGGTGCCGGTGACCTCGATGCGCCCGTGAAGGCCCGTGAGTCCACGCGACGCCAGCGTCCAGAACGTCTTCACGTTCTGCCCCTGACCCGGACCGGAAAGCCGCCACTCGAACACCAACGTGGGTTCTCCTCCGATCGTTTCGAGCTTCACCGAGTGCAGGGCGCTTTGCTGAAATCCCCCCGCATACTGCGTCTCGCTCTGGAGATTGCTCTCCAACGCCACGAACATCTTCCAGATGTGCTGATTCTCGGAGGCGTCCCATCGGATCATCTCCATGCCGTAACGACGCTGGGTGAGTCCGATCAGGCCTCCGGCATTGACCTGACCGTTGCCGGCGCCGACCTGCGTGACGGCCCCGGCGACGAACAACGCCAGGTAGCGATCGTTTCCGATCATCACGTAGTCGCAGGGAAAGTGTCCGTTCGCGTCCGCCGCGCAGGCGGTTCCATTCTTGTTCCAGCCTTTCGCGGAAACGCTCTCGCTGGGGGGCGGAAGCGTCGCGGGATTGCTGCTCCAGGCATCCGGAGAGATTCTAGAGGCGAGATCGTCGAGCCAAGCCTGTTCGGGGTTCGCCGGTGCCGCAGCACAGATCGGCGCCCACTGCTTTATTGTCGCGGACTGCGTCGAGGCGTTGACGGCGGAAACCCGGTACGCGTACTCGGTCGGATCATGATCGTCGATGATGACGTCGGGATCCTGCCAACCGGCCGCGCCGGTGCCCGCTGCGACATCGGCAACGAGCGTCCAGTCGTCGCCTGCGCGGTCGCTGCGTCGCTCGACGCGATGCCGGGCATTGGCCGAGTTCTCGGTCCAGAACAACTCGATCCGGCCGTCCGAGACGAACGAGGTCTGGAGATTACTCGGTGCGATCAGTGCGGGCGCATCGGTCGAGCCGCTGGTCGCCACCCAGTTCGATGCCTCGCGCCCAGCCTGCGCGCGAATCCGGTAATCAAAGGTCGTGCCCGCCGGCAGTGCAGTGTCCGTGTACGAGAGCGTATCCGCCGCAAGTTTGGCGATCGCAACCCACCGGTCGATAGTGCCGCCCAGGCGGCGCTGGATCACGTATTTTTGCTCGTTGCTCGAATCCAGCCACGTGAGCCGAATCGACGTTTCGCCGAGACTGGTTGCCGTGAAGTTTCCCGGCTCCGACGGCGGTGGGACGGCGGTCTCCGCTGCAGCCGCTAACATCACCGATCCCACGAGGCCTAAGATCACGAACTGGCCTAGGGTCACGAACTTTTCGGGAACTCGACGCGGTGTATCGCAAGACATCAGCATGTATCCCGTTTTCGCATCTTGCGAGTGGAGCGCAGTTTGAACGGGGTCAGCACACAAAGTCAACAAGAAATTGTGGAAAGACATTCTGATGGGTCGGGGCTCAGAGACAGGCGACGCGGCAAAACCTCGGCCACTGCTCGACATGGCGACTGGAGTTGCCTGCGTTCCGTGGACGCCTCCACGCTGTGTTTGTTGGACACCTCCACACCGTGGATGAAAGGAGTTCACGCTGCCGAAATCACGCCCCCCGTACTCGCCAGAGCTTCGGCGGCAAGCTGAAGTCCACCAAACTTGACCACGACGACAATCTAGACGTGGCACTCGGGGGCTTGACCTGGCGAAAGTTGGCGGCGATCGAAAATTTGCGAAGTGAACTTCTTCACGACCTTCACAAATCCCGAGTGGAACGACCTCGACCCCGCTGTCGAACAGGCACTGGTCCCGACCGACCTTGATGTGTTATGTGGATGGGGATCTGATCGAGGAAGCCCCTTCCATGAAGCGGGATGCGCTGAAGCGATTCGTTTGTCTGGGTTGCCGCGGTGAGCTCGCCGTCGCGCGCGAGGATGCGTCCGACGAAGTGCTGGAAGGCCTGTTGTCTTGCCGATCGTGCGGAATGACGCACGAGATCAGCATGGGAATCCCGCGCTTCGTAGACGGAGCAAACTACGCGGAGTCATTTGGCTACCAGTGGAACATCCACGCCAAGACCCAACTGGATAGCGAAACGGGATTGTCGATCACGCGGGACCGGGTAGCCGCGGTCACCCGGTGGCCCACGAGTCTCGCCGGTGAGACCATCCTCGAAGCCGGCTGCGGGCCGGGCCGATTCACGGAGATCCTCCAGGCAACAGGAGCAGAGGTTTTTTCATTCGACTACTCGACTGCGGTCGATGCGAACCGGAGAAACCACGGCGCGAAGGAGAACCTGCATCTTTTCCAGGGCGACATCTACGCGATCCCCTTTAAGCCAAGTGGATTCGACAAGGTATTTTGTCTTGGAGTACTCCAGCACACGCCCGATCCGGAAGCGGCCTTTCGGTGCCTCGCTGAACAGGTGAGGCCCGGCGGTGAGATGGTCGTCGACGTCTATGCGAAAACCCTTCCCGGGTTGCTCCAGTGGAAATATCTCCTTCGGCCCATTACGAAGCAAATGCAGAAAGAGCGGCTCTACAACTTGGTGGCGCGCACCGTCGATGCGTTACTGCCGCTCGCGAAGCTCCTCCGGCGGATCGGAGGAAGAGCCGGGGCGAGACTCGTTCCGATCTTGGAGTATTCGCATCTCGGAGTTCCGCCACAGCTAAACCGCGAAATGGCCGTCCTGGATACGTTCGACATGTATTCTCCTGCGCACGACCATCCGCAGTCGATTTCAACCGTTCGACGCTGGTTTGCGGATGCTGGATTCGAGCGCGTGTTCGTCGGCCGTGGACCCAACGGGATCGTGGGTCGCGGAGTGCGTCCACTGTGACATTCGACTGCTGCGCTCAGTCCTTCGGCTTGCGGCCGCTGATCACGAAGCCGGACGCAAAGTACGACCAGTCGAATCGCCTGCAGAGATTTTCGAACGCGGTGATCGCGACGAACGCGGGGAAGAAGAACGCGAAATAGTCGTTCGCGCGGTAGTAGTTGGTCACCCGGACGTCTTCGAAGCCAACTTCGTCCAACCGACATCGAATTCGCCCTGGATCGGATGCTCGACGGACTGGACGATGAAGCGGTCGTAGATTTCGCGACAGCGCGGCTTGTCCTCGATATCCATTCCCGCATAACGGTAGCCACGGTTCTTCGACAGGAAGGGGCGATCGATGCCACCGATCTCGAGCACCTCGCCGGAGCGTCGCGCAAGACTGCTGTGAATTCTCTCGTGCAATTCATCGCTGTAGGAGGGGTAGGCGAAGAAGTGCGGGAACCGGCGTTCACAAGCGTTCCCGAGCGCGCGGTTTGCAGCCACGTCGCGATGCAGCATCTCGGCCCACCGGAACGCATTCGAACTCCTGCCAGGCGCGGCCCGGCCCAGGGCCCGCGACGGTTTTAACCTGATCGGGCGAAGCGTCTCGGCTTAGAGAATTGCTCTTGGCTGAAGATCGATCAGTGGGGATCGGGAGCTGCACGCTTGAGGGCGACCGCGCGCGCGTAGATCTCGCGCTTGGCGAGACCGGCGGCGGGAGCGAGCCGCTCCGAGATGCTCCGCGAGGAGTGGCCTTCGGCGGCCAAGGCGCGAATCGCTGCATCGATCTCCGCATCGGCGAGCGCGGCCGCGCGCTCGGGCGCGCCGGCGACGACCAGGGTGAATTCTCCGCGAGCGCCCCGCGCAAAGCGCTGCTCGAGTTCGCTCAGCAAGCCGCGCGCGACCTCTTCGTGCAGTTTGGTCAGCTCGCGCGCCGCACACGCGGGTCGATCGCCGAGCAGCTTGCGCAGACGCGCGAGCGTCGCGACGACCCGGTGCGGCGACTCGAAGAAGACGAGCGTCTCGCTCCGATCGCGCAGCGACGCGAGCACGCGCTCGCACTCGCCCGCGCGGCGCGGCAGGAACCCGACGAAGCTGAAGGGCACCGCCGGCAGACCCGACACCGAGAGCGCGCTCAACACCGCGCACGCACCCGGTACGGGCGCGACCTGGTGGCCGGCTTGCCACGCGGCGGCGACCAGACGCTCTCCGGGGTCCGAGATCAACGGTGTCCCCGCGTCGGAGACGAGCGCGACGTCCCCCCCGCCGTCGAGCACCGCGAGAACTTGCGAGACGCGCGCCGCCTCGTTGTGGGCGTGCAGCGAAACCGGCTTGGCGGGCACGCGGTGGCGGTCGAGCAGGATTCGCGTGCGGCGCGTGTCCTCGGCGAGCACGAGTTCCACTTCGCCCAGCACGCGCAGCGCGCGCAGGCTCACGTCTTCGAGATTGCCGATCGGCGTCGCGACGAGATAGAGCACGCTCACGATCCGGCAGCCCTGCCTGCGCGTTCGGGAAAGAGGCCGACTAGCCCTGCCCTCGACGCCGCGCAGATGCCGCGCTCGGTGATCAGGCCCGTCAGCAGCCGCGCGGGCGTCACGTCGAAGCCCGGATTCGCGACGGGACTCGAAGCCGGCAACAGCTCGACTTCGATCGCCTCGCCGCCGGCCGATCGCCCGCGGATCCGACTCACCTCGCTCGCGTCGCGCTCCTCGATCGGAATTTCCGCGATGCCATCGACGATCGACCAATCGATGCTCGAAGACGGATGCGCGGCGTAAAACGGAATCGCATTGTCGCTCGCGGCCAGCGCTTTGAGATAAGTGCCAATCTTGTTGCAGACATCCCCGCTCGCCGTCGTGCGATCCGAACCCGTGATGCACAGATCGACTTTCCCGCGCTGCATCAGATGGCCGCCCGCGTTATCGGTGATGACGGTATGCGGGACACCGTGCTCACCGAGTTCCCAGGCCGTCAGGCTCGCGCCCTGGTTGCGCGGACGGGTCTCGTCGACCCAGACATGGACCGGAATCCCGCGATCGAAGGCGAGGTAGATCGGTGCCAGCGCGGTCCCCCAGTCGACCGTCGCGAGCCAACCCGCGTTGCAGTGCGTGAGCACGTTCACCGGCCCGCTCCGGGGTCTTCGTTCGCGCAACGCCTCGATCAAGCGAAAACCGTGCTCGCCGATCGAGAGACACATTTCGACGTCTTCGCTGCAAATTTCGGCGGCGCGTCGAAGCGCACGCGCGGCGCGCTCTGCGGCTGGAATTCCGCACAGCGCGGCCGTCATCTCGTCGAGCGCCCAGCGCAGATTGACGCCCGTGGGTCGCGTGGCGAGCAGCGCCTCGACCGCACACTTCAACGACGCGTCCGAGGCATCTTCCCGCAGCTGGAGCGCGACCCCGTAGGCGGCAGTCACACCGATCAACGGCGCTCCGCGAACGCGCATCGAGCGGATCGCCTCGACGCAGTCGCCGAGGCCGCGCAGTGTGCGAATTTCAAATAGATGTGGAAGCAGCGTTTGATCGACGATCTCGACACTGCGGCCGTCGGCGGCGAGTTGGATGCTGCGGCGTGCGACGCCGGCTACTTTCATCGATGCCACCCGTGCGCCCGAATCGGGCGCCTCACTCCCCTTCGAAGCAGCAGAGCGAAAAGACCCGGCGAGCGTCGGTTTCGAGCCGACCGCGCCCGCCGAGGTCCGGCAGTTCGATCACGAACGCGCAGGCTTCGACCTTGCCCCCGATGCGCTCGATGACCCGGATCGCGGCTTCCGCGGTGCCGCCCGTGGCGATCAGGTCATCGACGAGCAACACGCGTTCGCCCGCCTCGATCGCGTCGCGGTGCACCTCGACCCGATCGCGGCCGTATTCGAGCGCGTAGTCTTCGCCCACGGTTTCCCACGGCAGCTTGCCGGGTTTGCGGATCGGCACGAAACCGACGGAAAGTTGCATCGCGACCGCGAGCCCGAAGATGAAGCCGCGCGCCTCGACGCCCGCGACCTTCTGGATCCGCGCATCACCAAAGGGCGCCGCGAGCTGTTCGACCGCGGCGCGAACGCCCGCGGGATCGAGCAGCAGCGTGGCGATGTCGCGAAACTGGATGCCGGGCTTGGGGTGGTCGGGGATGGTTCGGATCAGCGATTTGATGTCCATCGGATGCCGCCTCGCGCTGGATGCGGCGCGAACCGCACGGCGTTCGTGGGCTCGAGGCGCGGAATGCGCGTCGTCAGCCTCGGGCGAAGAGCCCGAGGGTTCGAGCGCCTAGTCTACAGAATGCGACCCGCCACGGCGTCGAGCCGCGCGGCGATCTCCCGATTGCGCGCCTCGGGCGGCGTGAGGACCGCCGTGTCGAGTACCCGATCGCAGCCCTCGCTGCAGGGGGTCGGCCGACGGGCCAGGCCGGCAACCACCTCGGTGACCAGCGACCGCCCCCGGTCGGCGTTGTCGCGCAGGATCTGAAGGATGTCGCCCACCTCGACGGCCGCGGAGCCTTCGCGCCAGCAGTCGTAGTCGGTGACCATCGCGACGCTCGCGTAACAGATCTCCGCCTCTCGAGCGAGTTTGGCCTCGGGCATGTTGGTCATGCCGATGACATCGCAATTCCAACTGCGATAGAGATCCGACTCGGCGCGACTCGAAAACTGGGGACCTTCCATCGCGAGATAGGTCCCGCCGCGAACCGCGGGAATTCCGAGCGATCGCGCCGCCGCCTCGAGTGCGTCTCCGAGTCGCGCGCAGACCGGACGCGCCATCGAAACGTGGGCGACGAAACCGGTCCCGAAGAACGTTCGATCCCGGGCAAAGGTGCGGTCGACGAATTGATCGACTATCACGAACGTTCCGGGGCTGAGCGCTTCGCGCAGCGATCCGCACGCGCTGATCGAGATCAGATCCGTCACACCCACGCGTTTGAGCGCGTCGATGTTGGCGCGGTAGTTGATCTCCGACGGCGGGATCCGATGCCCGCGAGCGTGCCGCGGCAAGAACGCACAGCGCACTCCGGAGAGTTCGCCGAGCAGGATCTCGTCGCTGGGCGAGCCGAACGGGGATTCGACCTTCTCCCAGCGCGCCGCCTCGAGGCCGTCGATTTCGTAGACCCCGGACCCGCCGAGCACGCCGATCGTGAAGGGGCGATCGATTCCGCTCATCGTCTCCTCGCGTACGCGGCGGCCCGATCCGATGTTCGCGGCGGGCCGATCCGCTAGGCTGGCGCTCCCCGGTCCCGGGGAATCCCATGTCCGAAATAGACCGCGCGCCGCGCCGCAGTCGCAACGAACTCGGTGCAGAAGGCGAGCGCCGCGCCGCCGATCAGCTGGCGGCGCGAGGTTATCGCATCGTCGCGCGCAACGTCCGCGCGGGCGGAGTCGAGCTGGATTTGATCGCGCGGCGCGGCCCGCTGGTGGTTTTCGTGGAGGTGAAGACGCGGCGCTCCGGCGGACCGGTGCCGGGTGAAGAGGCGGTGGATGCGCGCAAGCGCCAACGCCTAGTCGGCGGCGCGACGGCCTGGCTGCGCGAGCAGGGGCGCGGAATCCGCCGCGTGCGCTTCGACGTGATCGTGTGCGAATGCACGGCCGACGAACGCGACTGGCAGATTCGCCACCTCGAGGGCGCGTTCGACGCGAGCGACTAGCGCGCGGTCGTTTCGGCGCCTTCGGCGCTGGCTTCGCCTTCAGCGGCCGCCGCGAGAAAAACCTCTCCGGCGGCGGACTCCAACGCGGCCGCCTCAGCTGCCGTACCCGGCGCAGCGCTGGCTGCCGCGTTGCCCGCGTCCGCCTCCTCGGCGGAAATCAAACCCGACAGATCGCGGACCTTCGAGCGCAGCCGGGCCTTCTTGCCCCGCAACTCGCGAAGGTAGTAGAGGCGCGAACGGCGCACGTGGCCGCGCTGTTTGATCTCGAGTTTCGCGATGGTCGGAGATTCGGTGGCGAAGATCCGCTCGACGCCGACGCCATAGGACAACTTGCGAACCGTGAAGGTCGCCGAACGTCCACCCTTCTTCCGACGCAGCACCACGCCCTCGAAGACTTGAATCCGCTCCTTGTCGCCCTCGCGAATCTTGACGTGAACGCGCACGGTGTCACCGGTGCGAAACGGCGGCAGGTCGCGCCGAAGCGGCGTCGTGTGCGCGATGTCTGTACTTCTCATGGCTGCTTCTCCCTTTCCCGGGCGCCCCGAGCGTCGAGCAGATCGGGCCGGCGCCGCCGGGTGTATTCGCTCGATTGCTCCGCCCGCCAGCGCGCGACCGCGCCGTGGTCTCCCGAAAGGAGAATCGGCGGGACGGGCTGACCGCGAAATTCGGCGGGCCGAGTGTACTGCGGTCCTTCCAAAGTGGGACCCTGAAATGATTCCGTGGCGATGGATTCCGGATTTCCCACACTCCCGGGGATGAGCCGGGCCAGCCCCTCGATCACCGCCATGGCCGGAACCTCGCCGCCGGACAGCACGTAATCGCCGATCGAGAGCTCCGCGTCCACCGCCAGATCGATGACCCGCTGGTCGACGCCCTCGTAGCGCCCGCAAACCAGTACCAGCGCCCGCTCTTCGAGCATCCCCTCCAAGCGGCCCTGATCGAGCCGCTCGCCCTGGGGTGAGAGCGCGATCACGCGCGCGCTGCGCGAGGGGCCCTTCGGACCCGCGAGCGCCTCGATCGCCGCCACGAGTGGCTCGGGCTTCATCACCATCCCGGGGCCGCCGCCAAATGGCGAGTCGTCGACCGTGCGATGCGGGTCCGTCGTCCAGTCGCGCAAGTCGTGGACCGCAACCTTCAGCCGACCCTTGCGGTTCGCGATTCCAACGATCGACTCGCCGAGAAACGCCTCGAACAGGCGCGGAAAGATCGTGATGACGTCGATCCGCAGCATCGGCTCCACCTCCAGATCCCCTTTCCTACGCGGGATCGAGTAGCCCAGGCAGGATCTCGATCACGATGCGCCGCGCTGCGAGATCGACCTCGCGCAACTGGCGCTCGACCGCGGGGATCAACTGCTGCACTCCGCGTTCGTCTTCGACGACCAGAACGTCGACCGCGCCGGTCGGCCAGATTTCGCGCACCGTGCCCACCCTCCGACCGTCCGCATCCTCGACACGACAGCCGACCAGCTGAAAGCTGTAGTACTCGCCGGCGGGCAGAGCCTGCAACTGCGAGGCTTCGGTCATCACCAACTTGCCCCGCAGCCGATCGGCGGACTCGCGATCCGCCACACCCGCAAGCGTCAGCCGAACTTCTTCGCGGCGACCGGCGCCGACCTGCACGACCTCGAAACGCTGCGGGTGCGAATCGCTCGCGCCCTCGGCGAGCAGCGCCACCTCGAGCTGCATCAGATTGTCGGGGACGACTCCGAAGTAGCGCACCCGGAGCTGACCCCCGAGCCCGTGTGCGCCGACCACGCGGCCCAGCGCGACTCGCTCGGGGGAATCCGGCGTCGCTTCAGTCGACGATGTCGAGCCGGCAGTCGGCTCCATCGCGGGAGGCCTCCAGCACGGCGCGGATCGCCTTCGCGACCCGGCCCTGGCGACCGATCACGCGACCCCGATCCTCGGCGTCGGTCTCGAGTTCGAGCATTCGGCCGTCGTCGACTTCCGAAACCACGACGGCATCGGGATTGCTCACGATCCCCTTGGCGATGAACTCGACGAGCGACGCCGGTGAGTGCTTATCCGCCATCTCAGCGCGCCGCCGCGCGCTTGCGCGCGCGCTTGACCAGGCTTCGAACCGTCGGGCTCGCCTGCGCGCCCTTCGCGATCCACGCCTCGAGGCGATCGACCGCAATCTCGAATTTCTCGGGATTCGTGCCCGGCTCGTAGATTCCGAGGAACTCCAGCGGCCGACCGTCGCGCTGCGCGCGCTCGTCGATCGCGACGATGCGATATTGGGGTCGATTCTTGGCTCCGCCACGCGATAGCCGGATCTTGACCATGATTCGCTTCTTCCTCTTCTGCGCCCTGCGCCCTGCGCCCTGCGCCCTGCGCCCTGCGCCCTGCGCGACCAGACGCGCGCTGGATCGATGGCTGATGGACTGTCGCCCGCCGCTCATCCAAGCGGGGAGAACGCGCGGGCCGCGAAGGCTAGATCAGGCGCCGAATAGGGTCAACCGCGGCGCGCGCAATCCGCTCATCCGACCCGGAACCACAGTTCCGACGGAGCGTCTCCGGGCAGCGCGGCGCGCAGGGCTTCGAGGATCTCGGGCCCCCGCAGCTGGAGCTGCTGGCACCAGACGCTCGAGTCCACACTCACCTCGAGCAGGCCACCGCGCAGCGCGGTTGGCCGGCAATGCGCGGCGATCCCGGCCCCTACCGCCTGCTCCCAGCGCTCCGCGATCCGCAGCACGCGCGCGCTGTCGCTTGCCCCGATGTCCTCGAGCACACGCGCCACGAGCGCGCCGATCGGCTCCGGGCGGCTCTTGCGCGTGCGACTCACGGCAGATCCTCGAGGGATTCCAGCACGGAAGCGAGGTCCGGTTTCGCGAGCGCGCCCCAGCGCAGTACCAGGAGCTCCGGACCCGTGGTGTCGATCACGGTGCTCTCCCCGTCGCCTCCCGCCTCGGCGCCTTCGACCGCGAGCACGCGAGGGCTCCTCGCGCCCGTGCCGCAGAGTTCGCGCGCCTGCTCGAGCGTCGCGGCAGCCGGCAGACCGCTGCGGTTGAGGCTGGTGGAAGTGATCGGGCCCACGCGCTCCTCGGCGAGGCGGCGCGCGAGTGCGGCGCCAATCGGCTGCGAGGAACAGCGCACACCGACCGCTCCGTCGTGGCGCGCAATGCCCGGCGCAAATCGCGCGCGGCAGCCGAGAACGAGCGTGAGCGGGCCGGGCCAAAACGCGGCCGCGAGGCGGCGCGCGAGGTCGTTGAATTCGAAACCGAGCGGTTCGAGCGCCTCGGGACCGGCGACCAGAATCGAAATCGGAGCGAATTCGCGCCGGCCCTTCCAGACGCGAAGCTTCTCCACCGCCGCAACCGAACACGCATCCGCGCCCAGCCCCCAGACGGTCTCGGTCGGATAGGCGAGCAGGTTGCCGCGCTTCAGCCAGCCGACGGCGTCGCCGATCGGGTCGTCGATCGGGTCGTCGATCATCGCGCCATCGAGCAGCGCGAAGCGATCGCTGCGGCCGCGATGTCGCGACGCAGCTGCATCCCGCGGAAGCGGATCCGATCGGCCGCCGCGTAGGCGCGCGCCGCGGCTTCGGCGACGTCGCGACCGCGCGCCGTGACACCGAGCACCCGACCCCCCGCGGTGACAAATCCGCCGTCGGCCGCTCGTTTGGTGCCCGCGTGAAACACGACGACGTCGGGCTCCCCCTCCAACTCCTCGAGACCGTCGATCGCAATGCCGGTCTCGCAGGCGCGCGGATAGCCGCCCGACGCGAGCACGACGCAGACCGCCGCGCCGCCCCATCGCTTCGGGCACAGCGGCTTCGGGCACAGCGCCGGGTCGAGCTTGCCGCGCGCCGAGCCGTAGAGCAGTGGAAACAGATCGTCCTGCATCCGCAGCATCAGCGGCTGGGTCTCGGGATCGCCGAAGCGGGCGTTGAATTCGATCACGCGCGCAACACCCTGCGCGTCGATCATCAAACCGACGTAGAGAACACCGCTAAAGGGATGCCCTTCCGCGGCCATGCCCGCGATGGTGGGCTCGACGATCTCGGACGCGATGGCGCGCTCGATCGCCGCGCCAACCAGCGGCACCGGAGAGTATGCGCCCATCCCGCCCGTGTTCTCACCGCGGTCGCCATCGAGCGCGCGCTTGTGGTCCTGGGCGGGCGCCAACGTCGCGATCTGCTCACCGTCGGTGATCGCGTAGTAGGACACCTCTTCGCCTTCGAGCATTTCTTCGACGACGACCCGCGCGCCCGCAGCGCCAAAGCGCCGATCTGCCATGATTTCGACGAGCGCGCGCTGCGCTTGGTCGGCTGTCGCGCAGACCGCGACTCCCTTGCCCGCGGCGAGGCCGTCGGCCTTGACCACGCAGGCGCCGCCGAGCTCTCGCACGTAGCGCGAAGCCGCCTCCAACTCGGAGAACTCCCGAAATGCGGCGGTCGGAATCCCGTGGCGGGTCATGAAGCGCTTCGCGAACGACTTGCTGGATTCGAGCTGGGCCGCGTACGCCGAGGGCCCGAAGGTCGGAATGCCCGCCTCGCGCAGCCGGTCCGCGAGGCCCGCGGCGAGCGCATCTTCGGGGCCGACAACCACGAGCCCGACTCCCTCGGCACGCGCGAGTTCGACGAGCGCGTCGCAGTCCGTGCTCTTGATCGCCGGAAAGCAACTCGCGAGAGAATCCATCGCATCGCTACCGGGCGCCGCGAGCAGGGCGTCGACCTGCGGGCTCTGCGCGATCTTCCACACCAGCGCGTGTTCGCGACCGCCCCCGCCAACCACCAGCACACGCATTTCGGCTCCGTGACTCGATCGTTGCGCGTTCGCCCTCAGGATCCTTGCGGCGCTCGCCCTCAGCACCGTGCGGCGTTCGCCCTCAGCACCTCGCGGCGCTCGCCCTCAGCAGCTCGCGGCGTTCGCGCTCAGTGCCGGAAGTGCCGCGCGCCGCTCAGCACCATCGCGACTCCCAGTCGGTCGGCGGCGGCGATCACCTCGTCGTCGCGCGTCGAGCCGCCGGGTTGGACGATCGCCGTCGCACCCGCTCGAACCGCCGCTTCGAGGCCGTCGGGAAACGGAAAGAACGCGTCACTCGCGAGCGCGCAGCCCGTCAGATCGAGACCCACGCGCTGGGCCTTGGCGACGGCCTGCAAGATCGCATCGACCCGGGACGTCGCTCCCCCGCCGATCGCGAGCGTTCGATCCGAACTGCCGAACACGACCGCATTGCTCTTGACGTGCTTCGCGACTTTCCAATTGAAGGCGAGCGCGCGCAATTCCTCGCCGGTCGGCTTGCGTCGGGTGGCGACCGGACACGCGGCGATCGCCTCCATCGCGACATCGGCTTGCTGGATCAGCACGCCGCCGAAGACGCGCTTCCAGTCGAGCTGGTTTGCGTCGATCCGATCCGGATGGAAGCGCACCAGGCGGCGATGTTTTTTTTGCATCAAGTGCGCGAGCGCTTCGGCGCTGAAATCCGGAGCGACGAGGACTTCGGTGAAGATCTTGTCCACCTCTTCCGCGAGCGCGAGGTCGATGGCGCGGCTGGAGACGACGATGCCGCCGAACGGTGACTCGGGATCCGTCGCGTAGGCGCGCCGATAGGCGTCGACCGGAGAAGCGCCCGATCCGACACCACATGGCGTATTATGCTTGATGATCGCGACGGTGGCCTCTTCGACGGCGTCGAATTCCAGGATCAATGCGAGAGCGGCCTGCACGTCGACCACGTTGTTGTAGGAGAGTTCCTTGCCGTGCAGCGGCTGCGCGATCTCGAGGAACGCCCCGTAGAGGGCTGCGCGTTGGTGGGGGTTCTCGCCGTAACGCAGCTCGCTGCTGCGACGAAATTCCACGTGCAGGCGCTCGGGAAAGAGCCCTCCCCCGTCCGTGCTCCTAAAGAGCCCTCCTCCGTCGCCGCTCTGGCTGGACAGATAGTCGGTGATCGCTGCGTCGTAGGCGGCGGTGCGCTCGAAAGCCTTGAGGGCGAGTCGGCGGCGCGTCGCTTCGCACAGACCTCCGCTGCCGCGCAGTTCGTCGAGCAGCGGCGCGTAGTCCGACGGGTCGACGGCAATCGCCACGTGCGCGTGGTTCTTGGCCGCGGAGCGAATCATCGACGGGCCGCCGATGTCGATCTGCTCGATCGCCTGCGCGAGACTGACGTCGGGCTTCGCGACGCTGGCCTCGAACGGGTAGAGGTTGACCACGACGAGGTCGATCGTGCGGATCTGCTGTTCGGCGAGGTCGCGCTGGTCGCCTTTACAATCCCGGCGCGCGAGGATTCCGCCGTGGATGCGCGGGTGAAGCGTCTTGACTCGCCCGCCGAGCATCTCGGGACTGCCGGTGAGCTCGGCGACATCGATCACCGCGAGGCCGGCTTCTCGCAGCGCACCCGCCGTACCGCCGGAAGCGACCAACTCGATCTCGAGCTCCGCGAGGCCGCGCGCCAATTCGACCAGGCCCGACTTGTCGGAAACCGAGAGCAGCGCGCGCTTGACGGGGCGCAGCGTCGAGGGGGGCATCCTGATCGTCTCCGTTCGAAGCTCGGTGCGGTGGGTTCCGCGAGGAGACTACCCGAATTCGAAGATTCGCGGGAACCGCGGGCCGCGCGCCGCTTCAATCCACGAAGTGCCGCGCGACGCGCTTACCGACGCGCACCAACAACTCGTAGGCGTGCGTTTGCGCGGCGACGGCAGCTTCTTCCACGCTCAGTACCGCGTCTCCCTGCGAACCGCCGAATAGGATCGCGGCGTCTCCGATCGCGACCGGCGCATCGCCGACGTCGACCGTGATGAAATCCATCGAAACGCGGCCGGCGATCGGCAGTCGCCTGCCCGCGATCAACACGCAGCCTCGCCCGCTCGCCGAGACCGGCACCCCGTCGTCGTAGCCGATTGGGAGCGTCGCGATGCGCGTGTCGCGCGGCGCGCGGTATTCCGCCCCGTAGCCGACGGCATCCCCGGCCTTGGCCGACCGCAGCTGGACGACCTGGGTGCTCAGCGTCATGGCGGCTTTGAGCTCCACGTTGAAATGGGGCGCGGGCCGCACGCCATAGAGCATCACGCCGGGACGCGCCGCGGCCTGTTCGGGCAGTGCCTCGAGCAGCGGCTTGCCGGCGAGCAGGCCCGCAGAGTGTGCGATGTGGACCAGGCCCGGATCGAGACCGCGCGCGCGCGCGCGTTCGAGCACCTCGCCGAATGCCTGAAGTTGCTCGAGGCTCGGCGTCAGGTCGGGCTCGTCGGCGCGCGCGAGATGACTGTAGACGCCCGCGAGATGCAGAGACGGCTCGCGCGCGATCGCCTCGAACAGCGCGATCGCGCGTTCGCGCGGAACACCGGTCCTGCGCATTCCGGTATCGACCGCGACGTGAACCTCGAGCGGCCGCGCGAGATCCCGCGCCGCAGCGGCGAGCAGGGCGACGTGCTCGTCGTGGAAGACGGCCGGTGTGAGGTCCAGACCCACCGCGGCATCCGTTTCGCCGGCGTCGAAGACGCCTCCGAGCACCAGGATCGGCTCGCGGATGCCCGCATCCCGAAGCTCGGCGCCTTCGGCGACCGTGGCCACCGCAAACCAGCGGCAGCCCGCCTCGACCAGCGCCCGAGACACCCGGTTGGCGCCGTGCCCGTAGGCGTCTGCCTTGACGACGGCCATCAGCTCGCGCCCTTCGGCGCGCCGCCTCGCCTCGGCGAAATTGGCCCGAATCGCCCCGAGGTCGATCGTCGCCTTGGTCGGCCTGCCAGTCACCCTGAAGATCCCCCCGCCAACCCTGAATATCCTCCCGCCAACCCTGAATATCCTCCCGCCCCGCTGGATCGAATCCATAACGCATCGAACGAAAGGAGCAAACCGGGAGCTCGGTTTGACACACTCTCGTCCTCGACTAGCTTCCGTCCAGACGAGGCCAACGGCTAGCGTGCTCGAACAAAATCAGCCACCGCTGCTTCATCTGCTCGTCAACGGCGAACCTCGTGGCGTACCTATCGACAGTACGCTGGCGGAGTTGATCGACGAACTCGGTCTGCGGTCCCGCCGGATCGCGATCGCGGTCAACCGCGACGTGGTGCCGCGGTCCGCATTCGCGACCCATCGGCTCGCCGCGGATGACCGGGTCGAAATCCTCGAAGCGGTGGGAGGAGGTTGAAGATGACTGACGGCAGCTACGCGCTCGGTTCCCACAGCTTCCGATCGCGCTTGATCATCGGCAGCGGGAAGTACGCGTCGTTCGAGCAGAACCTGGCGGCTGCCGAAGCCAGTGGCGCCGAAATGGTCACGGTCGCGCTGCGCCGCACGAAATTCGACGCGCCCAAGGGCCAAGGCCTGCTCGACTTCATCTCACCGGATCGATTCGTCATTCTGCCGAACACCGCGGGTTGTTACTCGGCGGAAGAGGCGATCAGCACCGCGCGAATGGCGCGCGAACTGCTCGGAACGGATCTGATCAAACTCGAAGTGATCGGCGACGAGCGCACGCTCTTCCCGGATGTCGCGGCGACGATCGAGGCCGCGGCCGTGCTGATCGACGAAGGCTTCACGGTTCTCCCCTACGTGACCGACGACCCGGTCGCATGCCAAAAACTTGCCGCGCTCGGCTGCGCGGCCGTGATGCCGCTGGCCGCGCCGATCGGTTCCGGGCTCGGCATCTGCAACCCCGCCAACCTGCGCATCATCGTCGAGACCGTCGAGGTGCCGGTAATCGTCGACGCGGGTGTCGGGACCGCGAGCGACGCCGCGATCGCGATGGAACTCGGCGCCACCGCGGTGCTGATGAACACCGGCATTGCAGCCGCCAAGGAACCCGTGAAGATGGCCAGAGCGATGCGCCTGGCCGTCGAGGCGGGTCGCCTCGCCTACGAAGCGGGCCGCATGCCGCGACGCCTCTACGCATCCGCCTCGAGCCCACTGGATGGGCTGGCGGGCTTTTGACGCGCGGGTCCAACTCCGCATGCATTCGAACGCAACGCAGCCACCCGATCCGATCCTCTGCCTCGTGATCGACCGCAACGCGGTGCGCGGCGACCTGCTGCGCTGCGTCGCTGCAGCGGTCGGCGCGGGCGTCGATTCGGTGCAGATTCGCGAGCGCGAACTCGAAGCCGCCGCTCTGCTCGAATTCGCCGAAAGCATCGCGAGCGCTGCGCGGCGCGCCGCGGCAGCCAGTGGCCGGCGCGTCGAGATCATCGTGAATCGCCGGCTGGACATCGCGCTCGCGCTCGCTGCCGACGGAGTGCAGCTCGGATTCGACGCCGTCGAGCCGGGCGTCGCGCGGCGCTTACTCGGCGCCCGCGCGCGGATCGGAATCTCGGCCCACCATCCCGACGAAATCCAAAACGCCGCGCCCGAGGTCGACTACGCACAGCTCGCACCGATCTTCCGCCCGATCTCGAAACACCGATCAGGCCCCTATCTCGGAGTCGCGGCGGTTAGCGCCGCGGCGCGCGGCCGCGTTGCGGTGATCGCGCAGGGCGGAATCACGCCGGCGAACGCGACCGCGCTCGTCGCCGCCGGCGCCGCCGGAATTGCGGTGACCGGCGCCATCCTCGAGGCGCCGGACCCCGCCGCGGCGACCCGAGCGCTGCGCGCCGCGCTATCCGCAGCAGCCGGAAGCCGGGGTGTTTCGCCTCCGAGATCGCTCATGAGAAACTGCATCGCAGCTGCCGCGATCGCGCTCGGAATCGGGGCCACACCCGCACACGCGAGCGACCCCTTTCTGCGCGAGAACACGACCGTTCGCGTCGTTCAGCAGGTCGGCCCGAGCGTCGTGAGCATCACGACGGAGCGCGTCGCCGCCTCGCACAATGCGTTCCCGCGCGGCGCGAGCCCCTTCTTCGATTCATTCTTCCGCGACTTCTTCGAGCCGCGGATTCCCGAGGCGACGCAGAGCCTGGGTTCCGGGGTCTTGATCGACTCGGACGGTCACATCCTGACCAACGAGCACGTGGTGCGCGCCGCGAGCCGAATCCGCGTGACGCTCGGCGACGGAAGCGAATACTACGCCACGCTGATCGGCGCCGAGCCGAACAATGACATCGCGGTCTTGAAGGCCGATACCGACAAGTCCCTCCCCTGGTTGAAGCCGGGTGGATCCGGCGACTTGATGGTCGGCGAGTCAGTGATCGCGATCGGGAACCCCTTCGGGCTCTCGAACACCGTGACGACCGGTGTGATCTCGGCGCTGAACCGATCGATTCGCACCGAAAGTCGCGTGTATCACGGATTTCTCCAGACCGACGCCTCGATCAATCCGGGCAACTCGGGCGGCCCGCTCGTCAACGCCAACGGCGAACTGATCGCGATCAACACCGCGGTCTACGGCGGCGGCCAGGGGATCGGCTTCGCGATCCCGATCGACACCGCAATGCGCGTGGTCGATGAATTGATCGCACACGGCGAGGTCACACCTGTTTGGCTCGGACTCGACCTCCAGGATCTGGACCCCCGCCTCGCCGCCGCGATGGTCCTGCCCGGCGATCTGCGCGCTGCGCTCGTCAATCGGGTTCACAGCGGCAGCCCCGCGCAGAGAGCCTCCTTCCAGCGCGGCGACGTGGTGACGAAACTCGACGGGCGCCTGGTCGACTCGGCGCGCGCCTTCTACGAAATGCTGGAAATCAGTGTCGCCGGGCAGGAGCTGCAGATCGAATTCTGGCGCGACGGAAAGTTGCAATCCGCAGGCGTGAAACTCGAAGAGCTGCCGCTGCGCCAGGTCGCCCAGTTCGTCCACGAAATGCTCGGCCTGGAGTTGCGCCCGAGTGAGGGCGGCGGTTACAGCGTGCAAGGCGTTCGCGAGGGCAGCGGCTCCGCGAGAATCGGAATTGCGCCGGGAGATCTCGTGCTCGCGCTCAACGGAACGACGTTGGCGGACGACGATGCGCTGCGGCGATCCGTCCTGAGCCTTCACGGTCGCTCCCATGCGCTGATCGTGGTCCAGCGCGAAGGAGCCCGATATCATGTGTCGATTCCGCTGCTCTGATCAGATAAAACGGAACCCTCGGGGATTCCGCGGTTTCGATAACGGTACAATCGGCCCCGGTGCTGCTTTTCGATCTGCGCCGCGGCCAAAGTACCGCGTCACGGCCAAAGCACCGCGTCGCAGCCAAAGCATCGCGTCACGGCCAAAGCACCGCGCCGCGGCCAAAGCACCGCGTCGCAGCTAGAACACCGCAGGTGAATGACATTGAGGCGAACGACACTGGAGAGATCGATGAAAGCAATGCGCATCTCAACCGCACTTCTGTGCACCGCAGCCCTTGGGATCGCACTAGTTTCCGCGGGCGGCTTGAAGATCGAGCTGAGCTGGCGCGGTAACGACGCCCAGGCGACCGATTTGTTCAGCGGCAACAAAGATGCCGCGGACGCGAAGCCGTTCTGGCACGAGGACAGCACCGCGCAAGCCATCGTACCCAGCGGCGTTCCGGCGAGTTTTGCGGACCTCGCGGAGCACTCCTCCCCGGGCGTCGTGAATATCGCAACTTCCAGGACCGTGGTGCAGAATGCTCCGCGCTCGATGGAAGAATTTTTCTTCGGCATGCCGTTCGGGGGTGACGACTCCCAGTTCCCGGGAACACCGCGCAAGGTCCCGAGCCTCGGGAGCGGTTTCGTGATCTCCGAAGACGGATACATCGTGACGAACAACCACGTGATCGAAGGCGTGGACAAGATCACGGTGATCTTCGACGACGAATCCACACTCGACGCCAGCGTGATCGGGCGCGACCCCAAAACCGACATCGCGTTGATCCGCGTCGAGACCGACAAGAAGCTCTTCGCGCTGCCGCTGGGCAATTCGAGTGCCGTGCGCCCGGGAGAGTGGGTGGTGGCGATCGGCAACCCCTTCGGGCTCGAGCACACCGTCACCGCGGGAATCGTGAGCGCCAAGCACCGGGTGATCGGAGGCGGCAATTATGACGATTACATCCAGACCGATGCCGCGATCAACCCGGGCAATTCGGGGGGTCCCCTGCTCAATCTCGCGGGTGAAGTGATCGGCATCAACACCGCCATCAACCCGCAAGCCAATACGATCGGATTTGCGGTTCCGATCGACATGGCGAAGGCCATTCTTCCCCAGCTTCGGGCCTCGGGGCGCGTCACTCGTGGCTGGCTCGGCGTGATGATCCAGAAGATCACCCCCGAGCTCGCCAAGGAGCTCGACCTGCGCGACGAAGCAGGTGCGCTCGTATCGAAAGTCCAGCCCGAAGGGCCGGCCGCCAAAGCGGGCATCGAGCGCTATGACGTCATCGTCGAATTCGATGGCAAGCCGATCGGGGATTTGAGCGAGCTGCCGCGGGCGGTGGCGGAAACGCCCGTGGACAAGGACGTCGAGGTCGTCGTGCTTCGCAGCGGCAAGCGCAAGACCCTGCACGCGAAAGTCGGCCAATTGGAAGAGTTGGAAGTGCCGGAGTTCGCGCATGTGCCGGACAAAGGCCCCGCAGAATTTGGACTCGCGGTTCAGGATCTGAATCCCGAACTCGCGAGACAACTCGGGCTCGACGCGAGCGAGGGCGTGCTCATCACTTCGGTCCAACCGGGGAGCGCCGCGGATGAGGCCGAGCTGCGTCGAGGCGACGTGATCCTCGAGGTCGATCGCAAAGAGATCCGCAATGTCGAAGGCCTGCGCGCGCAGCTCGACGCAGCCGATGACGGCGCGCTCTTCCTGGTCCGGCGCGGTGAGGCAACGATTTTCGTCCCGATCAAGCGCAGCAGCGGCTAGTCCGTTCGACACCAACAGCTAACCCGTTCGACACCACTGGCTAGCCCGTTCGACACCACCGGCTAGCGGGGGAAGCTGCGCTTCCCTTGCGGCGCACCTCGAACCCGTTCCGGGTTCGAGGTGCTAGGCCGTTCGACACGACTAGGCAGAACTGGCTCGATCAGGACCCTTGTCGCCAGCGGTCGCGTGCCTAGGTTCCGCGCCATGCGTATGGACAAACTCACGATCAAGAGCCAGGAAGCCCTCGCAGAAGCCCAATCGCTCAGCAGTGCGCGCGGACACAGCGAGGTCCAATCCGCCCACCTGCTCCGCGCACTGCTCGGACAACCCGGAGGCAGCACGCTCCCGGTCCTCCAGAAGCTCGGCGTCTCGATCGACCGGCTTCAGGCCGATCTCGAAGCGCTGATTTCGGGGCTGCCGAAGGTCAGCGGCGGCGCGCAGCCGCAATTGAGTCGCCCGCTGAGCGCAGCGCTGCAGGCCGCGTTTTCCGAAGCCGACACGCTCAAGGACGAATATGTCTCCACCGAGCACCTGCTGCTCGGGATCGCCGCCGGCCAGGACGATGCAGCCGGTCGAGTGCTGCGCGAACTCGGTGCGAACCGCGAGGCCATCCTCAAAGCGCTGGTTTCCGTGCGCGGCGGAGCCCGCGTGACCGATCCCGATCCGGAGTCCAAGTATCAGGCGCTGGCGAAGTTCGGTCGCGATCTCACCGATGCGGCGCGACTCGGCAAGATCGACCCCGTCATCGGGCGCGACGAGGAGATTCGCCGCGTCATCCAGGTCTTGAGCCGCCGGACCAAGAACAATCCCGTGCTGATCGGCGAGCCGGGTGTGGGCAAGACGGCGATCGCCGAGGGGCTTGCGCAGCGAATCGTCGCGGGCGACGTCCCCGAATCTCTCGCGAATCGCCGGCTGATCGCGCTGGATATCGGGGCCCTGATCGCGGGCGCGAAATACCGCGGCGAATTCGAAGATCGCTTGAAGGCGGTGCTGCGCGAGATCTCGGAAGCCGAAGGCAACGTGATCCTGTTCATCGACGAGCTGCACACCATCGTTGGCGCGGGCGCCGCCGAAGGTGCCGCAGACGCCGCCAACATGCTCAAGCCCGCGCTCGCGCGAGGGGAACTCCACTGCGTGGGTGCGACGACGCTCGACGAGTACCGCAAGCACGTCGAGAAGGACGCCGCGCTCGCGCGGCGATTCCAACCCGTGTTGGTCGGCGAGCCCACGATCGAAGATACGATTTCGATTCTTCGCGGCCTCAAGGAGCGCTACGAGGTCCACCACGGCGTCCGCATCCAGGACGCCGCGATCGTCTCCGCGGCGACGCTTTCGAATCGATACATCACGGACCGCTTCCTACCCGACAAGGCAATCGACCTGGTCGACGAGGCAGCGAGCCGCATTCGCGTGCAGATCGATTCCATGCCGGAAGAACTCGACCAACTCAATCGCAAGCGCACCCAGCTCGAGATCGAGCGCGAGGCACTCAAGAAAGAGAGCGATGCGGCGAGCGCCGAGCGACTCGCGCGCGTCGAGCGCGAGATCGCCGAAGTTCGTGAGCAAGGCGATGGCCTGAAGGCGCGCTGGGAGAACGAGAAGAACTGCATCGCGGACGTTCGGCGGCACAAGGAGCGGCGCGAGGAACTCAACGCCGAACTCAAACGCAGCGAGCGCAGCGGTAACCTCGAACGCGCCGCCGAGATCCGCTACGGCGAGCTCATTCAGCTCGAGCAGGAGCTCGCGACGATCGAGGCAAAGCTCGCGACCCTGCAAGCCGAAGGCTCCCTGCTTTCCGAGGAAGTCACCTCCGAAGAAATCGCGGAAATCGTCTCGAAGTGGACCGGGATCCCCGTGAGCAAGATGCTCGAAGGGGAGCAAGAGAAGCTGCGCGGGATGGAGCAGCAGCTGCGACGGCGCGTCATCGGCCAGGAGGAAGCGCTTCGCGCCGTTTCGGGCGCGGTGCGACGAGCCCGCGCGGGGCTGCAAGATCCCAATCGACCGATCGGTTCGTTCATCTTCCTGGGCCCGACCGGCGTCGGCAAGACTGAAACCGCGCGGGCGCTCGCGGAATTCTTGTTCGACGACGAGCGCGCGATGGTGCGCATCGACATGAGCGAGTTCATGGAAAAACACTCGGTCTCGCGCCTGATCGGCGCGCCTCCGGGCTACGTCGGCTACGACGAGGGCGGCCACCTCACGGAGGCCGTGCGGCGCCGGCCGTACTCGGTCGTGCTCTTCGACGAAATCGAGAAGGCCCACCCGGACGTCTTCGGCGTCTTGTTGCAGATTCTCGACGACGGCCGACTGACGGACGGACAGGGTCGCACCGTCGACTTTCGAAACGCCGTATTGATCATGACCTCGAACATCGGCAGCGAGCACATCATCGGACTCTCGCGGAGTGAACAGGCGGAAATCGAGCGCCGGGTCGACGATGCGCTGCGCGCGCACTTCAAGCCAGAGTTCCTCAATCGCATCGACGAGACGATCGTGTTCCACGCGCTCAGCCGCGACGAATTCCACCGGATCGTCGACATCCAGCTCGACCGCCTGTTCGCGCGACTGCGAGAGCGGCGGCTGGAGATCACGGTCAGCGACGCGGCGCGAGACCTGCTGGCGGAGCGAGGCTACGACGCCCATTACGGCGCGCGACCGCTCAAGCGCGCAATTCAGCGCATGATCGAGGACCCGCTCGCGATGCAGATCCTCAATGGCGATTTCCCGGAAGGCTCCAAGATCGCCGTGGAACCGAATGCGGCCGGGGATGCATTCGAGTTCCGGCGTGTGTGACGCGCTTACACGGCAGGTCAGTTGAGCCGCAGCGAACGATGCTGGTACTGATCACCGTCGACGAATCCCAGCGTTCGGTAATAGACGCGCGTGCCCACCGCGGAGATCACCGCGAGATCGTCGAACCCCGCGTTTCGAGCCAGTTCCGCGGCGCGCTCGATCAAGCGCTTCCCGAGGCCCATGTGTTGGGCCCGACCTTCGCTGCGCCGACCCATCGCGAGCGAATCGCCGTAGACGTGGACTTCTCGAAGCAGCGCGCGGGTCCGCAGCTCGGGCTCGGGCAGCGGCGCGGCCGGCAGCGAGAGGCGCAGAAACGCGACCAGCTGATCGTCTGGCGTCGCAAATTCGAGGAAGTGCTCCGCGCCAATCGACGTCCGATACACGTGGTCACTCAACCTCAATTGCTCGACCGAGAACTCCGATCCCCGAATTTCCCGACTGCGGATATCGCGACAGACACCGCCGCGATCGCGCAGTCGACGTTCAGCGACCTCGCGCAGATTCGCGACCCGGTTTCCCGCCACGATGTCGTGGGATGAAAAATCGCGGATCACGCGCGTGAGCCGGCAGTAGCTCGGCGTTCGCTCGATGCAGCTAACGAGGAGTTCGACCAATTCGTCGCACCCGTAGGGACGCCATTCGCCGCGCTCGTAGTTCGCCATCAGCTCTGCACTCTTGATCAAACTGCACGGATAGAGTTTGAGTTCGTCGGGTCGAAAGTCCGCATCGTCGAACAAGCGCGCGTAGTCTTCCGCATCGGCTGCGGGCGAAGAGCCGAGCAGATTCGGCATCCAGTGCACATGCAGCTTGAAGCCCGCGCCGCGCAGCAACTGCAGCGCGCGGCGGGAAGCCGCAACGTCGCAGCCGCGGCGATTCAAATCGAGGACCCGATCCGAGAGGCTCTGCAGTCCGATCTGGACCTTGGTCCCGCCCAGTTTCCGGATCCTGCGAACCTCCTCGGGAGAAATGTGATCGGGCCGAGTCTCGACCACGAGTCCGACGTTTCGGCAGATCGCGGTCTCGTTGCGGCGATGGGCGGCTTCGAGTTCTGCCCAGCTCGCGCACTCGCTGCGGTGCAGCATTCGAGTTCCGTGCTCTTCACGCAGGAGTCCGCCGACCCATTCGTTGTAGCTGCCTCCGGCTCCGCGCCCGTCGAGCTTCGACGGCAACTCATGGAAGCGAGCCGGCGCCGAGCCCGCATCCGCGCGAGCATCGACGCCATCTCCGTAGTCGTTGAGCGCGTCGAAACAGCGCTTCACGAACCAGATCTGATAGGCCTCGGGGTGGAACGACCAGGTCCCGCCCAGCACGATCAGCTCCACCTTGGCGACCGGATGCCCCATGCTCTGATAGGCGTGCAGACGGTTCCAGGTCTGCAAATAAGGGTCGAAGCCATTGCCCTCGGCGCGCTGCGCACCGGGTTCATCCGACAGATAACTCTTGGGCATGCGGACGTCGTTTGGGCAGAAAATGCACTTTCCCGGACAGGGAAACGGTTTCGTGAGAACCGTGACCGGAGTGACACCGCTGCGCGTTCGGATCGGGCGCAATCGCAATCGATCGACGAAGCCATCTTGATCGAGATTGCGCTGGACCGCCGAACCGAATTGGCGGAATCCCGCGATGATCTCGCTGCGCGAGAAGAATCCGGTCCCGTTTCGGGGATACTTTGCGAGGATCCGGTCGATGGCCCGCGGATCGAGCTCGCTCGCGTCGGCGATCTCCTCGATGATCGAAACGAGTTCTCGCCGGTGAGGTGTCGGATCGAACTCCTGCCGCGGGCTTCGAGCCGAGATCTCCGACACCGACATCACCTCCCGCCGCAGGTCGGCTACTGTATCGCAGACCACGCCATGGACGAGCAGACGCTCCGCTCCCTCAACGCGATCAACCGATCCTTCTACTGCGCAAATGCGGCGGAATTCGACCAGTCGCGCGCAGAACCGTGGCCCGGCTGGACGCAGCTGCTTCCGCACATCGCGCAGATCCAGCGGCGGGCCGCTGACGGGGCGATCCGAGTGCTCGATCTGGGGTGCGGAAACGCTCGCTTCGGCGCTTTTCTCGCCGATCGAATCCCGCCTGCCGGGATCCACTACTGCGGAATCGATTCGAGCGATTCGTTGCTCGCACACGCCCGAGCGCGCGCGCTTCCATGCGCGAGCGTCGAATTTCGCTGCGCGGATGTCGTGGAAACACCGGGCGACCTGCCGGAAGGGCCGTTCTCCGTCATCGCGCTGTTTGGCTTGCTGCATCACGTGCCGAGCTACGCGCGCCGACGCGATCTGCTGCGGGCGCTCGGAGAGCGCCTCGCGCCGAAGGGAATGCTTGCGCTGACCGCCTGGCAATTCGAAACCTTCGAACGCTTTTCGACCCGACTGATCCCCTGGGACGATTACAACCGCAGCGCCGCCAACCCGATCGATACCCGCCAACTCGAGCCCGGCGATCACCTCCTGGCGTGGGGAGATCGGGGTAGCGCGCTGCGCTACTGCCATTTCGCGAGTGCAGCCGATACGCGCCAACTGCTCGAAAACGCGGCGTTTCGGGTCGCCGACAGCTACGCGGCAGACGGCCGGGAAGAAGCGCTCAATCGCTACTTCATTTGTCACTTCAGCAATGCGCAAGTCGGACCGAAGCAAGGCGTGAAGCGAAGCTGAGCGCGCTTTTGACGCGAGGCTGAAAAATCGACAAGGAGCGCAGATGGAACGCCGGGACCGATTTCTACCTCCCTACGTTTCGACCCGGTTCACAGCGCAGATCCTCTCCGCCGTGCTGCTGTCCACCGCCGCCGTATCGGGTGTGTCCGCGGGATTCGAGATTTCACAGATCCAGCTTCTCGCGAGCATCAACCAGTACAGCGACGTCGGCGAGGACACGCGCTGGCTGCACGCGCTGATCCGAAACGCCCTGTTGGGGGCGCGGCTGAGCCTTTACGCCGTCGTCGCGGCGCTTTTCATCACCTGGCTCCACCGCTGCCGCATCAACGCGCGAGCGTTCGGATGCCGGCGCTTTCGCTACTCGCGCGGCTGGGCGGTCATCGGATTCCTCATCCCGCTCGTGAACCTCTTCCGACCCTACCAGATCGTGTCGGAGGTCTGGAGGGCGAGCGATCCGCGCGCCGTCGAGACGCGCATCGATTGGATTGCGATGCCGGTATCGCGATTCGTTCTCGCCTGGTGGACGACGCTGCTCGTGAGCGCCTCGCTGGAACTCGCGGCTGCGGCAATCAGCACGCATGCGGGAATCAGCACAGCGGATCTGATTGCGGCCCGAAGCATCGGCGTGCTCGTCGGCATGGCGTCGGCGACGAGCGCGATTCTCGCCTACCTGGTCGTCTCGGGCATTCAAGAGGCTCAAGAAGAGAAGTGGGCGATCCTCCGAGGAGCCGATGCCGAAGCGGGCGCCGCGAACCCCTTCGAGATCGCCGAAGTCGACGAGCCGGAGCCTCCGGCCATCACTCCGAGATCGATCTGGACAGCCCACAGCGCGGACTCCTGAGCAGGAGTGGGCAACTCTTGCGCGGTTCTCGACGGACGACAGCGCGAAGAACTTTGTTGACGCGGCGAGGCGTCGGGCTGTTATAATGCGGCGGATTCAACGGAGCTTTCGACTTGCCGCTTGCAGCTGTGCGACGCGCTGGGTACTTCGGCTTCACCTGGTGGCCCCACCCGGCTCGGAGGTACGTGGTCGCCTAGAGGCTGATTCGAGAACACGTCAACCCGAGCCCTGAGAGAAATCTCGGGGCTTTTTGTTTTGCAGCTCCTGCGCGATCGAGGAGCGAGGAATCGAAAATGCGCGAACCCATCGACGATCGAAACCTGATCGACATCCAACCGCTGATCTCGCCGCGAAATCTCAAAGCCGCGGCGCCGACGAGCCTCGCGGCGGCGAATACCGTCCTCGCAGCGCGACGGGCGATCCGCGACGTGATTCACGGACGAGATCCGCACCGGCTCGTCGTCGTCGTCGGCCCCTGCTCGATTCACGATCCCGAGACGGCCATCGAATACGCACAGCGCCTGCGCAGCGTCGCGGTCGAAACCGGGGACGCCATCGTGATGGTGATGCGCGCCTATTTCGAAAAGCCGCGCACCACCGTCGGATGGAAGGGACTCATCAACGACCCCAGGCTCGACGGCTCGTGTGACGTCGCGACCGGGCTCGAAATCGCCCGACGCTTGCTCGTGGACATCAACGAACTCGGAATCCCCTGCGGGAGCGAGGTCCTCGACCCCTTCACCCCGCAGTTCGTGGCGGACCTCTTGTGCTGGGGCGGTATCGGCGCGCGCACGAGCGAGAGCCAGATCCACCGCGAACTCGCCAGCGGCCTGTCGATGCCGATCGGCTTCAAGAACGGAACCGACGGGGGGCTCAGCGTCGCCGCAAACGCGATGGTGGCGGCGAGCCACCCACACACCTTCCTCGGCATCACGCTCGATGGCGAGTCCGCGCTGGTGCGCACACGGGGCAACCCCGATCGGCACATCGTGCTGAGGGGCGGCGCAGGCGGTCCGAATTACGCGCCCGCGTTTGTCGCCGAAGCGGCCCGGCTCGTGGCAGATCAGAAGCTCGCGCGCCCGGTGATGGTCGACTGCTCGCACGCCAACTCGGGCAAGGATCACGACCGCCAGGGCGTGGTGTGCCGCGATGTACTCGGCCAGATTCGGGTCGGAAACCCCGCGATCATGGGCCTGCTGCTCGAGAGCAATCTCGCAGCGGGTCGCCAGAACTGGGAGCCCGGCGTCCCGCTCGAGCGCGGGGTCTCGATCACGGACGCGTGCATCGGCTGGGAGGAGACCGAGAAACTGCTGCGCGAGATCGCCGAGACGCTGCGGACCGCACAGGCGGGCTACGAGCCGAGGATGAGGCCCTCATAGGTCGGCAGTTTCGGACCCGAACTGCGCGATCCACTGCGCGCTCAACCGCTAGCCGTGCGGGGCCGATGATGGCTCTGTAGCGATGCGTTTCTTCGAACCCGTCAGAGTCTGCCTTGCGGTCTGGGGGCTCGCCTTCGTGGCGATCCCGCCGCCATCGCTCGCCCAGAGCGAGCTGCAGAGCGAGCTGCAGAGCGTGGACTCGGACCGCGCAGTCAAGGACGACGAGTACGAGACGCTGATGGCCGAGATCGATTCGGTGCTGGGTCTCACGCCCGACGCATCCGATGCGCCCGATTCGCTCGATTCGCCCGACGCATCCGATGCGCCCGACGCGCCCGAACCGGAATCCGCAGCCGGCTCGGATGCGCGCCGAGCAGCCGAAATCGACGCCCCGTTTGTCTTAACGCCTCGATCCACTCCAGGGTCCGCGCGCCCGCTCCGCGACCGCATCGATTCGGGATTGAGCCGGATGTTCCTGTGGTCGGCCCACCTGCTTCCCGCCGAGCCCGTGAAGATCCTCTCCGACCTGCGCGCCGGCAACTGGACTCGCGACGCCGAAATCGCGCTGCTCGATCTGCTCGTCGCCATACTCGTCGGCTTGATCGCGATCCGAAAACTCCGCGGACACGGAGACGTGTCGGTGAGCATCCACTATCCCGCCGACCTGCGCGGGACGTTCAACGTCCGCGTCTCGAAGCGAAAGGCTCCGATCTCCCAGCAGAGATTCGCGAATGCGATGGATCCGGACCGCGCGAGGCGGGAGGCGAGCGCGGCAAGCCGGTTCGAACACACGATGGTCTCCCGGGAGACGCACTTCCGCGAACTCCAGGCGCGAAGCTACGTCGTGATGGTCTACGGCTACGTACAGCCACTGGACGGCGAGAAGATCCTCGCCACCCACCTGATCGAGCAAGCGGTTCGCGTCCGCCGTGGCCGCACCGAGCGGCTGGACTTCGACTTCCACCCGAGTGAATGCACGCTCGACGTGAACGTGATCTGGGAGCGGCGCCCCGTGACCGATGCGTTGGTCGCGATCCGAGGCGCACCGGGGTCCCTGCGCTACGCGCGCACCGGCACAGCACGACTCACATTGACGCGCGGAGCCCATGTTCTCGTGGTCGGAAGCAGCGATCGGGTCGCCGAGCACGAGCTCGACATCACGTCGTACCAGCCGATCAGCCTGCAGGTCGACCTCGGGAGTCGGGCCCACGTGCTCTTCAGCGGCTGTCCACCGGCCGTCGAACCGTATCTGCACGGAGATCTCACGGCCGCAGCGCGGATCCTCGAGCGGGACGGACAGGAGAATGTCGCGCATCTCATCCTCGCCCGACTCCACCACGAACGTGGCAACAACCAGACGGCGGCCGAACACTACGAGGCGTGTGGGAAAACGCTGGAAGCGGCCGAGATCCACGGCGCACTCAATCGATTCGACCGCGCTGCGGAGCTCTTCGAACAAGCCGGCGAGCTCGCGCGCGGCGGAGAGATGTGGCGCGCCGACGGACAGTATTCGCGAGCCGGCGAGGTCTACGAGCGCGCTAACCGGTTGGACACCGCCGTCGAATGCTATCGCGAGGCGAGCGACATCTCGCGCTGGACGGCGGCCCTGGAGCGCCGCGGCCTCCCGTACGAGGCCGCCCGCGTTGCGATCGACCACGAAGACTGGGAGCGCGCAATCCGGAGCCTGCAGCAAATCCCTCCATCCGATCCGAACTACGAAACGGCGAGCAATCTTCTGGTGGACGCCTACCAGCGCGTCGGACAGATGGACCTTGCCTTGAACAAGATCGAAGAGCTGGTCAATGCCGCGGGGATCGACGCAGCGCCGCTCGAATCCTGCGACCTGCTCGCGCTGCTGCTCGCAGAAAACGGGGAATTCAATCGCGCGATCGGCGTGCTGAAGACCATGCACGCACGCGACGCCAACTTTGCGAGCGTTTCGACGAGAATCGAGGCGCTCACGAAGCGCGCAAATGAAGAGGCTGCGACCGGAGCGGTCTCCCCGGCGGGCGACGCATTTGGCGAGGGGGCGCGCTACGAAATTCTCGCCGAGCTCGGCCGCGGCGGCATGGGCGTGGTTTCCCGCGCGAAAGACCTCCGGCTCGGGCGGGTGGTCGCCCTCAAGCGGCTTCCCGACAACCTGCGCAACCATTCGAAGGCCGCGCAACTCTTCCTGCGCGAGGCCCGCTCGGCGGCGGCCCTCAACCATCCGAACATCGTCACCGTCTACGACGTGGGACAGGAAGGCGGCACCCTCTACATCACGATGGAACTCCTCGAGGGAACCCCGCTACAGGAAATCCTCAAGGCTCGCGGTCGATTGACGGTGCGCGACACCGCGCGGCTCGGCATCCAGATCGCGAAGGGACTGCAGTACGCGCACGAACACCAGATCATCCATCGCGACATCAAGACCGGAAATCTCTTCTTCACTGCCACCAAAAAGGTGAAGATCATGGATTTCGGTCTCGCGAAGATGGTTCAGCAGGTGCGCCGCGAAGCGACGGTGATCGGCGGCACGCCCTACTACATGGCACCCGAACAGAGCATCGGAGATGCCGTCGACCACCGCGCAGACCTCTACTCGCTCGGCGTCACGCTGTTCGAGCTCGCGACGGGTACCGTGCCGTTTAGCGAGGGCGACGTCGCCTACCACCATCGCCACACACCGCCACCGGACCCGCGCGAATTGATCTCTGACATTCCCGCGGAACTCGCCGTATTGATCCTGCAGCTGCTCTCGAAGAAGCCCAGCGATCGCTGCCAGACCGCGCAAGAAGTCAGCGATCGCCTGCAACCGCTCTCGATGAGCTAGCCGCTCGAACCCGGAACGGGTTCGAGGGGCGCTGCAAGGGAAGCGAAGCTTCCCCCACTAGGTCCTATCGCGAAAACCCGCGGCGCGTCGCACTTCGTCGAGGATCGGGGCGCCGATCTCGCGGGCGCGCTTGGCGCCGTCCATCAGCACACCCTCGACTTCGTCTGGACGCTTGCCGAGTTCGACGCGCCGCTCGCGCATCGAGGCGAAATACGCGAGCAGTCGGCGCAGCAGGTCCTGCTTGACGTCGCCGTAACCGAGTCCGCCCGCTCGCGCCCGTTGGAACATGGCTTCCCGTTCGCCAGGCGTAGCGAACAGCGACCAGATCTCGAATACGGCCGTCTTGGTGTCCTTCGGCCCTTCGAGCGGCGTGGAATCCGTCACGATGCCCATCACGGCCTGCTTGATCTCTTTCTCGGCCGCGAACATCGCAATCGCGTTGTCGTAGGACTTGCTCATCTTGCGGCCGTCGGTGCCGGGCACGACCGCGGCGTCGTCCAGGATGTGGGGCTCGGGGAGTACGAGCACGTCGGTGTCATAGGTGCGATTGAAAGCTTCCGCCATGTCCCGCGCCATCTCGATGTGCTGCTTCTGGTCGCGGCCCACCGGCACGAGGTCGGCGCGGTAGAGCAGGATGTCCGCAGCCATCAGGACCGGATACGCGAACAATCCGTGATTCGCGCTCTGCCCCTGTGCGACCTTGTCCTTGTAGGCGTGGCCGCGCTCGAGCAACCCCATCGGCGTCACGCTCGAGAGATACCACGCGAGCTCGCAGACTTCGGGAAGATCGGATTGGCGAAACAGGATGGCCCGCGCGGGATCGAGCCCGCACGCCAGAAAGTCGAGCGCCACTTCGCGGCTGTAGCGGCGCCTGTCGTCCGCGTTGCGAACGCTGTTCATCGAATGCAGATCGGCGATGAAGATCAGCGTCTCGAATTTCTGTTGCAGCGCGACCTGCTGGCGCAGCGCGCCGAAATAATTGCCGATGTGCAGGTGATCGTGCGAAGGCTGCGTGCCCGACAGAACCCTCACGGCCGAGAATTCCCGACATAGGTGAGCCAGTGGTCGAATGCTGGATCTTCCCCGCGCGTGATCGCGCGGAAGCGCTCGCGCAGCGCCAGCGTCTTCGGCCCCGCAACACCCTTTCCAATCGGCTGGCGATCGACTTCGACGACCGGGCAGATTCCCGTCGCGGTTCCGCTCGCGAAGGCCTCGCTGGCTTCGAACAGATCCCGGCTGCTGACGGGATCTTCGCGCACGTCATGGCCGTCGTGTTTCGCGATTTCGAGCGCGGAGCTGCGCGTCACGCCGAGCAGGACGTTGCGCTCGGGTGGCGTCCTGAGCGTCCCGTCGGCGTCGAACAAAAATATGTTGGTGGTCGGGCCTTCCGCGATGAAACCATCTTCATCGATGAGCAGCACATCGTCGTAGCCCTGTCGGCGCGCTTCCCATTTGGCGGCCATCGGCGAGACGTAGTTCGCCGAAACCTTGGCCTGCGGGTCGACGATGTCGCGGCGCCGGTTGCGGCGCGTCTTTTCGATCCACAGCCGCAGCACCGCTTTCGGTGCGGGCGGGCCTCCGGGCTTGCGGGCCGAGATGTCCGCGACCGGGTCGTAGGCGGCAATCGCGAGACTTACGCGGTCGTCCGCGGGGATGACGTCGACCTCGACGGAGCCGAAATAGGCGCTGGCCTTGACCGCCGTCGCACCCGGATTTGCGCGCACCGTGAGCACGATCGCCTCGCTGATTTCCCGGCCGCTCAGCTGCAGCGGCAGCTCGACGAGTTCCGCCGATCGCAGCAGGCGCTCGACGTGCTCGCGCAATCGGAAGATCGCCGGCCCGCGAGGCGTCGCGTAGACGCTCATGAAGTCGAAGATCAGCGAACCCCGCTGAACGCAGTGCGACAGGATGTGGACGGTTGCGCGCTCCCACGGCACCAGCGCGCCGTCCAACCAGATCTTGCGGCCGGGCGGCTTTGCGGCAGCGACAATGGCGGGGTC
>CAZBSV010000106.1:0-24524 GCA_964494795.1 uncultured Spirochaetales bacterium | reverse complement strand
GGGTGCAGCTGCGACCAATCAGGGTGCAGCTGCGACCAATCAGGGTGCAGCTGCGACCAATCTAGGCGAGCGCGTCGGAGCCCCGCAAGTTTCGGGCCGGCTCGGGCCCGCTCATTCCCCAGGGGGCGGCGCTCTACCCGGCATCCCGCTCGCGGACTACCCTTGGACGCCGCGCGTTCCGGATGCCTGCTCGTCGGACCCGAACGCGAGTCTCCGAGTATCCAAGAAGCGTCTACGAGCGTCGAAGAAGATCGAGTCAGCTCCCGGCGGCGAAACACCGAAAGAGGGAAGCAATGCCGACAAAGATGCCTTCCATCGCGGTCGTGATCTTGGCCGCGGGTAAAGGGACCCGGATGAAATCCGGGCTCGCGAAGGTGCTGCATCCGATCGCCGGGCGACCCATGCTTTCGTTTCCGCTCGCGGCCGCGGAGTCGTTGAGCCCGGAGCGGATCGTCGTGATCGTCGGTCGAGACGCGGAGCGCGTCCGCGAAAGCTTTGCGGGGCGCGCGATGTTCGCCACCCAGGCAGAGCAGCGCGGAACCGGCCACGCGGTCGCCCAGGCCCAGCTCGCCCTCGAGGGCGTTAGCGGCGACGTGCTGATCCTCTATGGCGACACGCCGCTGATCCGACCCGAAACCCTCGCGGAGATGGTCGCTGCCAAGGCCAGCACCCGGGCGGACGTGGTCCTGCTCACCGCCGAGGTCGACGTGCCCGGAATCGTGATTCGCGACGAGGCCGGCCGCATCGCGCGCGTGGTCGAAGCCACCGACGCCACACCCCAAGAGCTGGCGATCCGCGAGCGAAACACAGGCGTGTATCTGCTTTCTGCAGAGCTGTTGTGGAAGACGCTGGCACAGATCGGCGATCGCAATCAGCAGGGAGAGCTCTACCTCACCGATCTCGTCGGCCTGTCCGTCCGCGACGGACTGCGGGTCGAGGCGTTGCGGATGAAGGATTCGGAAGAAGCGACCGGGGTCAACACGCGGATCGAGCTCGCCGAGGCTACAGCGGTGATTCGCCGCCGAAAGCTGAATCGGCTGATGCTCGACGGTGTCACCATCGACGACCCGGCATCGACCTACATCGACGTCGATGTCGAGATCGGATGCGACACCCGGATCGAGCCGGGCTGTTCGATCCAGGGCAAGAGCCGCATCGGCGCTCGCGTCCACCTCAAACCCGGCTGCATGCTCGAATCGAGCGAGGTGGGTGACGACACGGTCATCGGACCGAACGCGCATCTTCGCCCGGGCAGCGTGCTCGGGCGCGGTGTGCGGATCGGCAACTTCGTCGAGATCAAGAACAGCGTGCTCGGTGATGGCGTAAAGGCTGATCACCTGTCGTATATCGGTGATGCCGACGTCGGAGCCAGGGCGAGCTTTGGCTGCGGGGCGATCACCGTCAACTACAACTGGCGGGACAAGGGTCGAACGACCGTGGGCGAGGGTGCGAACATCGGTTGCAATGCAAACCTGATCGCGCCGATCACGATCGGACGCAACGCCGCCGTCGCGGCGGGATCGACGATCGGGCGCGCCGTTCCCGATGACGCGCTCGCCGTCGAGCGAGCCGAGCACCGGATCGTCGAGGGCTGGGCGGCGCGGCACCGATCGGGCAGCGTTGCGAGTCGACCGCGAAGCGACGGAGAAGGGTCGAGTTAGAGCTCTCGTTCCGATCGACACGAAGGAGTGTCAGCATGTGTGGGATCGTCGGATATGTCGGCAGCAAGCGATCGGCGATGGACGTGCTGATCGATGGGCTGCGACGCCTCGAATATCGCGGTTACGACTCCGCGGGCGTGGCGATCCTCGATGGCGATACGATCGCGGTTCGCCGCGCGACCGGAAAGCTGGTGAACCTCGAAGGCGTGTTGCGCGACAGCCCGGTTACGGGCTCGATCGGTATCGGTCACACCCGCTGGGCGACCCACGGCAAGCCGTCCGAGCGCAACGCCCACCCACATTGCGCGGGGCAGGTGGCGATCATCCACAACGGGATCGTCGAGAATTACCGCCAGCTGCGGGCCGAACTCGAGGGCGCCAGTCGGACCATGGCATCCGATACCGACACCGAACTGATCGCGCACTTGATCGATCAGCGCATCGATGCCGGTGACGACCTGCTCACGGCCACGCGCGCGGCGTGCTCGCGGCTCGTGGGTTCCTACGCGCTTGCGATCGTCAGCCGAAGCGATCCGGATCACATCGTCGCCGCGAAGAACGGTGGCAGTCCGATCATCCTCGGTCTCGGCGAGAAGGAGTCGTTTCTCGCGAGCGACATTCCCGCGATCCTTCCCTACACGCGCCAGATGATCTTGTTGAGAGACGGCGAGTTCGCGGTGCTCTCCGCGGATCGCGTCGAATTGATCGATTCGGAGGGCCGCCCGTTCGAACGCGAGCCGATGGCGATCCAGTGGGATCCGGTTTCGGCGGAGAAGGGCGGTTACGACCGCTTCATGCAGAAAGAGATCTTCGAACAACCCAGGGCGGTGTTGGATACGATCGGGACGCGGCTCTCCGAGGAGGAATGCGACATCGATCTCGATGGCATCAACATCCGCCGCGAACAGGCGGGTAGCATCGATCGGCTCCAGCTAGTGGCCTGCGGAACCGCCTACTACTCGTGCATGGTGGGCAGATACTTCTACGAGCAAATCGCGGGGATTCCGACCGAGATCGACCTCGCGAGCGAGTTTCGTTACCGCAGATCTCCCGCTCTCGACGAAAGTTGCCTGTTGGTCCCCGTGTCCCAGTCCGGGGAAACCGCGGATACGCTGGCGGCTCTGCGAGAGGGTAGGCGCTGCGGCGCGCACACGATCTCGATCTGCAATACGCGCGAATCGTCGATCGCGCGCGAGAGTGATGACGTCCTCTACACCCACGCGGGGCCGGAGATCGGCGTCGCGTCCACCAAGGCGTTTACCACGCAGGTGGTCGCCCACTACCTGCTCGCCCTGAAGCTCGGGATCGCGCGCGGCGTGCTCGACCGCGAGCAGGCGGGCGAGCGGATGCGGGATCTGATGAAGCTACCGAGACTGCTCGAGAGCACGCTGCTGCTCGACGCTGAGATCCGGCAAATTGCCCAGAAATACTTTCACTCGACGAATTTCCTCTTTCTAGGCCGTGGGATCATGTATCCGATCGCGCTCGAGGGCGCGCTCAAGCTCAAGGAGATTTCCTACATCCACGCCGAGGGTTATGCGGCCGGCGAGATGAAACACGGACCCATCGCGCTGATCGACGAAAACATGCCCGTCGTCGTGATCGCGAATCGCGGATTCCTCTACGAGAAGGTGATTTCGAACCTCGAACAGGTTCGCTCGCGGGAGGGCGCCGTGATCGTGATTGCGACTGAGGGAGACGACGCAATCGCCGAAAAGGCCGACGACGTGATCTACATCCCGGACCTCGGCGAATATCTGACGGCCGTGATCGCGGTCCTGCCGCTCCAGCTGCTCGCCTACCACATCGCGGTTCTGAAGGGAACCGATGTCGACCAGCCGCGCAATCTCGCCAAGAGCGTCACGGTCGAATAGAGCGCGGTTCGCGAATCGCCGATTGAGTCCTCAGCGAGCGTCGAGTATCCTGCCGCTCGGCGTAACTCCGAGCATATTCCGTCGAATCCCGGGAGACAGCCCGCTTGTTGGCTGAGTCGATCCTCACAGCGTTGAATCCACAGCAGCGCGCAGCCGTCGAAGCGACCGAAGGGCCGCTTCTGGTGTTGGCAGGCGCCGGCAGCGGCAAGACCCGGGTACTCACCCACCGTATCGCCTATCTCGTCGGAAGCTGCGGCATCCCGCCCGAGAACATTCTCGCGGTGACCTTTACCAACAAGGCTGCGGGCGAGATGCGCGAACGCGTGGAGAAGATTCTCGGCGTGTCGAACGCGGATCTCTGGATCAGCACCTTCCACTCGGCCTGCGTTCGAATCCTGCGGCGGGATATCTCCCACCTCGGTTATTCGCGCGGATTCGTGATCTACGACGACGGCGATACCCGCAGCGCGATCCGAGACGCCCTCAAGCGCCACTCGCTCGACTCGTCGGTTTCAGAAGCCAAGCGGTTTCAGTGGCGGATCGATCGCTGGAAGAACGACGGCCTGGACCCGGCCGACGCGGCTCGCGCTGCCGAGGATCTCGATTCCGAGGCCGCGGCCAAAATCTACGCCACCTACCAGCGCATCCTATTGGACAGCAACGCGCTCGATTTCGGAGATCTGCTGCTTCGCACGACGGAACTCTTCAAGCGCTTTCCCGAGGTGCTCGCCCACTACCAACGGCGCTGGCAATACGTGTTGGTCGACGAATATCAGGACACCAACCGCGTGCAATACGAGTTCGTTCAGCAGGTTTCCGGGCAGCATCGAAATCTATGCGTGGTGGGTGACCCAGATCAGAGTATCTACGCGTGGCGTGGCGCAGACATCCGAAACATCATGGAATTCGAACGCGACTATCCGGACGCGAAGACCGTGAGGTTGGAGATCAACTATCGCTCCACCCAGCCGATCCTCGATGCTGCGAGTGGCGTGGTGGCGAAAAACCCCGGTCGCCCGCGCAAGAGCCTCGTCACCGAGCGGGAAGGCGGAGAGCTGATTCAGATCCATTACGCGCGGAACGATCGCGACGAGGCGGATTACGTCGCGCGTCGGATCCTGGCCGCGGTCCGAGACGGACAGCGCAGGGGTGGCGATTTCGCGATCTTCTACCGCACCAACCACCAGTCGCGGCTCTTCGAAGAAGAGATGCTGAAGTACGACATGCCGTATGTCGTGGTAGGCGGCGTGCGATTCTACGACCGCGCGGAGATCAAGGACGCTCTCGCCTACCTGCGGCTCCTGATCAATCCGGCCGACGCCGCTTCGCTGCGGCGGATCATCAACAAACCGGCGCGCGGAATCGGAAAGACCACGATCGAGCGGGCCGAGTCGCTCGTCGTCGAACACCAGATCGGCTTGTTCGATGCATTTTCGAGCATCTCGGAGGGAGAGACCGAGGGTCGGATCCCGCCGAAACTCGGCTCGTTTCTCGAATTGATCCGTTCGCTCGGGCAGGAAGTCAGCGGCTGGCCGCCCGCCGATGCCCTCACGCGCATCCTCGATCGGACCGGCTACGCGTCCGATCTCGAGAAAGAGAACACTCCGGAAGCCGACGCTCGTCTGGAAAACTTGCGAGAGCTCCTGACGGCCGCCGAAGACTTCGAGCGCGTCAACGCGTCGGCGCCAGATGACGAGCGCTCCACGCTCGAGCGCTTTCTCGATCAGGTGGCCCTCGTGTCGGATCTAGATTCCTACCACGAGAAAGGCGATTGCGTTTCGATGATGACCGCCCATTCTGCAAAGGGTCTGGAGTTTCCAATCGTGTTCATGGTCGGAATGGAGGAGGGTATCTTTCCGCACGCGGTCTCGATTCGAGACCAGAGCGGTGTCGAGGAAGAGCGCCGCCTGTGTTACGTTGGAATGACGCGCGCGATGGAAGAACTCACCCTGATCTGCGCCGCCGAGCGCCATCGATTCGGCTCGCGAAGCTCTTCACCGCCATCGCGCTTCCTCGGCGAGATTCCGGATGCGGCGCTCGCGACGGCTGCCCGTGTGGCGATCAGCACGGAGCCATGCCGCGATTACTCGTACGATCAGAACCCGTCCGACGACGCTTCGTCGATCGCGATCGGTCTCCGTGTGCGGCATCCGGTGTTCGGCGCGGGAACGGTCGCCGGCGTCGTCGGTAGCGGGCCTGGCCAGAAGCTCCGGATCCAATTCGACCGGGCGGGCCTGAAGACCGTGGTGCTGCGCTACGCCAATCTAGAACTCGGATGACCGGGTACCCGTCGAAGTGGCACGAGAGGGCGTTCTTTCAGACGCTGGCCTCCTTTTCGCGCGCGCATCTGTTGTGGATGGGGATTCGCCTGGATCTGTTCGCGGCTCTGCGACGACCACAGACCGCCAATCAACTCGCGCAGGATTCGAGTCTCGCGCCCGATTTGCTCCAGTCCTGGCTGCGAGCCGCGGCCGCGCATGGGCTCATCCGGATGGTTCGCGAGCGGGATCGCGCCTATCAGGTGGGCGGTCTCGGGAAGTGGCTGCTCGAGGCGCGCCATTCGAGGTCACTGATCGCGCTGCTCGGGGAAGCGGTCGAGAGCTACGGGCCGATTTTCGAGCAGATGCCGGATCTCATGACAGCGGGCGCGCGACCCGAGTTCGGCTCACCCGAGGAAGCCCGCCGCGCCGCCGAAGCCTCTCGGCTCGTCGAACGGCAGGCCCTGTCGGCGCTCGCTCGTATCCCGGGTGTGCGCGGCGCGCGCCGGTTGCTCGACATCGGCTGCGGTTACGGGGGCTACCTCGTCGGAATGTTGCTGCGCTATCGAGACGCTCACGGCGTCGGAATCGAACAAGATGCGGACGTCGCGGAGATCGCGGCGCGCAATCTGCGCGCGGCGGATCTCTCGCGGCGAAGCGAGATCTTCATCGGAGAATTCATGAGCCTCGATCTCGACGCGGGCTCATACGATCTGATCCTGCTCAACAACAATCTGTATTATTTCGCGCTCGAGGCACGCCGCGCGCTGTTCGATCGGATCTTCTCGCGTCTGGTTCCAGGTGGCGTCCTCGCGATCCAGACTCAGGTGGTCTCGGACCGGATCGCCGCACGCTTCATGGGTCTGAGCGCCAACGCGGCGAGTTTCGATTTCTATCTTCGCGCGCACGACAATCTCTACGGGCTTCCGGACCCAACTGAACTCCACGCGAGCCTGCTCGGGGCGGGATTCGAAAATGTCGCCGAGGTCGCTTTTCTCACCGGGGGTTCCGCGCGCTATGTGTGGGGTCGGGCGCCGCGCGGCGAACGAACCGGAGCGATCGATTGAGCGATCCGCTCGGGCGCGGAATCGCGATGTCAGGAGTCTTGGTGGCGTGTCTTGACCTCGGAAGGTTCGTCGCGCACGTTCCGCTGGCCCGATGAGCCGACAAGACTCCGACACCGGCGCTGCCGCTCTCTACCAACATGACGTTCGGACCACGGCGGCACCCCGCAGCGCCGAGCGCGTAACGTCGTGTCCAATCTGCTCCAGCGAAACCGCGGTTCGACGCTTCGAATGGGTCGGGCGCTCCAACGCGGATGAACGCATTCAAGCAGAGGGTTCGCGGGTGTACGTGGTCGTCTGCACCAAGTGCGGACTCGGTCGCGTTCACCCCACGCCGAGCCCGGAGCGGTTGCGGACCCTCTACCCCGACGAGTACTACGGCGAGCCCGGCCGCAAGTTCCGCCCGCTGATCGAATGGCTCGTCCGGGTCGTCGGCGAACGTCACATCGCTTTTCTCTCGCGGGAGTTGAATGCCGGCGCGCGCATCCTCGACGTCGGTTGCGGACGCGGGGTGGTTCTGGGTGCACTCGCCGACCGGGGTTTCGAGGTCCACGGACTCGAAATCAGCGCCGAAGCGGCCCGCGGAGTCGACCCGAGGGCCGAGATCCGGATTGCGGACGACCTCAAGCACGCCGACTACCGAAGCGGGAGCTTCGATCAGGTCATCGTCTGGCACGTACTCGAACACCTCGCTGATCCGGTGGGCGCGTTGCGCGAGATCCATCGCATTCTGAAACCCGGTGGCCGGCTGATGGTCGCGGTCCCCAATTTTTCGAGCCTGCAGGCGCGTCTATCCGGTGCCGCCTGGTTTCATCTCGATCTGCCGCGCCACGTCTATCACTTCCCGCTACCAACACTGCGAAAGCTGCTGGCTGACACGGGTTTCCGGATCCGCTCGGTTCATCACTTCTCGTTGCGTCAAAATCCGTTCGGCTGGATCCAGAGCTTGATGAACCGCTGCGTGTCGCTCCCGCGCAACGGTCTCTACGCACTCGTGCATCGCCGCTCGCAGGGTACGCCTGCGCCTTACAACCCGCGAACGCGTCGCTGGCTCTGGTTCTGCCTGATCGCGTTGGCGCCGTTTGGGCTGGCGGCATCGCTGCTCGAAACCGCGGGCCGAAGCGGCGCCACCATTAACGTCGTTGCGGATCGCTAAACCCGTTTACTGCAACAGCGCTAAGGACGTTTTCTGCAACAGCGCTAAGGATGTTTGCTGCAAGAGTGCTCAGCCCGTTTACTGCAGGAGTGCTGGGCCCGTTTACTGCAAACGATCTGGGCGCTGGCGTCGCTCAGCGGGACTCGAGTTCCGCAAGTTTCTGGCGCGCAGCATCGGTTTCTGGGAAGTCGGTGCCGGCAAGCGCGCGCTTCAAGCTGTCTTTCGCGCGCTCGGTCTCGCCCGTTTGGCTCAACGCGAGCGCAAGGTGAAAGTGAGCGCTGGGCGGACTGCCATCCATTGCGGTCGCCGCTTCGAGCGCGTCGATGGCGTTTGGATACTCTTCGCGTGCTAGATATACGAATCCGAGCGTGTCGAGCGTAGCGGGCTCGGGGCTGAATCGACTCGCCTCTTTCGCGAGTGAGAGTGCGAGATCAAGTTCGCGGTTATCGGAAGCGAGCATCCAGGCCAGGTCATTTCTCGCGCTCGCGTGGCCCGCGTAGCGCAGAACGATCGCTCGGAGCCTGGCTTCCGCGGCGCCGCGATTCCCGGCGGCCCGCTCGAGTTGCGCGGCCGCGTACGCGTAGCTGCCGTTTCCGGGATCGATTTCCGCGGCGCGGTCGAAGAGCCGGATCGCCTGTTCGCGATCGCCTCCCGCACCCGCGATCGCCGCGATGCCACCCAGCGCCTCCGCGTGATTGGCGTCGATCGCAAGCGCTCGCTTGAACGCGCTGCGCGCTTCGGTCGGCCGCAAGCTGCGCGCGAGTGTGGTGCCCATCAGCGCGTGAAGTGACGCGCTGTCGGGTCGCGCGCGCAGTGCGCGCTCGATGTCGGCGATGGCGCGGTCTGCGCGCCCGACGCTGACGAGGTCGGTCGCAAGAGACCTCAACGCGGCTTCGTTGGCGGGATCGGAGAGGTCGAGAGCAAGATTCTCGAGCGCTGCGATCGCCGCCTGCTCGCCGCGCGTCATCCGCTCGAGCAACGCGAGCTCCGCGGCGGCTTCTCCTGCGCGCCCCGGAATTGCGCCAAGCGCGCGGATCACCGCACGAGCGCGTTCGAATTGAGCGAGCGCCGCCAACGTCCGCGCATCGAGTTTGAGGTCGTCGGCACGTCCGGCGGCTGCGCGGTGCTGTTGCGCGATCGCCGAAAAACCGAGTACCTGGGCGTAATCGCGCCGGTCGAAGTAGAGCCGCGCGAGGATTCGCGCAGCATCGGTCGCCGCAGCGTCGACGCGTGCCGACTCTCGCAGTTCGACGATGGCCCGCTCGAAATCGCCGAGCTGTAGCGCGGCCATGCCTGCGAGATAACGCGCACCCGCATTGTTGGGCCAGCTCGCGATACCGCGATCGAATGCCGCGAGCGCCGCCTTCGCGTCGCCACGGGCGAGCAGGACGCGCCCGCGGATCATGCTCGCGTGGCTCGGTTCCGCAAGCTCATCGGCAAGCTTTTCGGCGCGATCGAGTTCGCCCATGTCGACGAGCAGATCCGCTCGAATGAACTCGAGCTGTTGTCCCGCAGCGCCCGTCTGCTCGATCATCTGCTCGATCAGCGCGAGCGCGGGGCCGGGGCGCTGCTGGCGTCGATAGTGGTCGACGAGCCACTTTCCAGCCTCCGCGGCGCCGTATCGATCCACTGCCTCTCGCAGCAGTGCCTCGGCGTCTTCCGCTCGACCCTGCCGCTCGAGGCGCGCGGCGAGCGCGGAGCGAAGCGGCAGATCCTCGGGCGCTTCTTCGACCGCGCGCTCCATCAGCTCGCTGGCGCGCGCTGGCTTTCCGATCGAGTCGAAAAAGCCCGAAATGTAATTGATGGCGACGCGATCCGCGGGATATTTCGACGCGCAGTCTTCGTAGAGTTCCTCCGCGTGCTCCAGATCCTCGAGGTTGACCTGCGCGAACACGGCCGGAGCCAGGCACCCGCGCGCGGCGAGGTCGCGATCGCCGGAGGTTTCGCTTGCGATCTTGATGCGATCGTGGGCGATCTCGGCTTCCGGCGTCCGACCGAGTTCGGCGAGAACCGTCGCGTGGACGATAAGCATCGCGTAATCGTCGGGCTCGAGTTCGAGCAGCTGGCGTGCGTCGGCGAGCGCTGCTTCCAGCTGGCGCGCACCGACATGCGCCTGCGCGCGCACGCGCAGCGCTTCTCGGTGGTGAGGGTCGACGGCGAGCACGCGATCGCTCGCGCGAATCGATTCTTCGAAATTGTCGAGCTGGAATTGAACCACGGCGAGTTCGAGGCTGGCCGGGATGACGAATTCACTCGACTCGCTCGCTTGCTCGAGCGCCCAGATCGATCGGCTCGCCTTACCCGTTCGCGCGAGCGCGCTGCCCAGCCGGTAACTGGCTTCGCGCTGTTCGGGCCGTTCGGCGAGAACTTCCCGCAGTTCCTCGATCGATTCCTCGAACCGACCCGCTTCCTGGAGCGCGCGGATCGCGGCCATGCGATCATCGAAGTCGACGCCGCAACCGCCCGCTGCGGCCAGCGCCAGCAGAAAAGCGAGTCGAGCGGTGATTCTCATGCGCAGGATGCTCTCGTAGGTCGGTGTATCCGCACCCGTGTGACCCTTCGGAGATGGGGTTCCGGCGGAGGCAAGCGACGGCCAGTATAGAGAGGGTGCCGCGCGCGTCGAGATCCGAGCACGATCGCGCAGGCTCGTTAACAGATCATCGAATCTCGAAAAGAGCCGGATATTCATCGTCGTGCAGCTGGTAAGATGCGGGAAGTCGCAGATCGGCCTGGTCGCGATCCTGAAATTCGGTCGCGATCCCGGAATTCGGTCGCGGTTCCGAGAGCAGGGAGGTGCCGACGTGCAGGTGGGTCGCAGCAACGGCCACGGCAGACGCAGGCGCTGCGCGCGCATCGCACTCGCGAGCGCGCTGGGCGCGCTGGCCGTCGCAGTGGCCGGCGCTGCGGCTGCGACGCTGATGAGCGTTCAGGCGACTCTGACGGTGGAATACGGAACGACCGAGCCCGCCGTACTCCACGGAGTCGGGGTTGCGGACGTCAACCCGTTGCTCGGAGGCGACCGACTCGTGAGTCTCCAGGTCGGCCCCATCGAATTTGGCGACAGCGACCCGATCCTGTTCACGGACCCGGTCGTCAACGCGCTGGTCAAGTCGTACAACCTGCAAGGAGTCAGCGGCAAGAGCGGTTTTTTCTTCGACCTCTCCCAGGCGACTTCGATTCCCGCGAAATTGACCCAGAACACGCTCCCGATTTCCGGCATCGCGCGCATCTGTCTGCTGTTTTCGGGTTGCCTGAGCAGCACCACCGTCGAGGTGGACCTCAGCCAGAACGGCACTCGCGGTGTCGGCATCGGCGGAATCATCACCGCCGGCAACACGACCGGATTTCTCGTATCGCTGCATCACGCGCCCTGGCAGCTCGCGCCCGCGACGCTGCTCCAATCCGCGGTCGGCGGGATCATCACCGCCAGGGCGACGGGTTATGCGCGCGGTCCGCTGTCGAATACGTCGACGGCCGCAAAGGTCGGCGGGGCGCTCCAGCTGATCGCCCCGACCCAGGTCTTCACGCAGGGTGTTCCCGGTGGCTATAGCGACCGGCAAGCCTTGTTCACCCGGCTCACGCTGGACTTCGTTCCCGAGCCGAACTCGTTGCTGTTGCTCGGGCCCGGTGTCGTAGGACTCGCTCTGCTCGGCTGCAGGCGCATGCGCGGCTAGCTGCCCGCGCAGTTACCGTTCTCGACTGAGAGGTCCGCCACTGGCGGGGGCCCAGTTAGCCTGGACAGTTCCGCTGTTTTATGAGAGGGCGCCACTAGCCGATGTTGTCGCGACTGAGCGGATCCGCTTTGGTGTATTTCGCCGGAGCGGCGATCCTATCGTTGGCGATCGTCTGGATGCAGTTCGATCTGCGCGTCCCGTCGCGCCCCGCTGGAAGCGTCGACGACTTGTTGGAGCTGCGGACGCGCGGCGATCTGAATGTCGTGTTCATTCTGGTCGACACGCTTCGCGCGGATCGGATGAGCCTCTACGGCTACGGACGCCCAACCACGCCCGTCATCGACGAACTCGCGAGCCGCGGGATCGTCTTCGAGCGGGTGATCGCGCAGTCGAGCTGGACGAAGACCTCGATGGCTTCGCTCTGGACCGCAACCTATCCGGCCGCGCACGGCGTGCTTCGATTCGACAATGCCATTCCCGATCAAGCCGTGATGCCCGCGGAGATCTTCGAGGCGGCGGGATACCGAACCGTCGGAATCTGGCGCAACGGCTGGGTGGCTGCGAATTTCGGCTTCGCCCAGGGATTCGACGTTTACTACACGCCGAAGGCCGGCGCCGAAACCCGCTTGCAGCGGCGCTCGCCGGGCGCCGCTTCGATCGGCGGAACCGACGAGGATGTCTTCACCGCGGCGCGGGATTTTCTCGAACACTTCGGGCGGGAGAAGTTTTTTCTCTATCTGCACCTGATGGATCTCCACCAGTACGTATTCGATGACGCCGCCGACGACTACGGGCCGAGCTATTCCGACGCCTACGACAAGTCGGTCGATTGGACGGACCGGGTGATCGGCGCCGTTGTCGACGCATTGGACGAGTCCGGAGTGTCGCCGCGGACACTGATCGCGATCGCATCGGATCACGGAGAAGCGTTCTTGGAACACGGCCGCGAAGGGCACGCCCACGACCTCTACCGCGAAGTCGTCGAGGTTCCGTTCGTGATCATTCCCCCGCTGATCCTCGAGCGGGGGATTCGCGTCGAAGAAACGATCGCCAACGTCGACGTCTGGCCCACGCTGCTCGACCTGTTGGGGTTGCCGCCGCTATCGGGCGTGGATGGAAGATCGATGCTGCCGCTGATTCTCGCGGCGGGCGGCGCGTCGTCGGCTCTCGCGGCGGCTGATTTGAGCAGGCCCGTGATCTCGCATCTCGATCAGCGATGGGGCGGTCGCGGCGAGCCGTCGGAAAGCCTGTCGTTGACCGACGGCGCGTGGCGCGTGTTGTTGCAGCCCGGCAAGGCGGATTCCGTGGAGTTCTACGACTGGAGCGTCGACCCTCGCGAGGCGACGAATCGCGCAGCTGAAGATCCAGCCGAACTGCAGCCGATGCTCGAGCAGATCGATGACTATCTGAGAAGTTCCGCGCCACCTTGGGGGGTGGAAAGCCCGACCGTCGAAGTCGACGAGTTGCGACTGAATCAACTCCGGGCGCTGGGTTACCGCGTGGGTTCGTAACGCGTTTCGAGCGCCGCAGTGATTTTATGGCGCTCGAGCGCGAGCTCGATCAAGCGATCGAGCAGGGCGGGGTAGGAGATGCCCGACGCCTGCCACAGGAGCGGATACATCGATCCCTGGGTAAATCCGGGAATGCTGTTGACCTCGTTGATGTAGATCTCGCCCGAATTGCGGTCGAGCAGGAAGTCCACCCGAGCCAGGCCGGATCCTTCCAGTGTGACGACGGCCTCAACGGCCAGCCGGCGCATCTTCTTGGCCACGGCGTCGTCGATCGGCGCGGGTATCAGAAGCTCCGTATCCTTGTCGACGTATTTTGCGTCGTAGTCGTAGAACGCGTGCCGCGTGCGAATTTCCCCCGGAATCGACGCCTCGATCGGGTCGTTGCCGAGCAGTGCCACTTCGATTTCTCTCGCGTCGATCGCGCGCTCGACGAGGATCTTGGTGTCGTAACGCGCGGCATCCAATAGGGCGGGCATCAGATCCGCCCGACGCTCCACCTTCGAGATGCCGACCGACGAGCCCTGGTTGGCGGGCTTGACAAAGAGCGGAAGGCCGAGCTCGTCGATCGAGCGGTCCACGGCGGTGGCCCGATCGCCCAACTGGCTCGCGCGTACGCAGACCGAGGGCGTCACGGGCAGTCCGGCTGCGCGAAGCAGCCGCTTGGTGATGTCCTTGTCCATCTGGATTGCGGACCCGAGTACCCCCGAGCCGACGTAGGGGATGCCCGTGAGTTCCAACAATCCCTGGAGCGAGCCGTCCTCGCCGCCCCGGCCGTGGATTACCGGAAAGATCACGTCCAGCTTTGGGCCGCTCTTCCGGGTGCCACTACCGACGTGAATCAGTGTCGCTTGCCCGGGGGCGACCGGGAGGTCGACCTCGGCTCCGCGTACGGCGGCCTTCAGCGTTGCCAAGGTCCGGGGCAGGGCGGGATCTCCGAGGCGCCATCGGCCCTCGGGGTCGACCGCCACGAGGCTGACGTCGTAGCGGTTCGGATCGAGTGCGCCCAGGATCGACGTCGCCGAGACGAGGGAGACCTCGTGTTCGACTGAACGCCCTCCAAAGACCAAAGCGATCTGCAACTTGGCCATCGTTCCCCCAGCGCTGCGCCAAGCATACTGCGTGGTGGGTCGAGCTTCACTTCGGCCGGGTGTTGACCCTGCATCAGCCGGCTCGTACCTTCGCGCCGTGGAAGCCTCCCCCGAACTTCTCGCCAAGCAGGCCGCCCTCGAAGCCGCTCTTCGAGCGGCGGGTCGCGTGCTGATCGCCTTTTCGGGCGGCGTGGATTCGAGTTATCTCGCCTACGCGGCACACCGCGTGCTCGGCGACGCTGCAGTTGCCGTCACCGCAGAGTCGCCGTCGTATCCGGCGAGCCACCGCGCGATGGCCGAGCGGATCAGCGCGGAGTTCGGCATTCCGCACCGCTTCGTGAGCACTCGGGAACTCGCCAATCCGCGCTACAAGGCGAACGGACCCGACCGCTGTTACCACTGCAAGACGGAACTCTTCGAGGTGCTCGGAGCCTTGCGCGACGAGACCGGATTCGATGCGGTCGCGTACGGGGTGAACGTCGACGATACCGGCGATTTCCGGCCCGGCCATCGAGCGGCGAACGAGAAGGGGGTTCTGTCGCCGTTTCTCGAGGCGAATCTCACGAAGCAAGAGATCCGCGCGCTGTCGCGCGAAGCGGGTCTGCCGACCGCTGACCTGCCGGCCTCCGCGTGCCTGTCGTCGCGCTTGCCGTACGGGACGGAGGTCACGCCCGAGCGACTGCAGCAGGTCGAGCGTGGCGAGGAAAATCTTCGCGCTCTCGGTTTCCGACAGGTTCGCCTGCGTCATCACGGCGATGTCGCGCGAATCGAAATCGCGTGCGACGAACTTCACCGCGCGCTGCAACCCGAAACGGCGCGCGCAATCGTCGCTGCCATCAAGCCGCTCGGATTCCGCTGGGTATCTCTCGACCTCGAGGGCTACCGCACCGGATCTCTCAACGCGGTACTCGAGATCTCGAGCGAGTTCCGAGCGGGTTCGTGACACGGCTCATCGAGTGCGAGGGCGCGCCTCGCGACCTGGGCCTCGACCAGGGCACCCAGTGTCGGGACCTGTTGAACGCCAGCTACCTCAGCCGCTCGCGCTGGCAGCGGGCTTGGCAGCGCGCGCTGGCCGGCAGCGCCGAGAACCGGCGCGTGCGGTTGGAGCTCCGGCGCTTCTACCCGCGCCAAGCTGAAATGCTGCAGGCGATCGCCCGCGCTGCGCGCGTCCCGTCGTCGTGGCTCGCATCCGCTCTCGTCGGCATCCCGCAGGCTTCGCAGCTTTCGGATCGCCTGCTGGTCGCGGCGGACTCGGCGGCCACCGACTGCGGCGGCCTGCTCGCGCGAACGCTTCCGGTCGACGCGATCGTGCGCCGAAGTCGGCCGGAAAGCGGATTTCGCTCGATCGAATTGACGCAGCCTTGGCGCGTCGAGCCGCTCGCGGGGGTGAACGAGGCCGGGCTTGCGGTCGCGAGCGTCGGCAGCGCGGGCCGGGGCACCGGATCCCAGCAGCGGGTTCCCGCCGCTTTGCTCGCGCACGATTGTCTTGCGCGTTTCGAGCGCCTCGAGCCGGCGATTGACTGGCTGTTCGCCCGTCCGGCTGGCGGTGTCTCGATGACGCTATTGGCCGACGCCTCGGGGGAGGTCGCCGGAGTGAGCACCAACGGCAACGAGCGAAGGGTCTTCCGGCCCGCCGCCGGCTTCATCGTTCACACCTCTGCGTATGCTAGGCAGACAGAGATCGACAAGGGGCTGCGCGAGGCGTCGCCACTGGTGGGGTCGGATCTCGCTCGTTTCTTGGGAATGCCGCTCGTGGCGGTCGAACCGCAGCGACGGCGGATCGGTCTGCTGGGTGCGGGTGCTGCGCGCGAAGCCGATCCCTGGTTCGAGGTTTGAAGCCGAGCCGGCCGTTCGAATTTGCGCCGCGCTCCGCGTCAGCGCTTGCGCGAACGACTCCTGCCCCCTGAACCACTGGGTCGCGAGCCACCGGATTTCGAGCCGCCGGGTCGCGAGCCACCGGATTTCGAGCCGCCGGATTTCGAGCCGCCGGATTTCGAGCCGCGCGAGCGGCTAGGCGTGCGGTGCGCGGGGTCCCCAAAATCGCGCGGCGGGGATTCGCCAGCCAGCGTGACGGTCGTTTCGGGCTTGTGTTCTTGTAGATAGAACGCGCACAGCGCTGCGAGGTCGCGTTTGCCATCGGCAGTCAGGATCAAATCCTCGACCATCGGAATGTAGCGGTCGATCTGCGCGCGTCGGTCCTGCTCGGGCAGTGAGCGAATCTCGTGCTCGAGTTTCACTGCGAGCCGCTTTCGCAGCCGTGCGAGGATGTCGACTTCCGTCGGGAGCTTGCGCTCTTTGATTTCGATCTGGTTGACGTTTTGCAGATAGCGGAAGTTCCCGATGTCGAGCCCCGAAACCAGCGAGATCGCAACGCCGGACTTGCCCGCGCGGCCCGTCCGCCCCGTGCGGTGGATGTAGACCTCGGGAGATTGTGGCGCGGAATAGCTGATCACGTGGCTGAGATCGCTGATGTCGATTCCGCGCGCAGCCACATCGGTCGCGACGAGAAATCGCAGCGAACCGCTCTTCATCCGGCGCATCGCGTCTTCGCGCGCGGCCTGAGACAGGTCCCCCGAGATCTGATCCGCATCGAGGCCGCGTCTCTTCAAGTACGAAGTGACGAAACGCACGTCGTCTTTCGTGTTGCAGAAGATGATCGCGCTTTCGGGATCTTCGTCCTCGATGATGCGGGCGAGGTTCGCCTCTTTTGCCTGGGCGGTCGTGACGACGTAGTAGTGTTCGATCTGTTGGGGGCTCAGCTGATCGTCGGAGAGCGATACGTACAGGGGGTCTTTGAGGAAGACTCTAGACAGCGAACGCACGCGCTCGGGAATCGTCGCCGAGAATAGGCACGACTGGCGGTCCTTGGGCAGGTACTTCTGGATCTCTCGCATGTCGGGCCAGAAGCCCAACGAGAGCAGCTCATCGGCTTCATCGAGTACCAGAATGCGAACTTCGTCGAAGTTGAGCTTGCCCGATCCGAGATGGTCGAGGATTCGACCCGGCGTACCGACCACGACGTGGGCGCCAGCCTCGATCTGCTCGAGCTGTTGCGCGTATCCCACTCCGCCGTAGATCGGCACGCAGTTGGCTCCGACGTGTTTCCCGAGGGTCCTGATCTCGAGTGCGACTTGATTGGCGAGTTCGCGGGTCGGATTCATCACGAGCGCCTGACACGTCCGCTTCGAGGTGTCGAGGCGAGCGATGATCGGAATCCCGAACGCTCCGGTCTTGCCGCTGCCCGTGTGGGCCTGGACGATCAGGTCCCGGCCTTCGATCATGGGCGGCAGCACCTTCGCCTGGACCGACGTGGGTTCGGTCCAACCGATGTCGCGGATTCCGTCTTGAACGGCCTGCGACTGGCTGGCAAAAAGTTCGGCGAGTTCGCTCATGCGCGGGCGAGACTATCACGCTTCGCGGCCCGGAGCCCGTGCTAGGCTGGGCCGATGGCACGCATCAATCGCGCCGAAGTCGAGCGCGTGGCATTGCTCGCTCGCCTCTCGCTTTCCGAAGAGGAGGCTGTGCGATTTACCCGAGAGTTCGAATCCTTCCTCGGGTACATGGACCAGCTCGAGGAAGTCGACACCCGCGGTGTGGTTCCGACCGCGCACCCGATTTCGCTTGCCACGCCGAGGCGTCCCGATCGACCGGCCGATCCGATGGATCCTGCCCTCGTCGTCGCCAATGCGCCCGAGTCGGCCGGTTCTGCCTTCCTGGTACCCAAGGTCATCGACACCGAGGCCGAGGGTTGAATGTCTGGCAGGATCGGAACCCTACGCGAGCTTCGCGCCGCGCTCGACGCCCGAAAAACCACTTCCGTCGAGATCGTGAGCGAGTGCGTGCGGCGCGCGGAGGCCACGCGCAAGACCCTAAACGCTTTCGTCGGGTTGCGCGCCGAGGCCGCGCTGCGCGAGGCGCGAGAGTCCGATGCGCGCCGGGCGCGCGGAGAGATCCGCTCTCCGATCGACGGTCTGCCGATCGCGATCAAGGACAACATCGTTCAAGCGGGCGAACCCACGCGATGCGCGTCGCGCATTCTGGAGGGTTTCGTTTCACCCTACACGTCGACCGCCGTCGAGAGACTCGAGCGATCCGGAGCGATCGTGATCGGTCGCACCAACATGGACGAATTTGCGATGGGTTCGTCGACCGAACACTCCGTCGAAGGGCCGACGCGCAATCCCTGGAACACGGATCGGACGCCCGGGGGCTCCTCGGGTGGCTCCGCGGCCGCGGTGGCCGCGCGGATCGTGCCGGCTGCCCTTGGCAGTGACACCGGCGGTTCGATCCGTCAGCCGGCTTCGTTCTGTGGCGTGGTCGGCATCAAGCCGACTTACGGACGTGTGTCGCGCTGGGGGCTCGTCGCGCTCGCGTCCTCGTTGGATCAGATCGGCGCCTTCGCGCGGACGGCCGAGGATTGCGCGTGGATCCTGGAGGCGATCGCGGGTCACGATCATCGCGACTCGACATCGATTCCGGAACCCACTCCGGGTTATTCGGCTGCGCTCGGCGCTGATGTTTCCGGTCTGCGACTCGGGCTGCCCAGGGAGTATTTCGTCGACGATGGCGTCGACTCCGGCGTGCTGACCGCCGTGCGCGAAGCCGTGGCCGAACTCGAACGCGCGGGCGCGAAGACCGTCGAGGTCAGCCTCCCGCACACACGCCACGCGGTCGCCGTCTACTACGCGATCGCCAACGCCGAGGCGTCGAGCAATCTCGCCCGCTTCGACGGCGTCCGCTACGGACATCGCGCCAGCGGCGTGAGCGGATTGACCGAGATGTACTGCCGAACGCGCGCAGAGGGATTCGGCCAGGAGGTGAAGCTGAGGATCCTGCTCGGGACCTACTTTCTTTCCGCCGGTTACTACGACGCCTACTACCGCAAGGCACAGCAGATCCGAACCTTGTTGCGCGGAGATTTCGAGCGCGCGTTCGAGACCTGCGACGCATTGGTCACGCCCACTACGCCTGAAGTCGCGTTTCCGTTGGGCGCGAAGACCGCGGATCCACTGACCATGTATCTGTCTGACGTTTTTACGGTGTCGGCAAACCTGTCTGGAATTCCCGCATTATCGACACCCTGCGGTTTCGTCGGCGGCTTGCCGGTCGGTCTCCAGATTCTCGGGCCCGCGCTCGATGAGGCGACGCCGCTGAGGATCGCGGACGCATTTCAGCGCGCCACCGACCACCACGCGCTCTGCCCGGAAGGTGTCGAGTGAGCGCATCCAGCGCTGAGTTCGAGGTCGTGATCGGCATCGAGGTCCACGCTCATCTGCGCACGCAGTCGAAGCTCTTCAGTCCGGCGCCGATCCGCTACGGCGCGGAGCCGAACCACAGCGTGCATCCGGTGTGTCTCGCGCTTCCGGGTGTGCTTCCGGTTCTCAACGCGCACGCCGTCGAACTCGCGATCCGCGCAGCTCTCGCGATGGGCTGCGAGATCCATCCGCGTTCGGTTTTCGCTCGGAAGAATTATTTTTATCCGGACCTGCCCAAGGGCTATCAGATTTCGCAGTACGAAGAGCCTCTCGCGACGGGCGGTTGGATCGAGATTCCGATGGGCGGTCGCGAGGGCGCCGCGACCACGCGGCGCGTTCGCCTGACGCGGATCCACATGGAAGAGGACGCCGGCAAATCGATTCACGACAACGCAATCGCCGGGGCCGACGCAACGCTCGTGGACCTCAACCGGGCCGGCGTGCCGCTGATCGAGATCGTCTCGGAACCCGACATCCGCTCGGCTGAAGAAGCCAGCGCGTATTTGCGGGCGGTCCGGTCGATCCTGCGCCACGCCGACGTCTCCGACGCCGACATGGAGAAGGGGCACCTCCGCTGCGATGTGAACGTATCGCTCCGACCTCGGGGCTCGAGCGAATATGGCACGCGCTCGGAACTGAAGAACCTCAACTCGTTTCGTTTCGTCGAAGACGCGGCCAATGCGGAAATCGAGCGCCAGACCCAGCTGCTGCGCGGCGGTGGCCGGGTTGAGCAATGCACGCTCTGCTTCGATCCGAAAACGGGCCGCACGTCGATCTTGAGGCTCAAGGAGGACGCCGACGACTACCGCTATTTTCCGGATCCCGATCTGATTCCGTTGCTGCTCTCGGCTGAGGAAATCGAAAGGATCCGGTCCGAGGTTCCCGAACTCGCCGAGCAGCGATCCGAGCGTTTTCAGCGCGAGTACGGCCTCTCCGAGTACGACGCCGCGCAGCTGACGGTGTCGCCCTCGCTCGCGGAGTTTTTCGAGACAGCCGCGAAGCAGCACGGCGAGGCCAAGAGCGTGGCGAACTGGATCCTGCGCGACGTCATGCAGGCGCTCAAGGAGCGGGAACTGGCGCTGGAACAAACGCGGCTGTCGGCCGACGCGCTTGCGCGGCTAATCCGACTGGTGGACGAGGGCAAGACCACGGTGAAGAGTGCGAGGGGGTTGGTGGCGGAACTGGTCGTGTCGGGCGGCGATCCCGAAGCGCTGATCGCCGAGCGCGGCCTTGCGGCCGTGTCTGACACGGGCCCGATCGAGAAGGCCGTGAGTGAAGTGCTCGCAGAGAACCCGGACAGCGTCGAGCTCTACCGATCCGGCGAGGAGAAGGTGTTCAACTTCTTGATTGGTCAGGTGATGCGCAAGACCCGCGGCAATGCCGACCCCGCCGCGCTGCGCGAAATCCTCGCGCGGGCGCTTCGGAAATAACGCCTGCCGGGGCCGCAACGCGAGCCCGCCTAGCGTTCGCCGAGCCGAGTCGAATCGTGAAACCCTCAGTAACGCGCAACTGGGTGTATTTCACCTCAAGGATGCGATCGGCGAGGACGATAGTCCCCCTGATGAGGGACACCCTCGGCACCGTCCTATGTGTCGACGACGATCGAAACCTGTGCCGGATCCTCTCCGAGGCTCTAGGAGGGGACGGCTACGCGGTTCGTTCGGCCTACGACGGCGATCAAGCGCTCGCGGAGCTGGCTGAAAACCCTCCGGACATCGTGTTGCTCGACGTGATCCTGCCGCGGCGAGATGGCTACGCGGTGATCGAAGCCCTTCGCGCGATGGATGCTCCGCTGTGTGACACCCCGGTCGTGCTGATCACGGGTTGCTCGCCGACTCCCCAAAATCGAGATCGGGCGAAATCGCTCGGCGTGGTCGAAGTGCTCACGAAGCCGGTGCCGCTCAAAGAGCTGCGCGCGGTGGTCGCCCGCTACGCGGGCGAACACAAGCCCGAGCACCGCCGCGAAGACGTTCTGTGCCCCCGCAGGCGAGCCGAATCCAGCTCGCCCGGCTTGTCGGGCTCGCTCGAGGATCTTCGGCTCCCCGCGCTCCTCCACCACCTTCACGGACTCTGCGCGACCGGCGTGCTTCATCTCGCGAGCGGAAAGAAGCGCAAGTGGATTCAGTTTCACGACGGCTATCCGCAGGCGGTGCGCTCGAATCTGATCAACGAGTGCCTCGGAAATTTTCTCGTGCGCGACGGAAAGATCAGTCAAGCGGCATTCGTCGAGTCGCGGCGGCGGACCAAGCCCGGACGGCTCCAGGGCGAAATTCTCGTTGCGATGGAACTCCTCTCCGAAGAGGAGATCGCAGCCGCGCTGCGCGCGCAGGCCGACGAGAAGCTCTTCGAAGCGTTCGAGTGGCAATCGGGAACCTATCGCTTCGAGATGGGCGTCGGCCTCGAACGCGCAAACGAGCTCGGCGTCGAGCGAAGTCCCGCCAATCTGATCCTGCGCGGTGTGCGCGAGCGCTTTCCGCTGAAGGTGATCGAGGACTACATCTGCTCGCACACGGACGGTTTTCTAGCGCCCGCCGAGAGCCCCTTCTATCAATTTCAAGAGGTCGATCTCGATCCGGCGCATGAGGAATTGCTCGCTGGCCTCGATGGATCGCGGCGATTGGGTGAATTTCTCAAGGCCGACGAGGACCTCAAGCGCACCCTCTACGCGATGTTGTCGTTCGGACTCCTCGAACTCACAGGGGGCGATCGCCGGAACAGCAACCGCTCGCCGCGCCGCGAAGCAAGTTCGCAGCAAATCGTCGGTGGAGACGAGCTTCGCGCTCGCCTCACGGTTCTGGCGGATCGCGTGCGCAATCAGAACTATTTCGAAATCCTCGGGGTCGACGAGTCGGCGTCCGTCGACCAGCTGCGCGCGGCGTTCGAGAGCCGGGCGCCGAATTTTCACCCGGATCGCTACCGGCAGTCCGGCGAAGCGGTGGCTCACCTGGCGCGAGAGGTGTTTTCCCAGCTCAATATGGCCTATCAGACCCTCACAGACCCGCGCCGGCGCAGCGCGTACGAACTCGATCAGCGCAAGGACGAGCGCGACGCCGAGCGCCGACGCAAGAGCCAGCACGCGCTGGACGCGGAAGTTCAATTCCAGGAGGGTCAACGTCTACTCGCCCAGCGCGCCTACGAGCGGGCGCTGGAGGTCTTCGGTCGCGCGTTGCAACTCTATCCGGATGCCGGTGAGTACCACGCCCACTATGGCTGGACACTTCACCTCTGTCATCCCGATCAGCCCGACATCGCGTCAGAGGCGATCGAGCACGTCCGCCGCGGGATCAAGCTGGCGGGACAGCGCGAGACGTCCTACCTCTTCCTGGGGCGCCTGTGCAAGGCCACAGGCCGGGTCGAACTCGCGGAAAAGATGTTCGCGCGAGCGGTTCAGCTCGATCCCGGCTGCGTCGAAGCACTGCGCGAGCTTCGCCTCATCAACTTGAGGCGGGACAAATCGAAGGGACTCATCGGACGCCTGCTGCGCCGCTGAGTTTCAGCGCGGCAGAGGTCCGATGAGCAAAACTCCGAGCATTACCGGCAAAGAAATCTGGCTCGACGGTCGATTCGTCGACTGGTCGGATGCCAATGTCCACATCCTGACTCACACCCTGCATTACGGCCTGGGTGTCTTCGAGGGCATCCGCTGCTACCGGACCGCAGACGGTCGGTCCGCGGTGTTTCGACTTGCGGATCACATCCGCCGGCTATTCGATTCGGCGCGGATCAACCTGATGCAGATCCCGTTCGCGCAGAAAGAAATCGAGGAGGCCTCGCTCGAGTCCATCCGCCGCAATCAGCTCGAAGCGGGCTACATCCGCCCGATCGCATTCATCGGCGACGGTGCGATGGGGCTCAATCCCGGCTCCAACGCGATCCGGGTCGCCGTGATCGCCTGGCCCTGGGGAACATATCTGGGCGAGGAGGGTATGGAGAACGGCGTTCGAGCCCGGATCTCCAGCTTCAGCCGCCACCACGTCAATTCCAAGATGACGAAGGGCAAGACGTGCGGGGATTACGTGAATTCGATTCTCGCCAAACGCGAAGCGCTGCTCGACGGCTACGACGAGGCAATCATGCTCGACGTGCAGGGGCTCGTGTCCGAAGCGACCGGCGAAAATGTCTTCATCGTTCGCGACGGCGTGCTGCAGACGCCGCCGCTGCACTCCGTGCTCGACGGGATCACCCGAGCGACCGTCTGCGAACTGGCCCGTCGCCGCAGCATCCGCGTCGAAGAGCGCCTGATCACACGCGACGATCTCTACGTCGCCGACGAGATCTTTCTCACTGGAACCGCGGCCGAGGTAACGCCGATTCGCGAAGTCGATCGCCGAACGATCGGAAACGGCAGCCGAGGGCCCATGACCCGAATGCTCCAGCAGGCCTACTTCGACGTCGTCGCCGGACGCGATCCCGGTTTCGAGCAGTTTCTCTCCTACGTCTAAACGAGCGGCGTTCGCGCCCGGCCATCGCCACACCGGCTGCCGAGCGTTCGAATCCGCTGGCAATGTGATATTTCCGAAATAGCGGCTGTTGGCGGCTGGCGTTCGAAGCGGCGGTGCTGCGTTTGGGCGAGTCCGCTCGCCCGAGCGAGAGCGGCGCGGATCCGACTTTCAGCCGCGCCGCCGCCCGACCGATATCCATCCACGTCATGTCTGAACAGCAGGCTCTCATGCTCGGTCGCATCGCGGTTCACAATCGGCTGATCACGATGGAGCAGCTCGCCGAGGCGACGCGCGAGCAAAGTCGTCGAAACGATGGCTCCCGGCTCGGCGAGATGCTCGTCGAGAAGGGCTTCATTACCTCCGAGCAGCTCGCGAAGTTGCTGAGCGCGCAGCGGCAGATGTTGGCTCGCCAGCGCGCGAGCGAGGTCGCACAGCTGGCTGCGCCCGGACTCGAGGGCGAGCCGCAAAAGCTGACGCAGGCTGCGGATCCGCGCAGTGAACCGATGACACCGCCCGCCAAGGCCGCCCCCGCCAAGGCGGC
>CAZBSV010000105.1:0-22450 GCA_964494795.1 uncultured Spirochaetales bacterium | reverse complement strand
CCCCCCAAGCAACCGCCAAGCCCCCCCCCCGCAATCAGCAGCTCTGCAATGCGGTGTGACCCGGCCAACTGGGCCCCGGCTAGCGGCGCCCACTCATTAGAAAACGGAACTGTCCGGGCTACTGGGCCCCGGCCTGTGGCCGCCCACTCACGAGAAAACGGAACTGTCCGGGCTACTGGGCCCCGCAATCAACGCCGCTGCAATGCGGTGTGACCCGGCTAACTGGGCCCCCGCCGGCAGCGGACCCCCTCAATCGACTCGGGAACTGCGCGGGCTAGCAGCGGACCCCCTCAATAGACCAAGGAACTGCGCGGGCTAGCCGCCAAACATTCCGCCGTTGACGTGGATCACCGTTCCGTTGATGTAGCTCGCGCGCGTCGCGAGGAACGCGACGACATCCGCGATCTCATCCGCGCGGCCCATGCGCCCCTGTGGGATGCGGGCGAGGATCTGCTCGCGAATCGCGTCGGGGAGTTCCTGCGTCATGTCGGTGTCGATGAAGCCGGGCGCGACCGAGTTGACCAGGATGTCGCGGCCCGCGAGTTCCTGGGCGAGCGATTTGCTGAACGCGTCGAGGCCGGCCTTCACCATCGTATAGACGATCTGGCCGGGATTTCCGGTGTGCCCCACCACGCTGCTGATGTTGATGATCCGCCCCGATCCTTTGCGCAGCATGAAGCGGCGCAGCAGCGACTTGGTCAGATACCAGGTGCCGCGCGCCATTCCGGCGACCGCGTCGTAATCGTCGAGCTTCATCGAAAGCATCGGCGCGTTGATGTTGTAGCCCGCGTTGTTGACGAGCACGTCGACCCGGCCTGCTTTCTCCTTGAGCTCCTTCACGAGCGCATCGATCTCGGATTCGGAAGCCAGATCGGCGCGCACCGCGAAGGCGTCCTTCAACTCGGCGACCAGCTTGAGGGCCGCCTCCTCGCTCGAGCGATAGTGGACGCCAACGCGAAACCCCTCCGCGGCGAGCGCGCGACAACAAGCCGCGCCGATGCCCGTACCGCCCCCGGTTACGAGCGCGACACGCGTTTCACCTGAATCTTCGGTTTCCGCAGCCGTCATTCAGACACTCCCGAAATGTGCTCTCCTCCGTCGACGCGGATCACGGCGCCGTTGACCCAGGCGGCCTCGTCGAGCGAAAGCAGGTAGATGGCGTTGGCGACATCCGTCGGTGTCGTCAAGCGATGGAACGGATTTCGCATCCGCGCGTGCGCCTTCATGTGGTCGCTGCCGGGAATCGCAGCCAGTGCAGGCGTCTCGGTAATCCCGGCTTGAATGACGTTGCAGCGCACGCCATGAGGCGCGTACTCCACTGCGATCGCGCGCGCTAGGGATTCGAGCGCAACCTTTGCGGCGGCGACGGCCGCGTATCCGCGCCACGAAACCTGATTGCCCTCGCTCGTCAAGCCGAAGACGCGCGCATCCTGGCCAAAAAGCCTGCGGTCGAATAGGTCCCTCACCCAGCCGAGCAGGCTCGTTCCCATGTTGAAGATGGTCCGCGAAAAATCGTCTTCCTCGAGAAAATCCGCTTCCGCGTAGCGGGGCGGGCTCGCGAGCGGGTACACGTCCGGAACACCTGCCGCGAAGAGTTCGTCCAGCGCGGCCTGCACGCGCTCGGTCTCGAGGCCGAGCGCCGTCGCGAGTTTTCCAGCGGTATCGCGCGCGGCGCCGACCGCAGGCGGTGCCAGCAGTTTCAGGTTTCCAAATGCGATCGAGTGGAGCAGCACGCGCACACGGCCTTCGCCGACAGTCGCCCCCAGGGCATCGAGCACCGCGCCGCGCTTGCCGGCGTCGAGTGCATCCGTGTTGTGGGTTTGAACCCGGACCCCAGAGCCGCGCAACTTCTCGAATGCCGGCTCGATCCGCGCAAGCTGCGAGCGCCGGTCGCGATGGACGAGGCAGAGATTCATTCCGTGGTCGGCGAGCACCTGCGCGGTCGCCAACCCGAAGCCGCTCGAACCTCCGAGAATCAGCGCCCATTGTCCCGGAGCAAAATCAGCAGGCATCAGCGCTCCTCCAGATTCCGACGCCGCAGGGTAGCGCTCTGCTGCGTCTCGATGCCCACCTCGGCGAGCAGCTCCGGGAGATCTTCGCGGCGCGCGATCCGAGGCGCGGCGCCCGACGGAAAGGCTTCCTGCAGTCTGCCGAAATAGCCCTTGTCGGTGCGCGCCTCGACGATCACCACCAAGCCGCGATCCTCTTCGGATCGGATCAAGCGCCCGGACATCTGCTTGAGGTTCAGCAGCATCTTTCCCATCGTATAGCGCCCGAACGCATCGTCGCCCGCGGCGCGAATTCGGCTCTCGCGCCGCTTGCGCAGTTCCGTCGGGACCTCGAACGGAAGTTTTTCGATCACGACGGCCTGCAGCGCGGAGCCGGGGATATCGAGCCCCTGCCAAAACGATCGCGCGCCCAGCAGGACCATCCCGCCGCCCGCGCGCGTGAACCTCTCGACCAGCGCGCCGGGATCGTCGGATGCGCGGCGCGGCATCAGGATCTCGTAACCCTCGCCGCGGAGCCGCTCCGACAACCGATCGCTGACGTCGCGCATCCGCCGCAGGCTCGTAAACAGCGCGAGCGTGCGCCCACCGAGCAGGCGCGCGAGATCGGCGAGCACGTCGACCGTCTCCTCGACCAGGTCTCCCTGGCTCTGCAGCGCGACGACACGCATGTGTTTCGAATACGGAAATGGACTCTCCAGCGAGACGCGGGTCACCGGCGGCTCCCCGTGGCGTTCGAGTTCCAGTTCTCCAAGCGCCGCGAACGGATCGCCGGCGACGAACAGGCTCGCGGAGACACAGGCGAGGGTTTCGAGTCGCTCGGCGAAGCGCTGATGGAAGACGTCCGCCGGGGAAACCGCGCGAACCACCAGGCGCCAGCGATCATAGGGAGGTTCGAGCTGCTCGAAGGCCGCCACTGCATCTCCATCGCTTCCCGCAAAGGCGCCGCTCAGGGTGTCTGCCGCCGTGCGCAATTCCAACGTGCCGCGCTCGATCGCGAGCAGCTCGTCGCCTTCCCTGCCGCGGGATTGCGCCAGGCGATCGGCGGCATCGGCAGCCGCGATGAGGCGCTCCGCGGCCATCTGCGCGAGCTCAGCGGCTGCCGGAAAAGCGCGATCCGCGTACGCGGGCAGCTGCACCTCGCCAAATTCACTCGCGCGATCGGCGAGGCAGCGCCCGAGCGCGACGAAATCCTGCTGGACTCCACGCCGCCAGGCGCGAACCTCGCGCTCGACTTCGCGAACGCTCGAGCGGCCGAGCAGTCCGGCAGCGCGCTTGCCGTCCGAGAGCCGGCCGAAGAGCTCGTCGATCTCCTCGAGCACGTCGAGTGGCTTCACCTCGAGCGCGTAGACCTCGTCGACGACTCCGCTGAGCTCCTGCGCCTCGTCGATGATCGCGTTGCCGAAGGTCGGATAGTCGGGTGGCCAGCGCAGCAGCAGGTCGTGGTTGGCGACGACGAGATGGGCCTTCGCGAGCGCGGCCCGGCGTCTGCCGAACGGGCAATCGCGCTCCGACGCGCACTGCTCGCGCGTGCACTGCTCGGCGCGCGCTGCCACCGATCGGCGAAGCAGGTCTCGAAGCGGGGGGAAGCGGTAGTGGAGGCCCGCGGGCAGGGTTCCGACTTCGCCGTGCCGGCGGATCCCCGCGCAGGCCGCGAGCGCCGCGTAGGCGAGCCGGTCCTCGGCGAACATCTGCGGCTCGCGACCCTCGGCGAGCGCCTGCGCAACGCGACGCGCGCAGAGGTAGTTGGCGCGACCCTTGATGGAAAGCGCCTTGAGGTCGGGATAGCCGAACATCGCGGCGGCGGCCGGGATGTCCTTGTTGAGCAGTTGATCCTGCAAAAGCTTCGTGCGCGTCGAGATCACGACGGGATCGCGAACCCCGCCTGCAGCGCGCTGCATCGCAAACGGGATCGCAGCCGCTAGGTACGCGAGCGATTTGCCGACCCCGGTCCCGCCCTCGAGCAGCAGCCGGCCGCCCGTGTCGAGGTGGCGCACGAAGTGTCTCGCGAGTTCGAGCTGCTGCGCGCGCACGCGATAATTTGGAAAATATCGCCGACCGCGATCAGCGTCGGACAGGGCGGCAATGATTTGGGCTTCGTCGAAGGCAACGGGCTTTTCGCAGGTCGGCCGAACTTCGGCAAATTCGCTGCGCGGCGCTTCGGCGACGAGCGGCGCATCCGCGCGAAACAGCGGCAGCCAGGGCGATTCGGGCGCAAAGCTCTCGAGCGCGTTTCTCGCGATCGCATAGCGACGCTCTCCTGCGCGAACCCCGATGGCTGCCGCTGATATCACGCGGGCGGTATCGAGAGCGTCGCTCAATGCCCGGTGACGCTCCTCGCGATTCAACATGCCGCGGGTAAATGTTTCGAGCCGCAGATCCGCAGAATCCGGGTGCGCGATCGCGAGAAAATCCTGGGTATCGAGATAGCGGGACTCGCCCAGCGCGCTGGAAACGAAGCGACTCAGAAAGAAGCGCTCGAAATCCGCGTTGTGAGCGATCAGGGTGCGACCCTCGAGTGCGCGCTCGATCGATTTCGCGACCTCGCCGATCGCCGGCGCGCTCGCCACATCCGCATCGCTGAGGCCGGTCAGATGCGAGATGGTGAGCGGCAGCGGCTGGCGCGGGCGAATCAGACTCTCGAGCGTGATCATCGATCGCGCGCCGGGCTCGATGAGAACGGCGCCGAATTCGAGAATTTCCGCTGCGGGGTCGTCGGACAGACCCGTCGTCTCGAGGTCGACGACTGCGAGCGGGCCCGTCGCATCGACGAAGCGCGACATTGCCTCCAGGTCGATTGCGAGCTGCTCCGCGGACTGCGTCGCGGCGATCAGAGGCGAGAGCGAACCCGCTTTATGCCCGGCGAAATCGGCCATTTCGCCGACGATAACCCGATCTCCGCCCGGAATCCGCGGGGCCTGCCATTGTTTGGCGTCCCAAATGCAAGACCGGCGGCGCGACCTGCGCGCCGCCGGTCTTGTTCGAGACTCGAAACGCGGATCCGTCTAGCGGCTGAAATCCGCGCGGCGGTTGTAGCGGTAGGCCGATTCGTCGTGACCGGGAACTGCCGGCTTCGCCTCGCCGAAGCTCACGGTTTGCAGGCGGGAACTCGGAACGCCGAGGTCGACCAGGTATCCCTTGACGGCCGACGCGCGGCGCTCGCCGAGCGCGAGGTTGTACTCCTCGCTGCCGCGCTCGTCGGTGTGGCCCTCGACGGTAATCTGACCCCAACCCGCGTTCGCCTTGACGATGTCGGAATCCTTGCGCAGCGCAGTGGCTCCGTCGCTTCGAATCGCGCTCTTGTCGTAATCGAAGTAGACGCTTTCGAGATCGCTGATCGCCGTTTTCGAAGCCGAACGGTCCGCCGAACCATCGTCAAATTCACTGCCCGTCCCGGCGCGACCACTCGCATCATCGCCGCTCCCCGCGTGTTTCGATGCACATCCTGCGGACACGATCGCGATCGCCCCGATCGCGATCATGAACGCACCAAATCGCCGTTTCATCGCTTCCCTCCTCCGGAATAAATGTATGGGTACTTTGCGACTCCGGCGCTTCAGATGCATCTGCACCGGAGTCTATGCCTCAGGCACTCAGCCTTTAGCGGACGCTCCTACGCTGGCGTCGCGCTGGAAGATCTGGTGGCCCAATTTCCAAAAGCTCCCCACGGGAGTTTGGAGAATAATTTGCCGCCCGCAAGCCTCGATTGGGCCAATTACTCGGTTTGGCGCTTCGCAAGCTCGCGGGGCTTCACGAGATGGAAGCCGGGCCTCTCCGAAATTGGAAGGCGGGCCTCTCCGAAATTGGAAGGCGGGCCTCCCGAGATTGGAAGGATTGGGAGCTGGCCGCCTAGGCGAAACCGGTGTGGATCAAATACTCGGCGACCGAAATCGCACCCTTGGCGGCGCCGAGCTTGGTGTTGTGGGACAAGAGCACCCATTTCACCCCGTTCTCCAGCACCGTATCCCGACGAATTCGGCCGACCACGGTCGTCATGCCATCGTGCAGCTTGCGGTCGATCCTAGGCTGCGGCCGATCGGGCTCATCGGTCACCCGAATGATCTCCGGAGGAGTGGACGGAAGCCCCAGGTCCATGAATTCACGGCCGAATGCGCGCATGACATCCGCGACTTCTGCGGGCTCGGCCGGCCGACCCAGGCTCGCGGTCACGCACAAGGTGTGGCCGTCTCGAACGTTGACCCGCGTGCAGGTTGCCGATACCGGGATCTCGAGCGGGGCGATTCGATCCCCTTCGAGCGTCCCGAGGATCTTCGAAGTTTCGGTCTGGACCTTCTCCTCTTCTTTCGGAATGTAGGGGATCAGGTTGTCGAGGATGTCCAACGCCGCAACACCCGGGCTGCGCCCGGCGCCCGAAAGCGCCTGCAACGAGGTAACGATCGCTGCGCGCAACCCGAAGCTTCGAACCAGCGGCGCGAGAGTCACCACCAGGCCCGTCGTGGTGCAGTTGGGAATCGGTGCCACGAAGCCCTTCCAACCCCGCTCCTTTTGCTGGCGCTTGATCAAGCTGGCGTGATCGACGTTGACGCCCGGCACGATGATCGGAACGTCGTCCTCGTATCGGAAGGCCGATGAGGTCGACACGACCGGTACACGCGGAGCGAATTTCTCCTCCAGCGGCCGGGCCGCGTCACTCTCGACGGCCGAGAAAACCAGGTCGATTCCGTCGAGGTTGAGCTTCGCGGCGTCGACCACCCGAGCCTGAGCGAACGACCGCGGAAGTTCTTCTTCGCACGCCCAACTCATGCGGCCACCGGACCCGGTGATCGCATCGAGATACGACTTGCCGGCGCTCCGCTCGCTGGCGGCCAGCGCCACGACCTCGAACCACGGGTGGCGGTCGAGCGCGACGAGAAATTGCTGTCCGGCGACGCCCGTAGCGCCGACGACCGCGACACGGCGGCGGGGTTTCGCACTCACTGACTGACTCTCCTCAACCACCAGTCGATCACGACTCGACCACGACTCGATCACGACCCGACCACGACCCGACCACGAGCCTCGAGTCACGGGCTCGACTGCGTCGAAAGGGGTCGCCATCGACCCGAACCGGGCTCTTGGTGATAGCAGTTCTCCGCGGCCGGATTCAAGCGAGAGCGTCTGTGCGCCTCACGGAGGGCGTCGCGAGCGTCAGTCTTCGAGAGACTGCAGGGCGGCGGCTTCGAACTCTTCCAGATTCGGGTACCAGCGGCTCGGAGTGCCCTCCGCGGCGAGGCTCTTGATCGAGGGCGCGCAGCGTTCAGCGCCGAGGCAGCGCTCGAGCGCGGAGGCCCATTTCATCGCGCCTTCGCCGGGTTCTGCATCGAGTCTGCGGATCCCGAACGCGCAGCCATCGGCGCCGGCAACCCGCTCGACCACGAGATCGAAGACGATGGTGCAAACGCCCTCCGGCTCGCCGACCTCGGCGGCCAGCGCCCGGCGGACCGCTGCCCACTCGACGATCTCGCGGCTCGCGGGGCCGCCGTGCGAGATCCCGCGCTCGCCGAGTTCGGGATTCGACAGCAGCTCCACCCGATAGCGCCGGGAAGGCCGATCGAAAGCAAGCTGTAGCAGTGAGGTGTCTCGCATCGCGCAGGCCTGAATCGGCAGGCCGGCGGGCGCCCTTTACGCCTCACACCCACTCGGAGGGTCCGATGCGAGCCGGGAGGGTCCGATTCGAGCCGCCGCGACCCCTCGGGTCGAAGCCGCACGCCGGAATTCGGAGGCGGATTCGATACCATCGCCGCGATGCAAGCCCCTGGCCCCCAGAATTCCTACGCGGTCTACTGCTTTCAGTGTAAGGTCACCGCACCCGTCGGAACCCGGCAATGCATTCACTGTGGCGGCCGGCTGTCGGGCGAACAGGATCCTCGGCGGGCGACATTGGCCGCGTTGCTCGGGGCAGAGATCGCCGACGCAGGCGAGCACGCGGCTGAGACTCCGGCATCCATCGGATCCGTCGTACCGAAGCTCGCGATCTGGATTCTGCTGCTGGTTGGCGGTTTCCTCTACCGCTTCTGCGAGTGATCCGCCGTGGCGGGATCCCCGAAATCACAACTCGCCATCGTCCGTTTTTCGGGTGAGATCGGAACCAAGGCGCGCGCGACCCGCTCGCAGTTCGTCCAGCGGCTGCTCGGAAATCTTCGCAGCGCCCTCAAGGCGGAGAACATCGAGCCCCGCATACGCGACTCCCACAATCGGATCTTCGTGGAGCTTCCGGATGCCAGCTGCGCGGCGCTGCTGACGCGGATCTTCGGCATTCAGTCGATCTCGCTCGCCGAGCAGCGCAAAGCGAAAAACCTTGCAGATGTCGTCGATGCCGGAGCGGAGTTGTTCGCAGATCGTGTGGCCGGCAAGCGTTTCGCGGTCCGGGCGCGAAGAGTCGGAGAGCGCTCGAAGATCGCGCTGCGCCCGTCGGACGTCGAGCGCGAACTCGGAGCGCGCCTGCTCACGGGCTCGGCGGGGGTTGATCTCAGCCATCCCGAGCAGACCGCCTACGTCGAGCTGATCGATCAGGACGCCTACTTCTTTTCCGAGCAGCTCGCCTGCGAGGGCGGAATGCCACTGGGAACCGGAGGCAGCGCGATCGCGTTGATGTCGGGCGGCTTCGATTCCGCGGTCGCAGCGTGGCAGTTGCTCCGAAGAGGCGTACGCGTCGACTACGCGTTTTGCAATCTCGGCGGCGAAGCCCACCAGCAAGGAGTCCTGCGCGTCGCCAAGGTGCTCGCCGATCAATGGTCGTACGGCGATCGGCCGCGTCTGCACGCGATCGATTTCAACGCCGTAGCCGACGAACTTCGTGCGCGAACCCAGGCGCGTTATTGGCAGGTTCTGCTCAAGCGCATGATGGTGCGCGCAGCCGCGATCGTGCTTCGCGATCGCCACGCCTCGGCGATCGTCACCGGAGACGCCGTCGGGCAGGTTTCGTCACAAACCCTTCCCAATCTCGCGGTGATCTCGCGCGCTACCAGTGAAACGATTTTGCGGCCGCTGATCGGATCCAACAAGGGCGAAATCATCGACGCCGCTCGACGCATCGGCACCTACGATCTCTCCAAGCTCGTCGGAGAGTACTGCGCGATGGTGCCGACCCGCCCTTCGACGGCTGCGACGCTCGACGCCATCGAGGCAGAAGAGGCCAAGCTCGATCTCGCGATCGTCGCATCGGCGACGGCTTCGCGCACGGTCATCCAGCTTCGCGAACTCGACGTCGAATCGCTCGCGATCCCCGATCTCGAGCTGGATCGCATTCCCGAGGGCGCCACGCTGATCGACCTGCGCTCGAAACCCGAATACCAGGGTTGGCATTGGCCAGGAGCGCTGCAGCTGGATTTTGCGCACGCGCTCGAGACCTACGCGAGCTTCGACCGCGGCCAGACCTACGTGCTCTACTGCGAGATCGGGCTCAAGAGCGCGCACCTCGCCGAGTTCATGCGCAAGCAGGGCCTGCGCGCATTTCACATTCGCGGCGGCTCGCAGGCGCTCCAGAAAACGGCGTCGCGCAGCGAGACCGCCTAGCCGCTCGAACCCGGAACGGGTTCGAGGGGCGCCGCCAAGGGAAGCGAAGCTTCCCCCGCTAGCCGCTCGAACCCGGAACGGGTTCGAGGGGCGCCGCCAAGGGAAGCGAAGCTTCCCCCGCTAGCAGGCCGACTCGGGCGCTTCGGCGGCGAGCTTTTTTAGAAACTCCAGAGCGACTGCATTGAAGGCGTCGGCCTCGTCGATGTTGACGATGTGTCCCGCTCGCGGAATCGTCCGGCGTTCCGCGCGCGGCAGGCGCGCGGTCAGGACATCCGCTGCACGCGCAAAGGCGTCATCGGCTTCGCCCACCACAACCAGCGCGGGGCAAGCGATCTCGCGGAGCTGATCGATGATCGACGGCACGCGGGCCGCAATCTGCCGCTGGAAGTGCACGAGACCGACGGGGTCCTGGCGCGCAATCGCCCGGGACGCTGCCTGCGCGGCGGGCCGCTGCGGATCGAGACCGATCAAGCTCGGAGCGGCGCGTCCGCGCACGAATGCCAGTGGCCCTTCGTTTTCGATCAGCGACGCCGATCTTTCGCTCGACGCCGACCAGCGCGCTGCGGCTTGCGGATCCTTGAAGCCGGGGCCCGTGGCGATCAGGAGCAAGCCGCGAACCCGCGCGGGATTTCGATGCGCGAAATGCAGCGACGCCAATCCTCCGAAGGAGATTCCGCCCAGCACTGCGCGCCCGCCGGGCACCGCCCAGTCGAGCACGCAGCGAAGATCACCCAGCACGTGGTCGAGCGTGTAGGCGGCGGGATCGTCGGGCGATTCGGAGCGACCGTGCCCCCGATAATCCCAGAGAATCAGCTGCACGCCGGCGCCGACGAAAGCATCTACCTGCGGGCGAAAATTCTCGCAGGTCGTGCACAAGCCGTTCGACAGGATCACGGGTATCCCGTCGCCGTGGGATTCCACGTAGAGCGAAACGCCGTCCTCGGCGATCAACCTGGCCATCGGAGCACTGCCTTCCCTCGAGCGACGCTTGTGATCGAATCGGCTGCTCAGTCGGTCTCGGCGCGCCCGGCGGCCTCGATGCTCGCGCGCAGCGCCGAAGCCATCTGCTCGATCTGGTCTCGCATCGGCGCGCGTATCGCGAATTCGGGAACGAGTGTCTTCGTTCGGCCGATCATCTTCAGCGTCACCTGCGTTCCGCTACCTCGCTTGTCGAACGAAACGGCGCCGGAGAGTTCCTGCCAGACGTTCCCGTCGCATACCTTCTCGAACGAGATGCGACCGCCGGGAAGCAGATAGAAGTGAAACGTCGCGAGGCCCTCCCGCCCGAGCGCACGATAGTGGGTCTTGGTGGTGCGCCGATTCCCCTCGCGCTCCACGATCTCGGTCTTCGCGTCGACGAAGAGGCGGAGAAGGGTTTCATCCAGCGCCGCGACGCGGGAAGCAAAATCCGGTGGCCGATCGACCTCGAAGCTCTTCTCGAGCCGCACGACGCAACCCCTCCTTCCGATGCGACACTATCGAATGTCGAACGCAAAGGGCGGAACGAGTGCCGGCGTCTCCACCGGAGCCGACTCCAGCCAGAGCTGTAGCCGCCCAGCCAAGCCGGGCAGCGACGCACCTGGCATGACCGCAATCGAAACCCGCCTCAAGGCATCGCTCAGTTGATCGGCGAGCGAGTCTGCCTGGGGATAGGGGATCAGCGCGACGTCCGCCCCGAGATCGAGACCCATCGCCTGCTTGGCGCGCGCGACCGCCTCGCGCAGCCCGCCGAGCCCATCAATCAAGCCGCGCTCGAAGGCCTGCTCACCCGTCCAAACCCGACCCTGCGCGATGGCATCGACCTGCTGCAGATCGAGTTTGCGGCCCGCGGCGACGCGGTCGACGAAGAGTCGATAGATGGCCTCGACCTCGCGGTCCATGATCGCGGCGGTCTCCGCTGACAGCGGTTGGGAGCTGAGCAGCAGATCCGCGTGCGCACCTCGCGTCAGCGTCTCGACGTGGATGTCGAGCTTGTCGAGAAGTCCCCTCAATACCGGCCGCAGCGCAAAGACCCCGATCGAGCCCGTCACGCTACTTGGCGGGGCGAAGATCGCATCCGCACCCGCGGCGACGTAGTAGCCGCCCGACGCCGCCACGTTCGAAAACGAAGCGATCAGCGGCTTCTTGCTCTGTTTCGCAACCTCGAGTGCTCTCCAGATGATGTCTGCAGCGAGCACCGATCCACCCGGGCTGTCGATCCGGAAGATGATTGCATCGATATCGGGGTCTTCGGCCGCGTCTTGCAGCGCTTTTGCGACGGCATCCGAGGCCATCACCGGGCTTCCGCGCGAGCTCGTCCTGCCCTCGCCGACGACGACGTTGCCGCTGCCGTAGACGAGCGCAAACTGCGCAACCGGCTCGAAACCCAGACTCGCGGGGTCGACCTGCGCGTAGTCGGCCGCCTCGACGACGCGCCCGCCGAGCGACTCGATGAGTTCGTCGAAGAATCCGATCTCGTCCGCGAGTGCGTGATTGACCATCTCCCGCGGCGTCATCGGCGCGCGATCGATGACATCCGTGACCGCCGCGGGCGTGAGATTGCGACTTTCCGCGATTCCCGAAATGAACTGGTGGTTGATCGAATCGAGGATCGAATTGGCGACTTCTCGGTAGGCGTCGGACATCTCGTCGCCAGTGAGTGTCTCGACGGCGCCTTTGTATTGGCCCGCACGCGCGACATCGAATTCGATGCCGAATTTTCTCCACATCTGGCCCAAGAACAGGTATTCGCCGGCGAGGCCGACGACTCCACCGAAACTACCGGGAGCGATCCGGACCTCGTCGGCGGCGCTGGCCACGTAGTACTCGATGTTGGCGCCGAACCCGGCGATCTCGAGATACGCGATCGGGCGACGACCTGCTTCGCGCAGGCGCTGTATTGCGTCGCGCAGCTCCTGAGCTTGCCCCCACCCGATTTCGAGCTGTCGGATGCGCAACACGACGGCCGCGAGGCGATCGTCGCGTTCGGCTTTCTTCAATTCGGAAAGCAGCGATGCGAACGACAGGTTCGCATCCATCAGAACCCGCGCCACCAGCGAAGGATCCTGCGACTCGACGTAACGACCCTCGATGGGAAACACCAAGACGCTCCCCGGTTCGATCGACGGGCCGTCGCCTGGAGACAGCAGCCACAGTACGAGCAGGCCGATGGCTGCCGCGATGAGAAGCAAGCGCAATTTACGCATCGATACGCTCTCGATATATCGTCGGAAAGGTCAAGGCGGGCTGCTCCACGCGATCGGTGATCCGACGGGATCGTAATCTCCTTTGACCGAATGGCCAAATTTTTGACTGAACGGCCAGACCTTTTGACTGAACGGCCAGACCCGTTAACGGAATGGCCAGACTCTTTGACGGAGTGGCCAAACAAATTCGCAGCGCAACTTCCCGCGCAGCGGGGCCGGCGTGGCCAGCGAGCGCTCAGCGGCTATGCGGACGCGTCTTCGGTAACCTTCCGAAGTTGTCCGCCCATGACCCAATCCTCCTGCAAGACCAGGTCGCTCGTTTTCGCGAGCTTCTCGATCTGGATCCCAACGATCCGCTCAACTGGGTAGGACTCGGACGCTGCCTCGTCAGGCTGGGCAGAGCGACCGAAGCCGTCCATGCACTTCGCCGCGCAATCGAACTCGACCCGGGCGACGTGCTCGCTCACCGTGACCTGGGCCACTTCCTGCTCGACACGGGCCACTCCAACGAGGCGGCCGAGATCTTCGCCCGCGCGATCGCATTGGCCGAAGCCGCGGGCGACATCAAGACCGGGCGCGAGATCCACGCCTTTCTGCGACGGGCCGAGAAGGGCCTCGACGCGGACTGAAAGCCCGCAATTGCATTATGCTCCAGCGATGCCTGACGCCCGCGCCCTCTACCGAGAAGCCTTCAAGCACTTCGCCGAAAGCCGCATCGACGAGGCCATCGATTGCTATCGGCGCGCAGTGGAAGCCGAGCCCGGCCTCGCGATCGCTTGGAACGGCCTATCGATGACGCTGAAGCGCAGGGGGGATCTCGATGGCGCGATCCAGGCCGGAAAGAAGGTCATCGAACTCGAACCCGCCGATCCCCTGAGCCACACCAATCTGTCGATTCTCTACCAGGCGAAGGGCATGATCCAAGAAGCGGAAGACGAGAAGGCGCTCGCGATGCAGCTGCAGTTGAAGGCGGAAAGCGCGCCGAAGGCCAGCTGATCGGAGACCCGCAATCGATTGGAGATGCGCAATCGATTGGAGATGCGCAATCGATCGGAAGCCCGCAACTGATCGAAAACCCGCAACCGATCGGAGACTCGCAACCATGGAACCGAAGACCGTTGCGATGACCGCCGAGCTGCACGCGTATCTGGTCGAGCACGGAACGCCACCCGACGAGATCCAACGCGCGTTGATCGAAGAGACCCAAGCACTCGGGAACATCGCGATCATGCAGATCGCACCCGAGCAAGGCGCCTTCATGACGCTGCTCGCCCGGATTCTCGGGGCTCGCCGCGCGATCGAAATCGGAACCTTTACGGGTTACTCGGCGCTGTGTCTCGCGCGCGGACTCCCCGCTGATGGCCAGCTCGTTTGCTGCGACGTGAGCGAGCAGTGGACGCGCATCGGCCGGCGCTATTGGGAGAAAGCGGGAGTCGCTCACAAGATCGATCTTCGCCTGGCGCCTGCGCTCGAGACGCTCGCAAGGCTGCCTCAGGAAGCCGGTTTCGACCTCGCGTTCGTCGACGCAGACAAGTCGGCCTACGTCGCCTACTTCGAAGCCCTGCTTCCGCTGATCCGACAGGGCGGCGTCATCCTCGTCGACAACGTGCTGTGGATGGGCGCCGTCGTGAATCCGGCCGCGCAGGACACCGACACCGTGGCCATCCGAAGATTCAACGACCTCGTCGCCGCCGACCCGCGCGTCGACTGCGCGATGCTCCCGATCGCGGATGGCCTGACGCTGCTGCGCAAACGCTGATCGGGTTCAGCCGCGACCCGAAAGCGCCGCGCAGCCCGCGAGTGCAGTCCGGAAGTCGTCGGGATCCGGACTGCTCGCCTCGATCGCGCCACAACTCGCGTGCGCCGCGTGGAGCATCTGCCGCGGCACGCAAATCGGATCTCCCGCCGGGCCATAGACGCGGTCTCCGAGAACCGGAAATCCGACGTGGGCGAGCGAGACACGGATCTGGTGCAGAAAGCCGGTCTTCGGCCTGACTTCAACGAGTGTCGCGTCGCGAAAGACTTCGAGCGATCGCCAGCGCAGGACGCCGACGTGTGCGCCGCGCGCGCGATCGAGTTCGGCGCCGCCGATTACCCGCACCCGCGCCGGCCGGTGTCGGGCCGTGACCAGGGCGACCTCGAGGCTCCCCTCACCTTCGAGCGCGCCGATCACGAGCGCGCGATAAACCTTTTCGACGACGTGCTGCTGGAAGGCGTGCCGCAAGCGCTGCCAGGTTTCTTCGTCGGTCGCAAACAGCAGCGCACCCGAGGTATCGACGTCCAGCCGGTGGACGACTCCACTGCGCAAACCCCCCTCTCCGACCCCGTGAATCTCGGGATAGCGCGCGATCACCGCGTTCAACACGGTGTTGGTCTCTTCTTCGCGCAGTGGATGGACGGGGGTTCCCGGCGGCTTGTCGACGGCCAGCCAGCCGCTGCCCTCCGCGAGCACGCGGAGCGGCAGATCCGGCGCGGCGATCGCGCGCTCGTCGCCGGGCCTCGCAAAGCGAGTCACCTCGACGACGGGCCCCGGCTGAAGATTCGAACCCTTGGCGTCCTCACCCACGCGGCGCCCGCCCACGCTCACCGCGCCGCGCGCGAGAAGCCGGCGAACCTGCGAGCGCGAAAGTTGCAGACGCTCGGCGAGAAAGCGGTCCAGACGCTGACCGCGATCTTCTTCGCGGATCGTCAGGGAATGGGGGGAATCGGGCACGCAGCGAGCCTACCGTTAGGTGCCCGAAAGGTACATATCTTCCCATTTGCTCAAAAGGGTCATTCGGTGCATGCTGCGCGTTCCAAAGCCTGCTTAGGAGTTTCTTGACGTGACCACCAGCCTCTTCACGCTCGCCTGTCTGATGGGTGCGGCGCTGCTCTTCGTCGTGCAGCCGATGGCCGCGAAGGGCGTACTACCCGTGCTGGGCGGAACATCGGCCGTCTGGAATACCTGCATGCTGTTCTTTCAGCTGGCGCTGCTCGCAGGTTACATCTACGTGCACGTCACGCGCCGGATGGATGTCCGGCGCCTGGCGGTCCTGCACGTCCTGCTGCTGATTCTCTGCATGGCGCCGCTTCTGATCTGGCACGGGGCGGGCCCCACAGTTGGCAGCAATCCCGTCGCCTCCCTTCTGCTCCACCTCGCGCGAACGATTGGCGCGCCGTTCGTCGTGATCGCAGCGACCGCTCCGCTGGTCCAGCGATGGTTCCTGGCGATGGACCGCACCGGCACGCGGGACCCCTACTTCCTGTACGCCGCAAGCAATCTCGGAAGCCTCGTCGCGCTGCTCGCCTACCCCATCCTGATCGAGCCCACATTCCGGTTGCGTGAACAAGCCTTCGGCTGGACGCTCGGCTACGCGCTGCTCGGCGTGCTCCTGACGCTGTGCGCGATTCGCGTCGGCCGCAGCTCCGTCACGTCGGCCGACGCACCGCACGGATCCGCTCCCACATGGCCCCGGCGGCTCCGCTGGGCCGGACTCGCGATGGTCCCGTCGAGCCTCCTGCTGAGCGTGACCACGTACGCGACCACGAACGTCGGGCCGACGCCGCTCTTCTGGGTCGTACCGCTCGCCATCTACCTGCTGAGCTTCGTTCTCGTCTTCGCGCAGTGGCCGATCGTGCCGCACCGCTGGATCGTGCGGCTCTTCCCGTTCTGCGTCGTAGCCCTGGCGGTCGTGCTGTTCTGGTCGCGAACCGCGAACAACTGGGAAATGCTCTGGTTACACGGCGCGGTTTTCTTCGTCATCGCACTGCTGTGCCATGGCGAGCTCGCGGCGACGCGCCCCGCGCCGAGCTACCTCACCGAGTTCTATTGCTGGATCGCACTGGGAGGCGCGCTCGGCGGCTGCCTGAACGCGCTCGTGGCACCCCTGCTCTTCACGATCCGGATCGAGTATCCGCTGATGCTGATCACCGCATGCCTGCTCGCGCCCGGCCAGTCCGATTCGCGCGCGAAGCGTTGGCTCGATTTCGCGTTTCCCGCAGCCACGGTCAGCGTGCTCGCCGTCTCGTACGCGATGTTCCGCGAGTCCGCGCTCGAGTGGAAGCAGCTGTGGATGCTCGCACCCGGCGCCGTGCTCTGTCTGCTTGCGGCAGCGAGGTCGATCCGATTCGGCGCGAGCGTCGCCGCGGTGCTGGTCGCCGGATCTCTCTTCGCCACCACTGGCACAAACGTCATTTACCGGGAGCGGAGCTTCTACGCAACACACCACATCGAGGAATGGAGCGGCGACAACCCCACACGCTTTCTCATCAACGGTTCGATCCAGCATGGCTTGCAGCACATGGACGTTGAACGTCGGCGAGAACCCACGACGTACTTTCATCGCACCAGCCCCATCGGGGAGCTGATCCGCACGCAGAGTTACAAGCTCGCAGAGGGGCGCATCGGAGTGGTGGGTCTCGGTGTCGGCACGCTGGCCGCCTATGGCGAACCCGGCCAGCGCTGGTCCTTTTATGAAATCGATCCCGCTGTCGTGCGCACGGCGCGCGAGTACTTCTATTATCTCGAAGACAGCAAAGCCACGGTCGAGGTCGTCTTGGGCGACGGCAGACTTTCGCTCGCGCGCGAGCCAGATGGCTCATTCGACATGCTTGTTTTCGATGCCTTCAGCTCCGACGCGATCCCGCTGCACCTATTGACGAGCGAAGCGATGGAGATGTATCTGCACAAACTGAAAGCAGGCGGCGTGCTCGCGTTCCACCTCTCGCATACCGCGGCAGACCTCACGCTGGTGCTCGCCAATCTATCGCGCGACCTGGGGCTGGTCTTCCGCACCAAGGGAACGGGCGTGGAAGAGCAGCCTGACCGCATCATGCGCGCGGGTACGTTCTGGGGCATCGTGGCACGGCAGCCGCAGGACATCGCGGCGTTGTCGGAACAAGCGGGCTGGGCTACGCAGACCGGCCGTGCCGACCTCGCGGCGTGGAGCGACGACTTCACGAATCTCTGGAGCGTGCTCCGGCTGCAGTGATAGAAGTCCTGCCGATGGAAGGTACGTGATGGGATTGCGGCCCAACTACTAAAGCTACCCGAGAAAGATGCCCGTGGGATCGGATTCGATTTCGTCAACGAGGCTATCGAAAGACCGCACAGACCCGAATCCCTCATAGGGATGGAAACGCCCGTTTCGGTCGGACCACTTCAGCATCCAGCAATGCGTATGCGGATCGAACTGGAAGCGAGCAAAGCTCCTATCGGTGAACTCGCCGGGCTTGCCGCGCCAAGCGGGACGTCGCTCACAGAGCGTGAGCTGGTTGCCCCGGACCTTCCAATGGTACGAGAGCTGATCGCGGATATGCGACGGGACTCGATCGCAGAACTTGTCGAGCCGTACGGCCGCTCTCTTTTGCTCCAGCTCAGGGATCGCCACGCGTGCTCCGTAGCCCGTGCCGCCCAACGGATCGGTGCTCACCGGCGAGGCCCAGCGCCGCAGCGCACCGCCCAGACCGTATACCGCCCAGACCGTACACCGCCAGATGGCACGCTGCCACGAGGCCGCGACGCTGGGACGTGGCCCGTGCAACACCTGGCCGGGCGGCAGTCGGTACGGCCCGGGCACAGGGGGGCAGCCACATCATCACCGGGGCATCTTCCCTCGAGAAGAAGTGTTGATCATGTCGCCCTCTGTTCAACTGTTTGCAAGCTTTGCATGAAAATCATACCAGCCGGCCGGTTCCCTTTTGAGAACCTCGTATACTCGATGAAAGGGCGTTCTATAGAGCTTTCCATCTGCGCCGAAGTATTTCTGCTCCGTCAATAAGCGCCGGTATCGAATGAATGTTTCTTCAACGGACATCCATCTGCCGGGTGCCTCTTCTCCAAACGGGCCGCTACAGGTACCGTCAAACTGGTATTCGACAAAGAGCCCTTCAAGAGGAGGATTCTGGCATCTGACTGTTGAATTCAACGCTTGATTGACAATCTTGAACTCCCTGTAACCCAAGACCCAGAATAATGAGAGTTCAGAAAAAGTCTCCTCGAATGAATTGAGCCCCGCCTCGATGGAGACGTATTTGGGCTTTTCACCAAATTCCATGAGTGCCTCGAGGCAAAGCATATCGGCTCCCTCGATATCGATCTTCAGATAGTAGGGAACGTCATGCTGTCTTAGGATGTTTTGAAATCTGGCACATTGAACGCGGCTCAAAGTGTTATTCGTGCCGAACCGCTCATTTCGCGAAGCAAACTCCAGGGATGTCGTACCCCAGTCATCATGCTGTTGGTTGATATAAAAGTCTATTTCTCCATCATGATCAGCGATTGCAACGTCGTATAGGGTGAGTTTCTTGTTCAGTAGAGCATCGCTGAATTTAGATCGCGCGCGCTTGACCAGCTCGGGGTTGGCTTCTATCGCAACGACGTCAAAGCCTTTCGCCAAGTAGAATTCGGTATCTCTACCCGTATGCATTCCGACATCAATGATCAGTGACTTGTTCACGGATGGGTCTCTCCTCGTTACAGTTTACAGCGAACTCCCCGGATAGGCCGTGGCGGGCGAGCGCACGGCGCGAGTCTCGAACCGTGTTGGGTGCAGACGTCACTCTGCGCCGCATGCGAAGCGAAGTCAGTCCGCGAGGAGAGACCATCACGCAGGAATGGCGGCCTTCGGCCGCGTCATGAGAAAACCACCTCTTGACAACGACCGGAGCCATACGGGTTAGCAGGTTACTGACAAAGCCCGAAATCGGAGGGCTTTGGTGGGTGGCACACAAACGAGTCCGTAGAGAAATCGCGTACTTACGAGCCTTCGGTCACCCATATGGACCCCATCGAAATCCTTTTTCAGCAACCTGTTAGGCGACCGCTTTGATGGCAGCCCGTATCCGTCCGATTGCGGAAATAGAGTCTGTACCGCTAACTACAATGTCGAAGTCATAGGTTGGTTCCACCTCGGAGCACCAATAGTCGTAAAATCTGTCACCCGAATCACTATCCGTATTGATGTTACGTCCGCCAGGGCGAGTTCGTACTCGTTCGACACAGATTTCACGCGGCGTCGTTACTCTGACGAAAAGGAGCCGAAAGTCTTGGGACAACTCGTGTATGAACTTGCGATCCGAGATTCCGGTCGTTTCAATTCCGACGGGCAGCATTGAGCGCGACAGTTCCTCGCGATAGAAATCACGAATCAACCCTAGCGCTTCCTGTTTGCGATTCCTGAAGTCTTCGCCTTCGCCAAAGATCGCCATGAGCTTGGGCTCCAGCTCTGTGTACGAGATCGTACCTACTGAGTTCGTTTCCCAAATGCGATTTGCCTGATCCCGGAGGGCCCATCAGTAGTACTACATCGATGTGCCTGGTGTGGTTCAAGGTAGCCTAACGTCCGGTCTCAGACGCACCGCGAAGCGGCGTCGGCTGCATCGATTTGGGCACTGATGCCACTATCATTTAACCTTCTCCATGCTTTGCCGCTCGCGAACAGCAACAGCCTTTACCTTTTCAATGAACGCCGGCAACGCCTGCTGCAGGGCTTGGCTTGTTGCGTTCTCGATGTAGTTCTGCAACTGCGCAACCGCGCTTGATGCTGCCATGACACTGTGTTGACCTTCTTCCGATTTGTAAAACGCAACGGACTTCCTTAAATCGTCATTGGTCATCGATGCTGCAATCGCTTGCACGTAAATCCGCACAGCTTCCTCGGCGGTCCAAGAGGATAACACTACATTCATTGTCTCTTGATAGTAACCGCGCATCTCCGTCAGGACAGTTTCGGAAATTCCCGATTTACGCATGTTGTCGATCAGTGGCTCTCCGGTTGAGGCAATAGAGGCCTGCGACTTTTCCCGCATCGACGTCACCATCTGCTCAAGCCCGAGAGCCTGAGAAAACTGGACGACCAGCGCCTGCCTTGCATCCGTGGACTCCTCCGCACCAGCCTTGATGCATATGACGGCGCTCAGCAATACAAAAATAAAAACACGTTGCATAGCTCATCTCCCCTTAAATGGCGTTCGTGATCATAAGTGCCCAACGTGTGACATGAGCGGCCCGCGGAGGCCGCAGGCCGGAGCGGGTCCGCTCGATGGAAGGGTTAGGCCGCACCCTGGTTGCGCACGTGGAGTGGAAGGTGGTTGATATGTAGCTGCCGACCTGCTTCGGCTCGGTAAAGCAGAGCACATTTACTACCGCAGATGCTTGCTGACCGTACAAGTGAATTTCGTGCCCTTCTACTTTAACGCGATGGACTTCGGACCACGGGAGCAGCATGCGACCTCCTAAGGTCGGAGTTGAGATGCCTGCTTGCGATCGATTGGTGGCGAAGCGCCTGTAGATGCCAGCACCAAGCCAACCGAGGATCACGAGAAGCCCTACTTCGAATAGCCAGAGAGTGCTCCAACTCCAGGTTGATAGAGGTACGCCAGTGGTGAGCGCCGGAACAAACAGCGACCACGTGAGGGTGCCGAGACCTCCCGCCGCCATGGCAATGAATGCGAGCAACACGATCGCGCGGGACGCTTTGGAAACTACCGGAGCCTGCGGTTCGAGGGACATTCTTGTGCGGCCTAACAATTATTAGACAGACCCGCATAAAAACCGCGAACGCGGCAAGGCAGTCTGTCTTGTATCTCGACTACAAGCCATGAATTCGTGCTTCTAGACTCCATTGAGCTTTCCGGGGAGGCCGAACCTGTCTGAAGCCAAGAGCTTGTGATTTAGATGGGACCCCCGCCCTCGTCGCCAAAGCTGTGGAGTATCCGAGGCCCAGAAGCCTGCATCCGCAAGCCGGGTTGGCGAAAGTGCAGGGTCGGGGGACCGGAGAGCATCCTACACCAGGAGGGTGTGTTGAAGAAAATGGTTCTTGTAGGGATCGACATCAGCGCAGACGAACTCGTGGTCGCCGTGGAGCGGGACGGCGAATCGGTTTCCATCCGCCGCTTCGGGAACGACGCCGCGGGCCAATGGAAGCTGATCCGGTGGCTGACGAAGTCGACGCGGTCGGTGCGGGTCTGTTTGGATGCGACCGGGGTCTATGGGCTCGACCTCTCCCTGGCACTTCACCGAACCAAGGGAGTCGAGGTGATGGTGGCGATCTTCTTCGCGGATCGGCAGGCAATGGGGGGAATCGGTCACGCCGCGCGCCCCGGCGTTTCCGCGGGCCCAACCCAAAGCGGCCTCGGTTGACAGCGCGAGGTACCGCGCGAAATTCTCTCGACCGCTTTGGATTCTCTCGACCCGCATTGGATGCTCTCGACCCGCATTGGAGAATGGATTGAAGAGCGCGAACGCCGATCGAATCGAGCTGATGGACACCACCCTGCGCGACGGGGAACAGACTCCGGATGTCTCGTATTTTCCCGCGGAGAAACTCCAGCTGGCGCGGCTCCTGCTCAGCGAGGTCGGAGTCGATCGCATCGAGATCGCATCGACGCGCGTCTCGGAGGGCGAGCGCGAAGCCGCGCGCCTGATCGTGGACTGGGCGAAGAAGGCGCGCATGCTGTCGCGGGTCGAGATGCTCGGCTACTGCGACGGCAGCGCGTCGGTCAACTGGATCGCCGGAACCGGCGGCAAGGTGATGAACCTGCTCACCAAGGGCTCCGAGCGGCACTGCCGTATCCAGCTCGGCATGACCCCAGAAGAACACCGAAGCGCCATCACCCAGACTTTTCGCGCCGCAAAGCGAAAACACTTCAAGCTCAACGTCTATCTCGAGGATTGGTCGAACGGGGTTCGCGATTCATTCGATTACGTGTTCGCTCTGGTCGAACGGCTGCGCGAACTCGGCGCCGAGCGGATCTATCTCGCCG
>CAZBSV010000104.1:0-34728 GCA_964494795.1 uncultured Spirochaetales bacterium | reverse complement strand
TGGTAGCGGGGGAGGGATTCGAACCCCCGACCTCCGGGTTATGAGCCCGACGAGCTACCAGACTGCTCTACCCCGCAACAAACTGGCCCTTGTTTATATCTGTTGCTGAATGGCCTGTCAAAAGCGCGGAATTGCTTTGGGGCTGCGCCCGGATTGCGCGCGTAAGTATCTGTTGTTGTTGACAAAATTTGTCACTTGGTGCCAGAATGCGGCAAGGAGATTCTTATGCTGATGCCGATTCTGCTGAAACGAAATGGCTTCGGGCCCGCTGGGCTCGCGGTTTCGCTGCTTGCGCTACTCGGGTTTGGGCTCGCGGCCGCCACGCCTGCCGTCGCCGGGAACATCTATTCCTGGGAAACGGCGGACGGAAACGTCGCCTTCACCGACAACCCGAAGAACATCCCCGCCCGCTACAAAGATCAGGCTCGGGTGAGCCAATCCCAGGGGATCGACGATTACGCGCGATTCACCTCGCAAGATTCCGTTCAGACCGAGCGCTACGCGGATCAACTCGCGAAGCGCATCGAATATCTTCGGATGTTGAACAGCGGTTACGGGGCTGAGCGCGCGGTTCCCGAGAATGTCGGGGTCGCGTCGATCACGGTTTCGGGAGTCGATCTGCGATTTCCGGCTGCGGATACGAGCGCGCCGATCATCGTGGACAAACTGCGCGTGCTGGGGGCAGGTCAGATCGCTACGCGCCACGACACGCTCGTGAGTCAGGGCGGAACACCGCTGGCCATCGTCCGGGGCAACCAGGAAGGCGAGATCGACGCCGTATCCGACATCCTCGACGAAGAGGATCTCGAGCTCTATCGCTAGGGCTCGGGTTCTGGCGACGCGGGGACCGCGGCAGCGGCTTTGATCTGGTCGCGCGTGAACTCCATCGATTTTGGTGTGAGGCCCGCGCGCCGCGCCGCGTCCTCGAGCTTGGCGAGGCTGTGTTGGGCTTTCGCGAGTTCTTCGCGCGAGAGTTCGAGTTCGTCCATGATCGCCTGCTTGGCGTCGCCGCGCGGGCGTCGCCGGTGCCGCATGATCTCGTAGGCTTTGAGCGCGCTGGAATTGCGCTTTTTCGCGCTTGCGACTTCTTGATGGGCGACGAGCAGCCGCTCGCGCCACTGCGCGCCTCCCTCCGTCTCGTCGGCCGCGGGCGCCTCGGCGAATCCGATGTCGGGGATGCCGAGCAGCGTGAACAGCGCGATCGATCCGATGAGCAGCGCTCTCCGAATCATTGTGCGGCTCCCGGCGCGGCGAGTTTTCCATCGCGCGGCGTGGTGAACTGGTGGACGTAGCTGTCGATCTGCTGCGCGCCTTCGCGGTCGAGGGCCAGAAAGCGAAGCCCCATGCCGGGCGCCCGGGTTCTCGGATGCAGACCCGTCCACATCACCTGCGCGGTCGATCGCAGCGACCTGCGGAAATTCGGAAGTTTGAAGTCGAGGTTGACCTCGGTATGGACCGGGAGTTTCCCGGCGGCTTCGACGAACGCTCCGCCGCGCGAGAGATCCCGCATCACACCCCACGCGGACGCATCGTCTCGGGCCATGCGCACGCGCACGCGGTCTTCGAGCGGAGCGCGCGCGGGCGCCAGGTGGCGATCGGCGCCGAGCAGTCGTGAGACGGCCTGGCCAAGTTGGATTCGGCTCAGGGGCTTTACGAGAATGTCGTCGGCCATCGCGCGCACCGCGCGCGCGTGATCTTCGGCGAGTCGGCCCGAGATCACGAGGATCACGGGCATCTGGTGCAGGTCGCGGTCCGCCTTGACCGCGTGGCAGAGGGTGTCGCCGGGCATGTTCGGCATGTCGATGTCCGCGATCATCAGCTGGGGTTGCTCGCGTCGCGCGATTTCGAGCGCTTCGGTTCCGCTCGAGGCAGTGAGCACGGTTCCCAGCCGAGCGAGAAAGACGGACTCGAGTTCGCGAAACTCCTTCGAATCGTCCGCGATGAGGATCTTTTTTCGCGCTTTGCCGATCACGTTCCGATCTCCGATCCGCCTAGTGTGAGCTGCTGGAGCTGCTGGAGTCGCTGGAGCTGCCGGCAGGCATCTCGAAATCCGGTCGCACTTTCCATTCATGGGCCAAGTTCTCGTCGCGATACCACTGTTGGCGCTCGCGGATCGTTTTCTCGACCAGGGTCCGAGTCGAGTAGGCGCGATACACGACGTTGATTGTCGCTGTGTTGGCACCCTCGTCCATTCGGATCGGCCCAGTTTCGAAATCCGTGAAACGGACATCCTTGAACAGCGCGCCGCGGTCCAGATACGTCTCCGCGATGGCGGGATCGACGAACGCGCTCGCGGTTTCGATTTCGCCCCAGCGCACCAATTCCGTATAGCGGCGCTGCGCCTGCTCGAGTGCATCCTGCTTGCCCATGGGATCGCGCAGGCTGTTCATGCATCCAAGTGCCGCGAACATCGCAATCGCGACCGCGCAGCGGATCAGGAAACGCATCTTTTCCCCTTCAAGCGGCGCATCTTTTCCCCTTCAAGAAAGCGGCGCATCTTTTCCCTCCTTCGTTGGCTTCCCCGACCGGCAGAGTGGATTCGAGGCCATCGATCCGGCGGGTGTTTTCGTATCGGCGCATTCGCGCTCGGGCCTGAGAGGCGTGTGTTAGACTGCGCGCACCGCCAACATCGCGCGGCACTTCCGGGGGTCACCCATCGGATTCCAACTCGGGATCGATCTCGGGGGCAGCAAGCTCGCGATCGCCATCGCCAATGCAGCGGGTCAGCTGGTCGCGCAGCGAACGCGGCCGAGCGAGCTCAGCGGCAACCCGGAAGCCGACGTCGCGCGCATCGCCGAAGACGCCGCCGAACTGATCTCGCAAGCCGGTCTCGCGGCCACGGACATCGAAGCGGTGGGCCTCGCGGTGCCGGGCCCGGTCGATCGCGAGCGCGGTCTGATCCTCAAGCCGCCGAACCTTCCGGGCTGGCAGGATGTGCCGCTGCGCGCCTGGTTGAGTGACGCGCTGGGCTTGCCGGTGCGAGTCGAAAACGATGCCAATGCCGCGGCACTCGCCGAGTGGCGCTTCGGCGCGGGCCGAGGTGCGCGGAACCTCGTGTATCTCACGATGTCGACGGGAGTCGGCGCGGGCCTGATCCTCGACGGTCGGCTGTATCGCGGCCACCGTGGCCGCGCGAGCGAGTTCGGCCACGCTGCCGTCGAGTGGGATGGAGAACTCTGCGCGTGCGGTCAACGCGGCTGTGTCGAGGCCTACGTCGGTGGCGCGGCATGGACGCGTCGACTTCGCGAAATCACGCCGCCGATGAGTCGCGTCTGCGCACTCGCGGGCGCTCGCGAGCGGGCCTTGCCGGAACACGTCGTCACGGCTGCAGGGGAGGGCGATGCTTTCGCGCTGGCGGAGATGGATCGCTTCAACCACTATCTGGCGCGCGCGATCGCGTCGCTCAGCTTCGCACTCGCCCCCGAAATCATCGTGCTGGGGACGATCCCGAGCGCCGCAGGCGAAAAACTCTGCTTCGAACCGCTGCGCGCGCTGGTCGCAGAACGCGTGTGGCCGGCGCTGAGCGATGGGATGCGCATCGTTGCGAGCGCGCTGCGCGATCAGCTGCCGTATTACGCGGGGATCTGCGCCGCAGTCGAGGGCGGGGACGAAACGGTCTCGCGCTAGCACGTCGAACCCGGAACGGGTTCGACGTGCGCCGCAAGGGAAGCGAAGCTTCCCCCGCTAGCCGCCGGCGTGATCCGCCTTGTCGCCGCGGATGACGCGGCCAATCTGCTCCGCACAATCGCGCATGGCAATTACGCCGCGCGCCACCTCGGGCAGCCGCTCGCTGCTCTTGCGCGCGGTATCCAGCATCGAATGGACCGACTCTGCGACGCCGTGGCTGGCTTGCTCGTGGGAGGCGGTCTTGCTCTGAATCGATGCGATCAACTCGGTGATCGCCGCGATGTTGGAGGAGATGTAGCGGCTCGACGAGCGCTGTTCCTCGGTTGCGCTGCTCATCTGACGGCACATCTCGAGGCTCTGGGTCGAGTTGGTGAGGATCCGTTCGGTGGCGAGGCTCTGCTCCGTAAGCGCCGCAGAAATTTGTTGCACCTGTGCCGAGGTTCGCTGGGCCGACTCAGCGACGTGTCGCGAATTGCGCGCCTGCTCCTCGGCGGCGCGGCTGATCTCGGAGACCCGGCCGCTCGCATCGCGCGCGGTGTCGCGAATCCGCTCCAGCGCTTCGCCCGCGCCTCGCGAGCGCTTCACGCCTTGCTCGACCGCGTTGATCCCGGCCCCCATCGCGCGCACGGCGTTTTCGGATTGTTCCTGGACGGACTCGATCAGCGATTCGATCTCCTTGGTGCTCGCCGTGGTTCGGCGCGCGAGGGTCTTCACCTGCTCGGCGACCACCGCGAACGCCTTGCCGTGCTCGCCCGCCTGCGCGGCGATGATCGCCGCGTTGAGCGACAGCAGATTGGTTTCGTCGCTGATGCCGTTGATGACGCTCGCGATCTCGCCGATCGCGCCGATCCGGTCCGCCAGACCCTCGAGCGCGGTCTTGGCGTCCTGGGTGAGGTCGCGGATCTGGGCGATGCCATCGATGGTCGCACCCACCGCGCGCGAGCCTTCCTCGGCGCTTTGCGTGACCTGCTGGGTCAGTTCCGACGCCGACCGCACGTGGTCACCGACTTCGCGGATCGCGTGGTCCATTTCAGAAATTGAAGCCGCGGTCTCCTCCGCGACTTCCTGGACGGCGCTGCCGCTCTCGGACACGCGGCGGATCTGGGCATTGAGTTCGTGGACGGCCGACGTCGAGGACTCTACGGTGTCGCGCAGCGCGCTCGCGCCGGTCGCGACCTGCTCGATCGCGCTTCCCATTTCCATGATCGACGAGGCCGTCTCTTCGTTCGAACTCGCGAGGTTCATGATCTCGGCGTTGATCCCGCGGATCGAAGTATTGATGTTGGCGAGCAGCGAGGAGGTCTCTTCGACCGCCGCTTCCTGATCCTCTGTGCCCGCGCCGAGCTCGGACATTGCCGCCGCGATGCCGGCCGGAATGCTGCCGAGGCGACCTGAAAGTTCTGTAATGATTTCGGCCGATTGGCCCAAGTATGAAACCAATTCGTTAAAGGGTTCCGCGGCTTCCGCAAGCTCGCCGAGCGCGCTCGCCTCGAGTCGCACGGAGCGATTCCCGAGGGCGGCGGCCTGCAGTGCCTTCTGCAAGAGGACTCGCTGCTGAGCGCGTTTTTCTGCGCCGCGCTGCTCGAGCAAGCCGATCAGCAGGGCAGCGAAGACCGGCGCTGCGCCCGCGGCCAGCAGCTTTCCCGTGAAATGGTAAAGCAGCAGACCCAGCGCAGCGGTCGCGAGGGTGCTCGCGAAGGCGCGAACGGGAAACCCGCCGGACGCTCGCTTCGAACCCGAAGTCGCCCAAGTCACTGTTTCGATCTCCCTCCCAGGATCTCAGTGGAGGATCGGCGTCACCGACCGGCAGCTTGAGGTTTCGCGCCGCGAATTCGCGGATTCCGCCTCGGATTCGGACACTTTGAAGGGCTGGGGCCGACTCTGCCGCTCAGCGGATCGGCGCAGCGCGGATCTTTTCGCGAAACGGCGCGAAGGCGCCCGCGCGGATCGCCGCGCGGGCCTGCTCGAGCAGCCGGAGGTAGAAGCGCAGGTTGTGGGTCGAGGCGAGGCGCGCGCCGAGCGTGTCGTTTACGCGCAGCAGGTGGCGCAGGTAGGCGCGGGAATGCCGCGCGCAGGTCGTGCAATCGCAGTCGGAATCGGGAGGCGCGTCGTCACGCTTGAAACGCGCGTTTCGGAGCTTGAGCACACCGTCGCGCGTGAACAGCACGCCGTGCCGCGCGTGGCGGGTTGGGATCACGCAATCGAACAGATCGATCCCCGCCGCAATCCCATCGACGAGGTCGGGCGGGTAGCCGATCCCCATCAGGTAGCGCGGCGCGGTTTCGGGGAGCAGTTCGTTGGTGGCCGCGACGAGTTCGCTGCGCTGTTTGGGCGGCTCTCCGAGGCCGAGGCCGCCGTGCGCGTAGCCTTCGAAGCCCAGCGCGACGATGCTGCGGGCGTTGCTGCGTCGCAGATCGGTGTCGGTCCCGCCCTGCACGATCCCAAAGACGGCTTGATCGGCCCGGCGCCGCGCCCGCGCGGACCTCTCCGCCCAGCGCAATGTTCGCGCCGCGGCCGCGCGCAGCCCGGCGGCTGCCTCGGAACTGGTTCCGCTCGGCTGGCATTCGTCGAGCACCATCGCGATGTCGGATCCGAGGCGCGCCTGGATTTCGATCGCGCTCTCGGGCGTGAGCAGGCGCCGGCGACCGTCGATGCTCGATTCGAAGGTCACGCCCTGCTCGTCGAGCCGCGAGCGGCCCGCGAGCGAGGTCACCTGATAACCGCCGCTGTCGGTCAACCACGGGCCGCGCCAACCCGTGAAACCGTGCAAGCCGGCCAGCTCCGCGATGACTTCGGAACCGGGTCGCTCTTCGAGGTGATAGGTGTTCGCGAGCAGGATCTGCGCGCCCGCGGCCCGGAGCTCATCGGCGCTCAGCCCGCGCACCGCCCCGTAGGTGGCCACCGGCATGAACGCCGGAGTGTCGATCGCGCCGTGCGCGGTCGACAGCTCGCCGACGCGCGCGTGGCCGTCGCGCGCAGTGATTGCGAAGGAAAAGCCCGAAGCCATCGCCGCGCTCAGCTCGACTGGATCAGCATCGCGTCGCCATAGGAATAGAAGCGGTACTCCGCACGCACGGCTTCCGCATACGCGGCGAGCAGCTTTTCGCGCCCCGCGAAAGCCGCCACCAACAACAACAGCGACGAGCGCGGCAGGTGGAAGTTCGTGAGCAGCGCATCGATCGCGCGAAAGCGATCGCCCGGCGCGAGAAACAGATCCGTCGTTCCCGTACCGGCGCGCACGCTTCGGTCGTCCGAGGCGCGGCACTCGAGCACGCGCGTGACCGTCGTCCCGACCGCGACCACGCGCCCTCCGCGGGCCCGGGCTCTCGCGACCGCTTCCGCGGTGCTCGCGGGGAGGTCGAAGCTTTCCGCGTGCAGGCGCTGGCGCGCGAGATCCTCGTCGCGCAGCGGACGAAACGTGCCGACTCCCACGTGAAGCACGACCTCGGCGCGCTCGATTCCGCGCTGGTCCAATTCCGCGAGTACGCGCTCGCTCAGATGCAGCCCCGCGGTCGGCGCTGCGATCGAACCGGGTACGCGCGCAAATGTCGTCTGATAGCGGTCTGCATCTTCGCTGCGCGCGGCGGCGCGGCGAATGTACGGCGGCAGCGGCGTTTCGCCCGACGCGTAGGGGTCGACGCCGGGCTCGAAGCCGAGAACGCCGACCCCCTCCGCGTCGACCGCGAGGAGTTCTGCGTCGAGCGCGGGCGCGCCCAGCCGGTATTTGCGCCCGACGCGCAGCCGACCGCTGTGTCGAATCAGCGCCCGGTAGCGGCCCTGGCCCTCGGCGGGTCCGAGCAGCAGCGCTTCGGCGCCCCCGCCGCTCGCCTTGTGGCCGCGCAAGCGCGCCGCAAGCACGCGGGTGGCGTTGCTGATCAGCAGGTCGCCGTCGCGCAGCAAGCCGGACAGCCCGCGAATTTCAGCGTGCGCCATAGCGCCCGTAGTGCGATCGAGCAGCATCAGGCGCCCGCCGTCTCGCTCTTCGGGTGGCTGCTGGGCGATCCGCTCCGGGGGCAGCGCGAAGTCGAATTGCGCGAGGTCGTCAGCGTTCACCCGCGGAGGCTCCAAATTCCGCGAGCAGCGCATCGCGCAGGGCAGGGGCTTCGGCGATCGAATCGTAGGAGAAGAAGACCTCGCCAGCGGCGCCCGCCGCGCGCGCCAGCGCGAGTTGGTCGAGTGCGCGCTCGGGCCGCTTCGCGAACAGCCAGGTTCCGTGACCGATCCAGATCCGATCCGATCGCGGGCCGGACGCGAAACCTTCGACCATGTAGCGAAACATCCGGTCGTCGAGCGTGTACGCCATCGGGATCGCGAAATCGATCAGCTCGTCCTCGATCCAGCGCTTCCAGTCCTGCGCCTCGGACAGATACACGCGTTCCGCGTAGGCGCCGGCGGCTGCGGAGAGCGCGAGCTTCGGCTGCTGCGGAGATTCGGGTCGCGCCGCTCGCGCGGCCGCCCCCAACATGCCCACCAGTTCGTTCATCTTCTCGCGGCGCCACTCGTCCCAGCGGTTGGCGTTTTGAAGCTCGTCGCCGATCGGCGCGGTCAGGCCGGTTTCGGCCTGGAAGCGCGCGCGGGTGGGTTCGCCGTAACCGAATTCCAATCCGACACCGAATCGCGACCCCGGCGAAAACGGCAGCACGTCTGGATAGCGGATGTAGTCGAGGTGAAGGCCATCGAGCTCCGGATAGCGCGCCACCAGTTCGGCGAAGGTCGCGCTCAGGTACTCGGCGACCCCCGGCGCTGCGGGATCGAGCCAGACCGCCGGCGTGCCCATGCGGTAGTAGCCGCGGTCTGGCATCGGGACGTCGAGTTCTGGATAGTCGAGAATCGAGCGCCCGCGCTGATCGACGAGCACGGCGTCGCGGCCGAGCTCCTGCACGATCTTCGCGTCGCGATTTCCGGCGAGCGACAGCACGTTGACCCACGCGTGGACACGGATCCCGAGCGCGTGGGCGCGACGCACGAGTTCGCGCAGCGGATCGACGTCGCCCGATTCGCGCAGCCGGTCGACGTCGCCCGATTCGCGCATCCGCTGGTAGGGGCCCGTCCCCGCGTGGCTCGAATCGAACCACGCCTGGCCGCCGCGGTAGACCTGCACGAAGAGATCCGTCGCGCGCAGCGCGCTCGCAAACTCGATCAGCTCAGCGAGGCGCTCGGGGTGCTCGAGAACCCGCTGGCTTCCCTCGCACAAGACCCAGATCCCGCGCGGTCGGGCGATTTCGCGCGGGGCGTCCGTTGGCGCCGCCTCTTTGCTCGCGAGCGGCTTGGAGTCCGACCCGCAGGCGAACAGCGCGAGCAGCAACACGAGCAGCGACACAGGTGAGGTGGAGCGGGCAGGTGACAATGGTGAGGTGGAGCGGGCACGTGACAATGGTGAGGTGGAGCGGGCACGTGACAATGAAGTGGAGCGGGCGAGTGACAATGAGTTGGCGCGGGGGACTGAAAATGAGGTGGAGCGGGCGAGTGACAAGTGGGATCCCGTCGCGTGGCTGAGTTTGCGCGGCGGGGAACTGCTGACAGAACGGATGGCGACAACCCCGCGCGGCCAACGCTAACCGACGCCATTCTCGGCCACAACGCAGGCGATTCTCGGCCACAACGCAGGTGACTTGAAGCCCGCGTTCACAGTCGCAAAGCGGCTGCGCGCGTTGACAGCGTGCGCGCCTCCTGCACACTGGGTGCGGGCGAGGGCTTCGATCGGAAATGTCGGCAATCGAGTGGCTAAGCGCGGCGTGCTGAGGGGCGGAACCGCGTCACTCCGGATGTTGGCCGTGCCGATCCTCGCCGCCACGTCGATCGGCGTGGCGGATGTCGACCGCAGCGTGCCGCCGCCGCCCGATACCTCGATTTCGCAGGATCTGCTGGAACGGCCTGGCATCGCGCTTCGCGCAGCGCGTGCAGCGCTCGCGCAGCGCGAATTTCGCTCGGCCGAGAACTTGCTCGAAGCGATCGCGATGCGACACCCGCTGATCGCCGACCACGCCGATCTGTTGCGCGCGCGCGCGCGCGTCGAATCTGGCCGCAGCGACGCGGCGATCGCGATGCTCGCGGAATGGCAGGCGCGCGAGTCGCCGCTCGACACCGAATTCTTCACGCTGCTCGGTCGCGCGCACGCCGCGAAGGGAGAGGAAGCCGCCGCCCGCAGCGCCTGGGCGATCGCTGCCGCCGCCAGCGACGACGCGGAAAAGATCGCAGCGCTTCGCGCGTCGAGCGCGGCATCGTGGGAGCGATCGGGTGAGCGCGAGCACGCTGCCCAAGAATATCTGGAGATCTGGACCCGCTACCCGTGGAGCGAATCGGCGCGGGTCGCCGACGAAGCGCTCGATGCGCTGCGCGAACCACTCGCGGAGCCGCGCCGCGGGGGCCGCCAGTACCGCGAGCGCGGCGACGCACTGTTTCTCAAGTACCACAACGAACAGGCGCTCGACGCCTACGATCAGGCGCTCGCGCTTGGCGGTCTGGACCCCAGCGAGCGGCATCAAGCCGAGAACCGCCGCGCCGACACGCTGTTTCGGCTGCGCCGCTACCGCGAGGCCGCAGCGGGCTATGCGGCGCTGCCTCAAAGCGACGAGATCGAGATCGAAAAAGCCAGATCCTACGCGCGCTCGGGTGATGTTCCTCATGCGATACGCGAGCTCGAAAAAATTGCGGCGCGCACCCTCGGCGAGCACGCGTCGCGCGCGAGTCTGATCGCGGGGCTGCTCGCGGATGGGGAGGGCGAGTTCGATCGCGCGGAGATCTTCTTCGAAGACGCGCTGCGCGGGCGCTCGCAGACCGTCGCATCGGCCGCGGGTTGGCAGCTCGGTTGGTCGAGATACCGCGCGGGGCGCTTCGCGGATGCGATCGAATATTTCGATCGCCTGATCGCCGATGGCGGCGCGCACTCCGCGCAGCGCGCCCGGTATTGGCGCGCTCGGGCGCTCGAACAGAGCGGTGAAATCGGCGCGGATGCCGAGTACCGCGCGCTCGCGCTCGAGTATCCGCTGTCGTACTACGGGTTCCGGGCTGCCGAGCGGATTCCAGCCGTGGAGGCGCCCGAGCCGGAGCCGCTCGGGCCGGGCTCGTCCGCGCTTTCAGAGCGCGATCTCAGCCGCGCGAGAATCCTGTTGGAAGCCGAGATGCTTGCCGAAGCGCGCGCCGAACTCGATCGCTTGTATCCGCGCGTGCGGGGCCTCGCGGACCGGCTCGGCGTCGCACAGCTCTACGCCGAATCCGGCGACTTCCACCGCGGCGAACTCCTGATGGTCGAGGCCTACGGTGAACGCCTGGATGGCTTGCCGGCGGCCGGCGATCTCGAGGTCTGGTGGCACGCCTGGCCGACGCCTTTCGCGGATCTATTTCGCGACGTCGCCGACGACGGCATCCAGCTCGAGCCCGGGCTCGTGTACGCGGTCATGCGCGAGGAAAGCGGCTACCGGCCGGAAGTCGTTTCCGTCGCGGGTGCGCGCGGCTTGCTCCAGATCATGCCGGAGACCGGCGCGCGGCTCGCTGCCCGCGAATCGCTCGATGGATTTTCAGCGGACGATCTCTTCCTTCCGAGCGTCAACATCCGACTCGGCAGCGCCTACCTCGAGCAGCTGATGACCCGATTCGACGGTCGAAGATCCGCGGCGATCGCGAGCTACAACGCGGGCCCGGAACCGGTTTCGGGCTGGCTCGAGGCGGGCCCGCCCGAGGACGACGAGTGGGTCGAAGCCATTCCCTACGAGCAGACACGCGAGTACGTCAAACGCGTCTTGCGCAGCCTCCACGTCTACCGCCGGCTGTACTGAGCCGGCCGCCAAGGCTGGGCCCCGCAGGCCGTTTGGCAATCGGCCCCAAGTATCCGGCGGGTTCTGCCGAACGGTTCTTGCGGCAGTCGGCGCGGAGTGGATCCGGCGCCGCTACGCCGAATGCCCGCAGAGGTGATTGCATGGCCGACAAGTCCGACTCCCGCGTGGGCCAGATTCTGATCTTGCTCGTGGTTCTCGGTGCCGCGGGCGGCTGGAACTACCACCGCAACGCGCTGGTCGAAAACGCCGTTCCGCGGCCCTACGCGGAATATTCGGACGCAGAGCTCGACCAGCTGATTTCCGCGTACCGGGGAGAGGTCGACATCCAGCTGGAGCGCTACCGCAATTCTTCCGCGCGAAGTTCTGTCCAGGTGAAAGAGGGCGGCCTGCTGGACGAGCGGATCAGCGAGTTCGAGCGGGTTCAGCGCTTGGGCGCACAGCGCAAGGAGCGCGCCTACGAGGTGACCGAGAACCAGATCCTGGTCGAACAACTCGCGCAAGAGAGGGTGGCTCGCGAAAGGGATCGACCCCTCTACAAGCTGATCCTCAGGCGAGTGACGAGTTTCTGATCGATCGTGCGAGTGACCGGATTCTGATCGATCGTGCGAGTGACCGGATTCTGATGGATCGCGCCCCGAACCCGAGCGGCCGCCGATCAGATCTCCTCGACGTCGTCATCGGAGACGCCGCGCTTCTCGAGTAGCGACTCCTCGAAGCCCACTTCCAGCAGTTCGTCTTCCTCCGTCGGAGCCACGATATCCTCGTCGTCGTCGTCGAGCAGCGGCGCCATCACGCCCGCTTTCTTCCGCGTACCTTTCGGCCGGGGAATCGGCTTGGGGGAAATCTTGGGCTTCTCGCGTTGGTCGGCGCCGCACTTCGGGCAGAGTGGCTCCGGCCGGTTGAGGTCGTAGAAGCGCGCCGCGCACGCGAAGCAGACGTAACGCGCTCCGAGCGGCGAGCTGGCCGTAGAGCCAGCGGTTGCGTCGCGCGTGTAGGGTTCTCGCGGGACGAAACGGTGCGCCGCCGCATTCTTCACGGCCTTCGCTTGCGCGGCGGCCTGGGCCTTGGCGAGCGCTGCCGCTTCTCGCTCTTGCGCTTTGAGCACTTTGGCCATTTCCCGCTCTTTTGCTTTGAGCGTCTTGGCCATTTCCCGCTCCTGTGCGGCGGCCGCGCGCTGTTTCGCTTTGAGTGCCAGCGTCTTTTCGCGCTCTTTTGTCTTCAGAGCTGCGGCCTGTTCTTTGGCTTTCGCTGCGGCGGCGCGTTGTTTGAGTTGGATTGCCATCCCCTTTTCTTTCGCCTTCGCAGTGGCAGCGCGCTGCCTGGCCTTTTGGGCCGCGGCGTTTGCTTTCGCTTGCGCGGCGGCGGCGCGTTGCTTCTCCTTCCGCGCGCTGGCCTGTTGTTTGGCCTTGGCCTTCGCAGCCGCTGCCTTTTCGCGGGCGTTGCGCGCAGCCGCGGCGGCCCGCGCCTTCGGGGCAGCCCGCGCCTTCGCGGCAGCCGGTGCTTTGGCCGAGCCGCCTTTCTTCCGGCCAGGCGCCTTCGCCTGGCTGCGTTTGGGGGAAGCGCGCGTCGTCTTCTTCTTTGCGGGAGTCATGCGTCCGCCCTGTTTTGAATGCGAATCACGTCCCCGGCTTCGGCGCACTGCTGGACCTCCAGCTCGCGCGCCTCGTCGGGGCCGTCGACCCGCGCGTGGTCGATTTCGATTGCCGCGTCCGCTCGAGGTGATTCGATGCCCGCGGCATCGAGCCAAGAGCGATACACGGCGATCAGGTCGCGCCGAGCGGAGGCCGGTGAGTCGGTCCCTTCGGCGTTCTTGATCGGTGAGTACTCCATACTGCGTTCTCCCTCCACCACGCAAACTGACTGGGCGGCAGCGAGTGCGTCGAACACGAACCGCTCGAGTTTTCGCCCATTTGGCTCGGAGGGATGCATGGGCTGGCCGTCGTCGTCCAGGGTCGGAATGACCTTCGCCGACGCGTGATAGGGCAGGAACTCGTCTGCGCGTTCGGCGACCCGCCGAATGAACGCGGTGCCGAAAACGTGGATCGCGGCGTTTCCGGCCCAATACTCCAGTTCACCGCTTTCGGTGGTCGCGAAGCGATGCTCGTCGTCGATCTCCGTGTACTCGACGACGCCAATCTTCCCGTCGGCGCGCGCCACCACACCCACTTTTTCCATCGGGTCGCGCTTGCGGATCACCTTGCAGGACATCTCGGCGTCGGCCTCGAGGTGGAAACCGAGGTAGGTCGGATCGGCGATTCGAATCAGCGGATTGTCGACCTGGTAGTAGAACAGCGTGTCGACGCCGCGCCGCTCCAGCTCGCCGAGCGCGCCGGACGCGAGCAGGGCGGTCAGCGATCCGCCGTGGCCGTCGGGATTCTCGAAGATCCGATCCGGTCTCTCGAGAATCATTCTCCCTTCGAAATCGAGGCTTTGAATCATTCCCTGTCGAAAGAAGATCACGTCTTCGCTCGGCAGCCCGAAGGCAGCGTGAGCGGTGAACAGGGCGCGTGTTTCGGCGTCGGTCGCCGCGCTCGTCATGATCAACCAGGGCAGGGGTCGTCCGTAGCGCCGGCGCAGGCCACGGATCTTCTGGGCCTGCTGCTCGAAGAGGGTGCGGCCGCTGACGGGCCCGACCGGGTAGGCGCCCTTGGGCCCCTGGAAGCCCAGGCGAGTCGCTTGGCCGCCCGCAACCACGAGCGCGGCGACGCGTCCCGCTGCGAGCGCCTCGCAGCCGCGCTCGAAGGCTCGGTCGGCGGCCGCTGGGTCACCGCCGCGGTCGCGGTGGCGAATGACCGGGACGCTCTCGAGCTTCGGAGGGCGTGTGCTCGCGAGGCCGCGGGTCGCGGCGTGAGCCCGCGCCAGCACTCCGAGGTCGACCGCTGCGGCCTGTTCGAGCAGCCGCTGGCGCTGTGCTTCGCCGAGCCGATCCCAGAAGCGGAAAACCCGCTCCTGGCCGCAATCGCGGAAGCGGCTGAGCCTTTCCTCGAAATCTTGTTGTCGGCGAGTCTCACCAGCCACGCAACTTCTCCAACTCCCGGGAATCGCGCGCCTATAGCACAGCCCGGCTCGAACCGGAAAGTCCAACCTCCAACCGCGCGTCGCCACAGTCTCCATGGCCGCGGAGGAGGTACCGCGGGCGAATGGAGAAAGCGGACATTTCTACTTTGGAGAAACCGGACATCTCTATCTTGGTACTACAATCGATACTTGACATAATAATACTTATCGGACATTAAATAGAACCCGCGCAAAGCCCGTGTCCAGGTCCGCGGGCTTCGAACGGTCCTGGGTTTCCCGGGGATCTCGCTGCCGACCTTGGGTTCGCAGGTTTCGCTGCCAGTGCGCCGCGCGGAGAACCGCGGGCGCGCGTTCAGCGCGCGGGCATTTGGCGGAGTTCGTCGAGCTCGCTGCTGAGATCCGGCGGCAGCGCCAGGTCCGGAAATTCGGAGTCGACGCGCAGCGCGAGATCCCGGGCGCGCGCGATCTCGCCGGCCTGCAGCAAGCAGCGCGCGGCTTCGGCGAGCGCAACATGGCGCAGCCGATAGCTCTCCACGCCGCCCGCGGCCTCGTAGGCGCTGGCGGCTTCGAGCCAGCGGCCCTCGGCCTCATAGGCGCGCCCGACGCGCTGTTCGAGGATTGCGCGGACACTCGGATCGCCTTGCTCTTCGGCGGCTTGCCGCCAGGTCGCGATCGCGGCCTGCGTGTCGCCGGCGGCCGCCGCGAGATTTCCCTGCTCGAGGCGCGCGAATGCTCCGGCCACTGTGCCCGCGTGCTCTTGCGCAATGGCCTCGAATTGATCCGCGAACTCGCCGCGAATCTTCTCGGCCGCGCTCGGATTCGCGAGTTCCGGAACCGCGAGATCGTCGGGATCCGCGCCCATCGCCCGCATGTACTCCGCGCGGACGCGATCCAGCGCGTCGGACGCCGCCTCAGCATCACCCGCCCGCTGCGAGGCCAGCACGCTGATCAGAGCTGCTGCGACGAGCACGCCCGCCAATAGGGTGAGCGTGAGCGGCAGATGATCTCGGATCCACTGCGCGCCGCGCTCGGCGAAGGATTCGAGCTCCTCGAGGACTTGCGACGGATCGTGGTGTTCAGGCGTGCGGGCCACGGTGCCTCTCTCTTCGTCTTCGGGATTTCAGCGCGCGGTGCGGTCGTTTCCGGCCGGCGGCGGCCGATTGTATCGGATGCTTCGGCGACATCGAGGTGCCCGAGCGCAGAATCGAGCACCCCTACTCGCAATCGAGCACCCCTACTCGCGGTCGTCCTTGCGCGATCGCGCGCGCAGCCGCAGCCGGATCGGGACGCCGTCGAAGTCGAAGCTCTCGCGCAGTCGATTCTCGAGGAAGCGGCGGTAGGAGTCCTGGACCGAATCGGGATCGGTGCAGATCAGCACGATGGTCGGCGGGCGCACGGAGGTCTGCGTCGCGTAGAAGAACTTGAGCGGGCGCTTGCGCGAGCCGCGCTGCGCCATCGCGGGCTCGTGCCGCTCCACGCAGTCCCGCAACCAGCGATTGAGTTCCGCGGTCGGAATCCGGTGCTCGGCGGTCTTTCGCAGCTTCTGCGCGCACGCGAGGATTTTCGACACGCCCGCGCCGGTCTTCGCAGAAACCTCGAATAGCGGCGCGTTCGCGAGAAAGCGCAGCCCGCTGGCGATCGACTCGCGGACCTCTTTTGCGCGTCCGGGTCCGGACTTCTCCAGCAGATCCCATTTGTTCGCGAGGATCGCGGTCGAGCAGCCGCGCTCATGGGCGAGGCTCGCGATCGTCGCGTCGTGCCCGCGAAACCCCTCGCTCGCATCGACGACGATGAAGGCGACCTGCGCGCGTTCGAGCGCGCGAACCGTCATCAGCGCACTGCCCCTCTCGGCCGTACGCGTGCGGCGTCCCTGTCTTCGCAGGCCCGCGGTGTCGATCAGCGTAAAGCGCTGATCGCCCCGCACGATCAAGCTGTCGATCGAGTCGCGCGTGGTGCCGGGAACATCCGATACGACGACGCGCTCCTCGCCGACGATCCGATTGAGCAGCGAACTCTTGCCGACATTCGGTCGGCCGACGATCGCGATGCTGATGCCCTCGTCGCGCACGGCTGCGACTTCGGGGGTCTCCGGGATCTGCGCGACGAGTTCTTCGAGCGCGTTCCAGGCGCCGGTCGCGTGCTCGGCGGAGATCCCCTTGGTGGCTGCGAAGCCGAGGCGATAGAACTCGGCGACGCGCGGCTGGTGGAGCGGCAGATCGATCTTGTTGACCGCGAGCATCACCGGCTTCGAGGTCTGGCGCAGCGTGCGCGCGAGCGATTCGTCTTCAGGCAGCAAACCGGATGTGCCATCCACGAGAAACAGCACCGCGTCGGCTTCGGCGATCGCCGACCAGGCCTGCTGCTGGACGGCTTCGTACAGGCCCTCTTCTGCCTCGCCGTCGAGTCCAGCCGTGTCGACGATCAGCACGCGCCGATTGCTGACTTCGATCTCGGTCGCGATCCGGTCGCGCGTGATGCCCGGCTCGTCGAACACGAGCGCCCGGCGCGTGCCCGCAAAGCGGTTGAAGAGCGTCGACTTTCCGACATTCGGACGGCCGACGATGGCGACGATCGGAATCCTGGATGCGGGCGACATAGGGGGTCTCGAATCGCGCCGCATGAGTCCGGCGCGGGAGGTGTGCGTGAGCCGCAGGGTATCGCGGCCGCCCGCGGCGCGAACCTAGGCGCTCAAAAAGCGAACCTAGACGCTCAAAAAGGACTCGACGGCTTCGAAGATCGGCTTGGTTTCGTCGGGGCGCTGCCAGCGCACGTCGGCAACCCCGCGCAGCCAGGTACGCTGACGCCGCGCAAAACGCCGGGTATCGCGGCGCATGGTTTCGAGCGCGTTCGCGAGCGTGTCGGCGCCGTCGACCACGGGCGTCATGTGCCGGTAGCCGATCGCGCGCAGCGGCCGGAGCTCGGGCCCGTAACCGCGCGCGCGCAAGTCTCTCGCTTCGCGCAGCAGGCCCCGCTCGATCATCTCCGCGCAGCGGCGGTCGATGCGTTCGGCGAGCGCTTCGCGCCCGGGATCGAGCGCGAAGTGCAGCGTTCGATACGGCTGGTCGCCGAAGCCGTGCTCTGCGCGCAGGCTCGATGCGGGCGCGCCGAGGTGCTCCGCGATCTCGAGCGCTCGGACGATCCGCCGCGCGTCGTTCGGGTGGATGCGATCCGCGGCTTCGGGGTCGATTTTTGCGAGGCGCCGGTGCAGGCGCGTCGGGTCGCCGGCTGCGAGCGCCGCAGCATTCTCGGCCTCGAGCTCGGCCCGAAGCTCCGGATCCGCCTCCCCCGCTTCGAGCAAACCTTCGAGAAAAGCTCGAATGTAGAGCCCTGTTCCGCCCACCAATACAGCGATCTTTCGGTTTGCGTGAATATCCTTCGCGACTTTCCGCGCCTGCTCGGCGTAGCGCCCGGCGCTGAAGGCGACATCGGGTGTCACCACGTCGAGCAAGTGGTGCGGGATCTGCGCGCGCTGTTCGAGGGACGGTTTTGCGGTCCCGATATCCATGTAGCGGAAGACCTGCATCGAGTCGGCGTTGATGATTTCGCCATCGAAGCGCTGCGCGATTTCGATCGCGAGCGGTGTCTTGCCCGACGCAGTCGGCCCCGTGACCACGATGACCGGCGGTTTTTGCGTCGATGCGGCTCGCTCCATCCCGCGAGACTATCCGCCCTGCCCCGCCACCGCTGCCGCCGCCGCCGCCGCCACCACCGCTGCCGCTGCCGCTGCCGCGCGCGCGGTCGGATCAGCGCCGGGAAAAGCGCCGCTCGATTTCGGCGAGTTCGATCGGAATCGCAACGGGGCGGCCGTGTGGGCAGCACGGCGCCCAGGGGATGGCGTCCAGCGCGTCGAGCAGCGCGCGCTGCTCCTGTGCGGAGAGCTGTTCGCCTTTGCGCCGCGCCGCGTGGCAGGCGAGCGATGCGAAGATCCGGTCGGCGGCGTCGAGGCTGCGCCCGGCTCGCAGCTCGCCGCCGGCGTCGCCCGCCGCAGCGAGTTCGTCGGCGAGATTTCGCACGAGCTGGCCCGGGTCTCGCTCCGCGAGCAGTGCGGGCACCCCGCGTATGGCGACGGTGTCGTCGCCGTACGCTTCGAAATCGAAACCGAGCCGCTCCGCGAGCGCGCGACACTCGATCAGCGCAGCGAGCGCTTTGGGCTCGACGCGCAGCGTGGTCGCGCCGAGCAGCCCCTGACTCTCGACGCCGCGCTCGAGCCATTCTGCGCGAAGTCGCTCGAACAGTACGCGCTCGTGCGCGGCGTGCTGATCGACGAGCAACAGCTGCTGTTTGGTTTCGAGCACGAGGTAGGTCGCGAGGAATTGCCCCAGCAGGCGCAGATCCGCGAAGCGGATCGGCTGCCCGGCGCGGTTGGCCCGGTCGGCCCCGTCGACCCCGTTGGCGCCGTCGGAGGCGAGACCATCGGGGTAGCGAAACCCCGGCGAATCGAACGCGGGTTGTTCGGCGGCAGCCGCTGCGGGTTCGGCGCCGCGCGCAAATACCCAGTCGCTCGAACCGCCTTCGCGAACCTGGGTCGCCTGGGGCCCGGATCGGGACGCCTGGGGTCCGGATCGGGACGCCGGGGGCCCGGATCGGGACGCCGGGGGTCCGGATCGAGTCGCCGGCGGTCCGGATTGGGTCGCCGACGGACTCGATCCGGTTGCGCGGCCTGCATGCGAAATCGCGGACGGCTCGGCGACTGCGAGCCAGCGGCGCGCGGCGAGCGCATCGCGCACGCCGTGTCGGACGAGCTGGTGGATCGCGCGCGGATCCGCGAACCGCACCTCCCACTTCGCGGGATGCACGTTGACGTCGACGCGTTCGCGCGGGATCTCCAGAAACAACACGGCCGCGGGGTAGCGGCCTCGCGGCAGCAGGTCGCGATAGATTTCGACGAGTGCGTGTTGCAGCACGCGGTCGCGCACAGGCCTGCGATTGACGTAGAGGTAGATTCCGGCCGCCGTCGAGCGGTGCCGTTCGGGGCGCGAGACGAAACCCTCGAGCGCCGCACCACCCTCTTCGCGCGAAATCGGCGTGAAGGCCGCTGCGTCGTCTTCGCTGATCACCGCGGCGATGCGCTCGAGCGGGTCGTCGGTGGCCGGCCAGGAGAACGCGGGGCGATCGTCGCGCTGGGCGTCGAAGTGAACCGAAGGCAGCGCGAGGGCCGCGCGCGCGAGCCAATCGGCGATGTGCCCCCACTCGGTGGTCGCGGTCTTCAGAAATTTGCGGCGCGCGGGAATGCTGCCGAAGAGATCGGCGACTTCGATCCGCGTACCCGGCGGCCCGCCCACCGCGCGCTGGCTTTGGATCGCGCCGGCCGCCGCCCGGATCTCGCTGGCTTCGGCAGCGTCGTGGAGGCGGCTGCGCAGCCGCAGCCTAGAGACCGAGGCGATCGCCGCGAGCGCCTCCCCGCGGAAGCCGTAGCTGGCGATCCGCGTGAGGTCCTCGGCGCTCGAGATCTTGCTCGTGGCGTGGCGCTCCAGGCTCAGACGCGCGTCCTGCGGGCTCATCCCGTAGCCGTCATCGGTAACGGAGATCCAATCGATGCCGCCGTTGCGGATTTCGACCCGAATCCGACTCGAATTGGCGTCCAGTGCGTTTTCGACCAACTCCTTGACGACGGAGGCTGGGCGCTCGACGACCTCGCCGGCCGCGATCTGGTCGATCAACGCGCCGCTCAGGCGTTGGATTCGGGTCCCCGCCGCGCGGGTTTGCGGAATCTTGCTGGACATCGTCCCCCCCCTCCCCTGTATCATGCAGCGGAAATGCGCGTCAACCACGTTGCTATTGCGGGGTAGTTGCCACCCGCAATTCCATCGATAACAATCGCGCAATTCAAATTGATTTCGGCCAGCAGCAGCGGGCGGATCGCGGTGGTGGCGCTGGCAATTGGTGGGGAAGCACCGTAGGCAAACACACGACAAGTCCGATAGATCAGACAAGTCCGATAGATCAGACAGATCCGATAGATCAGACAGATCCAATAGATCAGACAGATCCGCAGAGGGGGCGCGAGCATGAGTGAGATCGGAGTCCAGCGCGAAGGTTCGATCGGCAGCGAGGCTCGTGCGGCAGATCGACCCATGGGTCGGCGGCGCAGCGACCGCATCGTCGGTGCGACGAGCGCCACCCAGTTGGCGATCGAGCAGGCTGCGCGCGCTGCGCGAACCGATCTGCCGCTCTTGGTGACGGGCCCCGCAGGCTCCGGCAAGGAGCACATCGCGCGCGCCGTCCACGCCTGGAGCAACCGCGCCGCGAATCCCTTCGTGGTGGTTTCTTGCGGCGCGATCAGCGAGGCACTGCTCGTGCGCGAACTCTTCGGCTGTGCGGCGGGTGTCCACCCCGTGCTCCAAGAGGCCCACGTCGGCGCGCTCGCACGCGCTGGTTTGGGCAGCGTGCTCATCGACGCCATCGACGAACTTCCAGCCTCCGTGCACGCGGCTCTCGTCATGTCCCTTGCGCGGGGCAGCTTCCAACCCGAAGGCGGCCTGCCGCCCGCTCCGCTGCGCGCGCGCATGATTGCTACGGCGCTCCAGAAACCCGAGCGCGCGCCGTTCGGCGATCACCCCTACGAAAGCATCGAGCTGCTTCCGCTCCGCGACCGGCGCGAGGACATCCTTCCGCTGGCCGCACACTGCCTGCGCTTGGCGGCCGATGAAATCGGCGTCAAACCCGTCGGCTTCACCGCCGACGCGCGAAGCGCGCTGCTCACCGAACCGTGGCCCGGAAACGTTCGCGAACTCGCCGAGCGCATCCGACAGGCCGTGCAACTCGTGCGCGACGGCGCCATCAGCGCAGAGGCATTGCTGCTCGCGGGAGACTTCGAAGAGATTCCGTCCTTCAAGGAAGCCAAGCGCGCGTTCGAAACCCGCTACGTGATCGGACTGCTGCGCCGATGCGGCGGCAACATCAGCCGCGCGGCACGCCTTGCGAAGAAGGACCGCAAGGATTTCTACGACGTCATCCGCCGCACCGGCATCGATCCGACCGAGTTTCGTTAAGCATCCGAGCAGACCCTGGTGGGTTTGCAGACATGCTGGGACCGATCTTGGTGAGGGATCAGGGGGGACACATGAGAGAGAACATGAGAGAGAGACGGGTCGCTTTGGGGATCGCGTTGGCGGTTGCGCTGTCGTTGGTGTGGGGCGGGTGTCTTGCCAAGCCGCGAGAGACGCTCGATTCGGATGCGGAGAATTTGACGGTCGGGAAGGTGCAGAGCGAGATCCGCGTGGGGATGGACGCCGCGTCGGTCGCCGAGGCTCTTGGCTCGCCGAACATCGTGACGACCGACGATCAGCGCCGCGAGGTCTGGGTCTACGACAAGGTGTCGAGCGATCGGGTCGACAGTGCCCGTTCCGACCACGCCACCCTGATCCTGATCGGCACGAGTTCCAGCGCGTCGTCGAGTTCGACGCGCCAGCGCACGCTGACCATCATCATCAAGTTCGACGAGCAGAAGCGCGTTCGCGACTTTGCGTACAACTACACGCAGTTCTGATCCGCAAAGCCTCGCCTGCGGGTTGACGCGGCGGCAGGCCGCCGCGCTGTTGTCGGCCGCGCTGCTGCTCTCCGCATGCGCGCCGCAGCCGCGAGCCGAAGAGTTCTTCCAGCTGCAGCCGGAGAGTCCGGCCCACAAGGCCGCGCAGACGCGCTACTTCGAAACCGCGGACGACACCGAACTCCTCTCCGCATCCGCGGCCGTGCTCCAAGACCTCGGCTTCCAGGTTTCCGAGACCGCGCACGAACTCGGTTACCTGCGCGCGACCAAGGAGCGCAGCGCGCGCGAGCGCAGTCAGAGCCTCGCGCGCTTTCTCATGCTGCTGTTTTCGCTGGGCGGCTACACGATGCCCGTCGATCTTCACCAGAAGATCGAGGCGTCGATGGTCGCGCGGCCGCTCAACCCAGCAGCCACCCGCCACGAGGTGCGGATCCAGTTCTACCGCATCGTCTGGAAGGGCGATGGCCAGGTCAGTTCCGGCCAGGGCCAGAGCCACTACATTCCGCCCGGCGAGCAGATGATGGAGATGGTCCGGGATCCGCTGATCTATCAGGAGTTCTTCGCCAAACTCGCCAAGGCCGTCTTCCTCGAGGCACAAAAGATTTGAGGGCGCTGCACATGATCGACGCTGCGAGGCTCGCAAGAATGCTGGTTGGGCCCGGAAGAATGCAGGTTGGGCCCGGGCGACTGCGGGTTGGGCTCGGGCGACTGCGGGTTGGGCCCGGGCGACTGCGGGTTGGGCCCGGAAGAATGCAGGTTGGGCTCGGGCGACTGCTAGTCGTTGGCTGCGCGCTCTCGGTGCTGGCGTGCGCGGCCCCCAAGCCTCCGCCGGATCTCTTGGCTCCGACGGAAGCGCAGATGAAGCTGCGCAGCGTGCAGACCCGCAGTTTCGACGTCGCGGACCGCACGCAGGCGATCCGCGCCGTGATCGCCGCGCTGCAGGATCTCGGCTTCATCATCGAGCGCGCCAACGAACCGCTCGGGCTCGTGACCGCTGCGCGCTTCGCCGAACCCAACTACTACGACGTGCTGGGCATCACGGTGACCGTGCGCGCCCAGGCCGGCGGCCGCGTGATGATCCGCGCGAACGCAATCTTCAACAACGAACCGATCGACGATGCGAAGGTGTATCAGAACTTTTTCGCAACGTTGGAGCGCTCTCTCTTCATCACAGAGGACTGAGTTCGCGTGATCTCTCGCCGGACAGTTTGCGCTGGCGGGTCGCTCGCGGGCCTCGCGATCGCCGTCGGCTGGTCGCTCGCGGGTCTCGCGATTGCCCTCGGTGTGGCGCTCGCTGGCTGTGCGCTCACCCCCTACGAAGCGCGCCACGAGATGCTTTCCGACTCGCGCTCCCAGATCGGACTTTCAGCAGAGCAACAGCTGAAACTCCGGGCCGCGCAGAGTCGGGTGTTCGAGAACGCCGACCGCACCGTGACCCTCCAGGCGATCGTCACCGCAATGCAGGACCTCGGCTTTCAGATCGACGTGCTCGATGAAACACTCGGAATCGTCTCGGGCAAGAAATTCGCACCGCTCGAGAGCGTGCCGCTCGGCTTCGATCCCAACTATCTGCTCTACAACGACGAGAGTCTGCTGATCTTCAGCAAGACCTACCGCAGCTGGGGTCCGTTCTACCACCGCAACAACCTCGTGCGACTCACCGTTACGCTGCGACCGCTCAACCCGACGCAGCTGGTCGTGCGCGCGAGCGCGCAATACTACATGCGCGCCGTTGAGGAACCCGAGCCCTATCAGAAGTTCTTTCGCACTCTCGAGCACGCGGTGTTCACGGAGCGAGAACTGACGCGCTAGCAGCTCGAACCCGGGACGGGTTCGAGGTGCGCCGCAAGGGAAGCGAAGCTTCCCCCGCTAGCTGCGCGATTCAGATGCGCCAGCTTGGGGGGATGTTGGCCTCGATGGCGGCTTTGTCTTTTTCGTAACCGTCTCTTCCGAGCAGCGCGAACGCGGCGAGCTTGCCGGCCTCGACGCCGGGTTGGTCGTAGGCGTCGATGCCGTAGAGGGCACCCTGGTAGGCGGTGTGCAGCGCGAGCGCCAAGAACAACTGCCCGATGCACTGCGGGTGGATTTCCGGCAGGATCCAATTCGCGGTCGGCCTGCGCGCGGCGGCGAGTGAAATGGCGGTGCCGCGCTGTTCGGCGCGCAGCAGCGCGCCGAGGTCGACGCCTTCCAGGTAGTCGGCGGGTTCACCGCCCGCGATCCGCTGCGCGCGCCGGCAGCGCTCGACGCTCACGAAATTGAGCCATTTGTCGGCCGGTCCATCGACGAAGAGTTGGATCTGGGAATGTTGATCCGTGCTGCCGCGCGCGGGCAACGGTGTCGGGCCGACAGCCACCGTCCGCGAGCCGCGGCGCGCGCGCTTGCCAAGGCTCTCGCCGATCAACTGCGCGTACCAACGCGCGAGCGGTTCGAGTGCATCCGCGTAGGGCATCAACACGTGTACGCTCTTGCGCTTGTGCGCGGCCATCAGGTACGCGATCGCGGCCGACACCGCGGCCGAGTTGTCGATCAGCGCGGCTTTGCTGACGCGCGCAAGATAGCGCCGCGCACCCTGCACGACGGCTTCGACGTCGACACCCGCGACGGCCGGTGTAAACAAACCTGACGCGCTGAGCACCGAAAAACGCCCGCCCACGTCGTCTGGGAACTCGAGCACTTCGACGCCTTCGCGCGTAGCCAGCTCGCGCAGCGCACCGCGGCCGGTCGTGAACACGCAGCGATCCGCCCAGCGCGTGCCGCGCCCAGAGCGTTCGAGCGCGTCTCTCACGATCTGAAAGCCCGCCGCGGTTTCGACCGTGCTGCCGGATTTCGAGACCACGTGCACCAGTGATTGCCGCAGATCGACCAGTTCGAGCAGCGATCCCAGCGTCTCGGGGTCGACGTTGTCGACGAAGTGGACGCGCGGTCCGCCGCGCTCGCGGTTCGAAAGCAAGGCGTGCTGCGGGTGCGCGAGCGCGCGCAGCAAGGCCTCGGCGCCGAGCGATGAACCGCCGATGCCGATGTGGATCAAGTCCTGCGGTTCGCGGCCGCGCCAGCGCGCCGCCGATTCACAAACCGCGCGCAGCGCGGCTGGGCGGTTGAGTGCGCGCACGAAACCGGACGCCGCGCGCGGCCCCTGAAGTTGCGGCAGCACCTCGCGACAACGGCGCAGCTCCGCTCGCACCTCGGCATGCGTGACACCTTGCGAACCCGCCAGCGGAGGCGCGAGCGAACCACCGGCTTCGAAGTGAATGTCCCAGCCTGCTCTGGTTCGCGTCAACGCGCTCTCCCTTCCAGAATCCGGATCGCCCGCGTTCGACAAAATCCGGATCGCGACCTTTCGACAAAGTCCGAATCGCCGCCCTGCGACAGCATCCGCATCGCCGCTCTTCGACGCCACCGGCCCGAGCTTCGCGCTCGATTCATCGGCCCGGCCTTCGCCGTCGAGCCATAGCCGTTGCCGTCGAACCATAGCCGTTGCCGTAGATCCACAGCCGTTGCCGTAGATCCACAGCCGTTGCCGTAGATCCACAGCCGTTGCCGTAAATCCACAGGCTGGCGGCGTGCTGCGAAGCGTCAAGGTAGATTGCCGGCATGCGCGTCGCCCTGGTGCAGATGACCTCGACCGACAAATTGTCGGAAAACCTCGCATTCGCGAGCCGGGCGGTGGCCGAGGCCGCCGAACGCGGCGCGGAGTTCATCGCGCTACCCGAAAACTTCGCGTTTTTGCGCCGCGAAGGCAGCCCGATTCCGTGCGCGCAGCGCCTCGACGGCGAGATCATCGAACGCGTGCGCGAACTCGCGCGCCGGCACCGCGTGCCGATCCTCGCGGGCAGCTTCGCAGAGGCGATCGATGGCGATTCGCGCGTCTACAACACCAGCGCGTTGATCTCCGAAACCGGCGAGCTCACAGCCGTGTATCGAAAGATCCACCTGTTCGACGTCGATCTCAGCGACAGCGGCGGCGGCGTGTTCCGCGAATCTGCGTTCACCGCGCCCGGCGAGCAGCTCGTGGTTGCGCAGACCCCCTTTGGCAAGCTCGGCCTGTCGGTCTGCTACGACGTGCGCTTTCCGGAGCTCTACCGCGAGCTCGCCGCGCGGGGCGCCGAATGGCTCGCGGTCCCGAGCGCCTTCGCGCCCCAGACCGGCCAGGTCCACTGGGAGATCCTGCTGCGCGCCCGGGCGATCGAAAACCAGGCCTTCGTGTTCGCTCCCGCCCAGTGCGGTCGCCACAGCCCGGATCGCGCGAGCCACGGCCGCTCGCTGATCGTCGACCCGTGGGGTCGAATCCTCGCCGAGGCGGGCGACGAGCCCACGGTTCTCGTCGCGGACTGCGATCCCCAAGAACTCCAGCGCGTGCGCGCCCGCCTACCCGCGCTGCGCCACCGCCGGCTCTGACCGCCGCGCTGCGCTGCGTCCGCGCAGGCTCTGATCGCCGCGCCGGGCTCCCGCCGCCTCAAGGCCGCTCGCACGGGCGCCGATGACCCGGCGGAGAGCAACGCGCGAGTTCGGAGGGGCGCGATGGACGGCGACACGCCCGCAGCACGCGGGGTACTGATCATCTGCAACGGTGGCTTCGAGGGGATGGAGTACCAACTCACCTCGGACGAGACGCTGATCGGCCGCAACCCCACCACCGACATCACGCTGCTCGACGAGAACATCAGCCGCGAGCACGCGCTCATCCTGCTCGACGAAGACACGGGAACCTATACGCTCGAAGATCTCCAGTCGTCGAACGGCACCAAGCTCAACGGCAAGCGGATCCGCTCCGCGAGCCTCTCCGATACCGACGAGATCGAGATCGGCAACACCCGCTTTCGCTTTCTGCTCAAAGGCGCTCCCGGGGCCGCCTAGCTGGGGAAGCTGCGCTTCCCTTGCGGCGCACCTCGAACCCGTTCCGGGTTCGACGTCCTAGCGGGGGAAGCTTCGCTTCCCTTGCGGCGCACCCCGAACCCGTTCCGGGTTCGACGTGCTAGCTCGAGATCCTGCGGCGCAGCCAAGGCCCGAGCCGCGCAGTCACTGGCACCGGCAGCCGAGCCCAGACTGCAGAAAGGCGCCGGAGCATCGCGCTGTCGCCCGCTGCGCTTGCGGCAAGCCGATCGCCGCTGGGACTAAAACGTCTCCACGCCAAGGGGCGCTCCTTCGCCCCCCATCCCAGCTTGAAGCGATAGGTGCCGCCTCCAATAGGCGAACGCCCGAAGTCGAATTCGCGCATCCCGAGCTGAATCGCCCAGCGCAGCGCTTCCCAGTAGATTTGGTTATTCGGGCAGCGCGCTCGCTCTTCCCTCAGCGTCGACGCCCACGGGACGCTCACCGCACCCGCGAAACGAATTGCCACGAGACCGCCGACGCTTTTGTTTCCGAGCCGGGTCGCGATGAAACGCAGGCGGTCGCCGAAGGCCTCCGAGGCCACTGCAAAGAACCGCTCCGAGTGAACCGGAGACCCCAGGTCGCGCATGTTGCGGCAAAATGGCTGGTAGAAAGCTTCCAGCAGCCGCGCGTCATCGCTCGGAGCGATCGAGAGGCCTTCGCTCGTGGCTTTCCGCGTCTGGTTGCGAACTTTCGCGCGCAGGCTCCGCCACTGGGCATCCTCGTCGCTCTCGAGTGCCAGCACGAGGTCGACCCGAGTCTGCTCGGGCTCCTCGGCTCCAGGTACCGCGATCTCGCGCAGTTCGAGCGCGCTCGCGCGCTGCTCCTTCGCCAATTCGAGCGCGGCGTCGAGCAGCGCGCGCCGCGTTGCGGGGTCTCTGGCTAGAATCCCAGCGGAATCGAGAAAGGGCATCGAGACCAGCTCGAGGCGCCCGCGGAGGTTGCGAAAGCGCACCAGCGGCAAAACGCCCGCAATCCCCCCCTGCTCGTTCCGCGCCTCGAGATAAATGGGCGCGAGCCCGTAGGCTTCGCGCACCACACGGGCCCAGGCGGAGGCGTGACCCAGCTGGCCCGCAGGCTCTGCTTCGACGAAGCTGTCCCACTCGGGGCCCGGATCTGCAGCTACAACAACGCGCATCGCATGGAATATATCGGAGGCCTGGCGGGGAATTATGAGGTAGAGATGCGTCAAGCAATCGAGCTGTCGCGCCGAAGCGCGATCGGGTATATCGGCGCTGCTTCGATCAAGCAAGGGGAGGGAACGGGATTCATGGCCAATCGGAATACGGGGCAGATGGGTGAGCAGACGCGTTCTCGGCAGATCGGCCGAAGCCTGCGTGGGACCACTGCGGTGATTGCTGGGGTGGCTGCTGTGGCTGCTTCGCTCGGATGCGCGGCAACCCTGGCGCCCTCGCCAACCGCCGAGATTTCCTCGTCGTACACGGTTGGTGCCCCCGATTCACTCGCGATCGAGATCTTGCCGGAGCCCGCCATATCCGCTGCGGTGATGGTGCGACCCGACGGCATGATCACGGTGCCGCTGATCGGTGACGTTCAAGCTGGGGGCCGGACGATCCCCGAGATCGCCGCGGACATCGAGGAGCGCATCGCGCGTTTCAAGCGCGATCCCCGCGTCACCGTGGCTCTGGCGGGAGCCGCGAGCACCGACATCGTCGTCCTCGGAGAAGTCGCGCAGCAGTCCTCCTTCCCGCTCGTCAAGGATACTCGGATCGTCGAGGCGATCGGGATGGTGGGAGGAACGACGGCCTTCGGGTGGGACAGCCGCATTCGGGTGATTCGCTCGGAAAAGGACGCGACCAAGATTCTGCGGGTCAATCTCAACGCGATCCGCAAAGGCGATCTGCGCACCAACGTGATGCTCCAGCCGCGGGATATCGTCTACGTGCCGCCGACGCCCTGGGCGCAATTCGGCTACGCGCTAAACACCATGCTCTTCCCCTTCCAGTCGATCATCGGCGTGGCGCGCACGGTCGGTGGAAATCTGTTGACCCCAGGTGGTAACTAACGGCGATTTCTCTGCTGGGCCGGTAGGTTGGCTCATGACGGCGACTCCAACCGAGGTGCCTGACGGGGCGCCTGACGGGCAATGCACCCACCAAACGGGGACCTGGCGGGAGGCCTGATGGGCAATTCACCCACCAAACGACCTCGCCTGGCTTCAGCTGGGGCCTCCGATCGAAATTATTCTTTCGAAAATCAGGGTTTTTACTAGCCACGGTCCAAACTATCGTTTTACAATGCCGCCCGATCGCGTGCGATTTGGCACATGGCCAAATCGCCACGCGAGCTGACACCGGCGCGAACTGACACCGCAACTGACACTGGACCTGATACCGGAGCTGACACCGGAACCGACACCGGATCTGACACCGGATTTGACACCGGATTGGAAACCGAGGCCACTCACAGCCACCGAATCCATCGCTGCCGGGTGAGCGGAAACTTCGAGGGGGGTGTGAACCACTTCACAGCAGAGCGGGTCGATCGAGTGCGATCAACTTGCCCATGCGACCGACGCTTCAAACGCCAGAGCTGAGCTGGATCACGCAACCGCAGACCGAGCACACGGAACGAGCTGACTAGAGAAAATGGCCCTGTCCCCCCCCAATCAATACATGAGGCGCGCGGTCAGCGCCGCGATCGCCGACGCGCTCTGTTTCGTCACGGCAGCCGCGCTGTCGTGGCACTTCCTGTCGCCGCCGATCTCCCTGCTCGTTTACGGCGCTGCAACCCTCGTCGGAGCGATCGTCTGTTTCGGCGCCCTCTACTACGCCGACGCCTATGGGCCCAAGGCGCTATCGACGGGTCGCGACACCTTCCGCAGCGCAATTGCGGTGATGGGAGTGGCGTTCCTGCTGGCCGTCGCGATTTACCATTTCGTGCCGTTGCCCGCCGGAACCGCCCAGGCGATGGCCCACACCGCCGCGCTGTATTTCCCGATCCTGCTCGTCGCGCGCACCGCGTTTCGCATCACCTCTTCGCTGGCCCCGTTTACCGAGCGGCTGCTGATCGTCGGCGCGAGTGATCTCGGGATTGCGGCGGCGCGCCACGCCATCGAATGCCGAAGGCTCGGGACGAACCTCGTGGGATTTCTGTCCGACGAACTCAGCCATGAGCGCAGCTTCATCGAGAGCGTTCCCGTGCTCGGCAAGATCCACCAGCTCGAGAAGATCGTGGACGAATGCGCGATCGACCGGATCGTCGTCGCCTCGAAGGATCGCCAGGAGCACTTCCCAGCTGCGGAGCTCCTCAGCTTGAAACTTCGCGGCGTGACCGTGGAATCGGGCATCTCATTTTACGAGCGGATCAGCGGGCGCGTGTACATTCGCGATCTGCGGCCGAGCTACCTGATCTTCTCGCGCGGTTTCCGCAACCGCCGGCTCGCGCTCGCGGTCAAGCGCGCGATCGATCTTTTCGTCTCGGGAGTCGGCCTGCTGATGGCGTCACCGCTGCTCCTGCTCTGCGCGATCGCAATTCGACTCGACTCTCGAGGCGGCGTGTTCTACCGGCAGGAGCGCGTCGGCAAGGGCGGCAAGCTGTTTCACATCTTGAAACTCCGCTCGATGCGCAGCGACGCCGAGGGGCAGAGCGGCCCGGTCTGGACGCAGGTCGACGACGACCGCGTGACTCGGGTCGGCAAGTTCCTGCGCATGGCGCGCTTCGACGAGATCCCCCAACTCTGGAACGTCCTGATCGGCGAGATGTCGCTCGTGGGTCCGCGCCCGGAGCGACCTGAGTTCGTCGAGAGCCTGAGCGTGCGCTACCCCTACTTTGCGCTGCGCGATGCGATCAAGCCCGGCATCACGGGTTGGGCGCAGATCCAACGCGGCTACGTGAATGAAGTGGAGGGTTTCGAAGAAAAACTTGCCCTCGACATCTACTACATGAAGTACCGCTCCACGTTCATGGATCTGCTGATCCTCTGGAAGACAGCCAAGACGATGCTGCTCATGGGCGGCGTGTGAGCTGGTGGCGTTCAACGCGCTGACCGTCGACCTCGAAGAGTACTTCCAGGTTTCCAACTTCGAAAAATGGATCGACCGCGCCGACTGGGACGCCCTGCCCTCGCGCGTGATCGAATCGACTCACAGGTTACTCGATCTGTTCGACGAGACCGAGAGCCGCGCGACGTTCTTCGCGCTCGGCTGGATCGCCGAGCGCAATCCGAAGTTGCTGCGCGAGATCGTTGGACGCGGACACGAAATCGCCTGCCACGGCTACGGGCACGAACTCGTCTACGCGATCGGCCCCGAGCGCTTTCGCGCTGATTTGAGGCGCGCGCGCAGCGCGATCGAGGACGCCACGGGCTGCGCGCTGCGCGGCTATCGCGCGCCGAGCTATTCGATCACGCAGGCCTCGCTCTGGGCGCTGCCGATCCTGGTCGAGGAGGGCTTCGACTTCGACTCCTCGATCTTTCCGGTTCGCCACCCGCGCTATGGAATCCCGGATTTCGCGCGCTGGCCGGTGCGGCTCGACCTCGGCGAAGGCCGCACGATCCGCGAGTTCCCGCTCACCACGCTCGCGCTAGGGCGCTTCAACCTGCCGCTCGCGGGTGGGGCGTACTTGCGCTTTCTGCCCCCTACGCTGTTTCGCTTCGGTTTCGCGCGGCTGCAGGCCGCCGGGCGGCCCACGGTACTCTACGTGCACCCCTGGGAGATCGACCCCGACCAGCCGCGGCAAAGCGTCAACCGCCGAATCCGCGTCAACCACTACCACAACCTCGACGCCACGGAGGCGCGGCTGCGCGGGCTGCTCGAGCGCTTCGAGTTCAATTCGCTCGGCGACGTGCTCGACGGGCTCGAGGCCGCGGGCCGGCTCGCCCCCTATTCGATCTCGATCCCCGAGGGAACTGCGGCCCGTTCGGCCTAGTTCAGGTTTGTTCTTGCTTTTTCGTCACCTTTCGAATCCGAGCGGGTACTATCTGAGAGAGGTGGACTCGACGCCAGAGAGAGGTGGACTCGAAGCCAGAAGGTGGATTCGACGCCCGCAACCGCGGTGTCCAACGTCCCCCGCCTCGGGCATCATTCGTAGCGATGCAGGCATGGCCTAAAACAGCATTCGACTTTTCGATTTCGGAGCCGCGCAGTGAGTGAGTTCGATACCGCCGCGCCGAGCGCATTTCAGCTGGAAGACGCCCTCGAGATCCTCGAGCGGCGCAAGTGGTGGATCGCAATCGCGACCGCGGTGGGCCTGGTCATCGGGACGGCGCTCACTTTTGCGCTGCCGGCGCAGTACGAGGCGACCACGACGATCCTCGTCGTACCCCAGCAGGTGCCCGAGGATTTCGTTCGCAGCGCGGTGGCACTCAGTGTGGCCCAGCAAATCGAATCGCTCCACCACCGCGTCACGACTCTCCCGAACCTCACGCGATTGATCAAGGAGGTCGGCGAGGAGCGGCTCAATCTCGGCGGCACGCGCACGCGCGAAGATCTGATGGAGGATATTCGCGACACCCTCACCGTTGAAATCGAACCCGGGCGCGAATACGCCCCACTATTCGAGATCGCCTACACGTCGAGAGATCCCGAGGTCGCGGCGGATGTCGCTCGCGCATTCGCCAAGCTCTTCATCGATGAAAACATCCAAGATCGCAGCCAGCAAGCGCAAGCGACCACTCAGTTTCTCGATCGGGAGCTCGATCGGATCCGCCAGGAGGTCACCGAGCAAGAAGAGAAACTCGGGCTATTTCGCCAGGAGCGCATGGGTTCACTGCCCTCGGAGCTCGACACGAATCTGCGCACTCTCGACCGGCTCAACTTCGAACTCGCCAACAACCTCGAATCCCAGGAGTCCGCGAGCCAGCGCATCGCATTGCTTCGCCGCCAGGCGGACGCTGGCACCGATTCACCGTCGACCCTTGTCCAAGCGCTCACGGAAGCCCGTCAACGGCTCTTCGAGATGGAGCGGACCTACACCGACGAACACCCGAATGTTTTGCACCTGAAGGCTCAAATCGAAAGACTGGAAGCCCAGATCGCCGAACCGCCGGCCACGGCGAGCGGCAATTCGACTGCGGCTGTCACCGACCCTCGCCTGATCGCGCTGCAACCCGAAATCGCGAATGCACAACTCGAGCTCGACGCCCGCAAGCGGCGCGAAGAACGCATCCGCGCCGAGATCGAAAGCCTGCAAGGCAAAGTCGCTGATGCGCCGGTCCTCGAGCAAGAGATGAAGACCATGACCCGTGATTACACGGAGCTGATCGATACCTACCATTCGTTGCTCGCTAAAAAGTATGAGGCCGCGATCTCGCGCAATCTCGAGGAAGCCCAGCAGGGCCAGCAATTCAAGCTGCACCGCCCGGCCCGGATTCCCGAGAAGCCCAGCTGGCCCGACCCGCTGATCCTGGTGCCCGCGGGGGTCGGCGGCTGCCTCGCTTTCGTCGCGATCTTGATCGCAATCGGCGAGTTTCGATCCCCGGCGTTTCGCTCGGTCGGCCGGCTGACTCGGATGGTCGGATTGCCGGTCTTCGCTTCGATTCCGCAAATCAACAAAGACGAGATCTACGACGTGACGCCCGACGGTGGCGTCGACCCCAAACTCGTGGTCTTCACGGCACCAGAATCCGCGGTCGCCGAGCAATACCGCGGCTTCTTGCCGGCCTTCATTGGGGCCGAAAATTGCAAGGTGATTCTCGTCACGAGTGCGCAGCGCGGCGACGGCAAGTCGCTCACCTGCATGAACCTCGCGATCAGCCTGGCCATCGATCTCGACAAACGAGTCCTCGTGATCGACAGCGACATGCGGCGCCCGACCCAGCACCGCCTCGTGCGAATTTCTCGTAAACCGGGACTCTCGGACATCCTGCAGGGGATCGCGAAACTCGAGGACTGTGCGGTCAACTCGAAGATCCCGAACGTGACCGTGGTGCCGGCGGGCCCCCTCGCCCGCAACCCGCTGACGCTGATCGCGGGCGACTCATTCCTCAAGTTGATCGATTACGCGCGCGCGAGCTACGACATCGTGGTCATCGACTCACCGCCCCTGCTGCCGGTGGTCGACACGCGCATCTTGCGCAACATGGCCGACATGATCGTGTTCGTCGTGCGCGCCGACGCCACCCCACCGGAGGCTGCGCTGCGCTCGCTCAAGAGCCTGCGGGATGTGGCCGGAGTCGTGTTCAATAGCGTCAGCGCGGGATCCTTCCGCCGCTACTACTACTACGACGCGTACTCCCGCTACGCGTACGGGGAGGCTTCGGCGGAAACGGATGAGGAGCCGCACGGTGGCTGAAGCAGATCTGATGACCACCGAGCAGGTGCTGAAATTCCTTCAGATTGGTCGAACCAAATTATGGGGCCTGGTTCGAACCGGCGCCGTTTCCGCCTATCGGATCGGCGCGAGCCCCAATGGAAGTCTTCGCTATCGGCGTGCGGAAATCGTCAACTGGCTCGAATCGCAGCGCGTGGTCGGCGTGCCCGCCATCGGGAAAGAGAAGCGATTCGGTTGACGCGCGGTTCTCGCGCTTCCGCCGCTATAGCTCGACCGCAGCTTTTGATGCTGCCAACGCAGCCTTCGACTCTGCCAACGGGAGTGCTGGCTCGTCGGACTCGTAGATCTCGGCGATCCGATACGCGCGGTCGTGCCGGGCCTGGAAGAACAGCAGCAACTCTCCGAGCAATCCGACGGAAAACGCCTGCACGCCGAGCCCGATCAGAAGTGTCCCCAAGATGAGAATCGGTCTGCCAGCGGCGGCCTGGCCGCCGATGCGCTCGATCCCCACCACGAGGACGATCAGCGCACCGACGCCACCAAAGAGTGCGCCGACCGCTCCGAAGAGCCGGAGCGGGCGTCGCGTGAAATAGCTCAGGAAGAAAATCGAGAGAATGTCCAGCACACGCCAGAGATAGCTTCGGGCGCGGTAGATGCGCGGCGCCCGCGCTCTGCTGTCCTGGGGGACCGGAACTTCGCGGACCAGATATCCGACGC
>CAZBSV010000103.1:0-23525 GCA_964494795.1 uncultured Spirochaetales bacterium | reverse complement strand
GCCGCGACCATCGTCATCGCAAAGGCCGTAAAGACATAACCTGGAACCAAGAGCGATTGGTCTTGCTGTTGCGACGGCTCTATGCACTGGGACATATTCCGGATCCCAGACAGGTACAGCCCGAAGATGAAGGCGCACATGCCGAGAAGCGCCGTGCAGATCCCTAAGTCGAGGTTTCGAGGGATCGATCCGATCCGATAGACGTCGTAGCCGTACCAGACATCCGCTCGCAACCATTCGATGCCAATCGGCACGCCAAAGTAGAACAGCAGCATCGACACCGGGATCCAGACGATGGGATCGAAAGCGGAGACACGCTTCTTGACGAGCGAGATGTGGAGGGCGAATGACGCCACCGCGAGGGAAGCCGACACACCGGGCCCCCACGGATGCCCCAGGTCCGACCAGAGAACCACCACCAGCCAGAGCGAAAGCGTCAGCAGGCCGAATGCGACACCTCCCGCAACGATGCTCGCCGGTACGCCGCCCCTCGATGCGTTGCCCGACGGGCGCCTGTCAGTAGTCGCAGACATTCAGAATCCAACCATGGCGCGGCGGCACGGGCACTAGACACGGACTCCAGCCGCGCCAAGTGCCTGATCGCTGCCTGATTGCGACGATAGCACCTACCGAGAAGAATTTTGAAGCTTGCCCGCGCCTACTGAACTCGCGAACTCACCAGTAGATGCCAACGCGCGAAGGGTACGGGGAAGAATTTTGAAGCTTGCCCGCGCCTATTTCGCCATCTCCGGCGCTTCGCACGAAAGCGTAGCCAACCAATTACACAGCGAGTCGGCCAGAAATTCCGCGATGACCTCGTGACCGGCGGGGCTCCAATGGTCATCGTAAGTCAGCGTGCCCGTCCGTTGGCGCGTTTCGAGCGCGCTCGTGGGATCGAGCAGCGGAATCCCCAGATCGGCCGTCGTCTCGCGCAGCCACGGAAGCCAGCTATCTTCGACGGGAAGGTCTCCTTCGACCTCGTCGTTTCCGCGTGGCACATAGAGAACCAAGAACTGGCGCCCATCGTCGCGAACCGACTCGGCAAAACGCTCGATGATCCGCCGCGTGAGCAGCCTCGCCTCGTGCAAGGTCTCCGGTGGCCAATCGCTCGGCAGATCGTTCTGGTTCACCGCGCGTGTCGTCGACCCGGTGGATTCTCCCGCTTTCGACGCCATCGGTTCCGAATTCAATGTAATGCCCTGGCTACGGAGTAGTTGGATCCGCGCGAAAATCAGCTGCACGAGCAGGGATCGTCGCTGAAGCCACTTCCCCACCCGAAACGCGGCGGAGAGGCTATCGGGATCGTTCGGCCAGCGGATCTCGAAACCATCGGCGTTGTCTGCGACAACCGCTGCGGGCGTCGGCGTCATGCCTCCAGCTTGAAGGCTCTGGATCGAATAGCTGTTGTCACCTGGATCGTTGGCGACGAACGCGTAGACGACGACGTCGAGACCGTACTGGTCTCCGAACACCTGGTACGCCATCAGTGAATGCAATGTTGCCCATCCGGAGATACCAAGACTGAAGGTTTCGATCCGATCAGCGCCAAGCTGCTTGGACAAGAGCCGGAAGAAGGTCGATTCCAACGGAACCTGGATCGCCTCGACGTACGAATCGCCAAAGAAGCCCACGCGCAACACTCCCGGAGTCTTCTCGAGCACGTGGTCGACGTCCATGAATCCAGCTCGGTTCGGCACCCGGCGGACGAATCGAACCTTGTTGTGCAGAGCGGTCGAGCCATGCACGTTCAGCCCGAGTTCCTCATCGAACTGCCCCGAGCCGTAGTGCCCTTTCGGAAGCAGGCTCGGCATCCAGCGCAACGTCGATTCCGCCAGGACAAAAATGGCAGCCATCGAGATCCCGACTACAGCCAATCGTGGAGCGACGAACCCCAACAAGGCCCGAAGGTGGAACGGCGGGTTGCGCGTGGACATCGGAGGCGATTGTCTCCCAGTTGAGCGGCACGTCAATTGCCGGCGTCAGGGCACTGACGGTACCCGAGTGCGATATCACTACTGCATTCGACCAGCAAGTGTGCAATTCGCGCACGAGAGGTAGCACGACGGGTCGATATTCGGGTTGATCTGCTAGTCTCGATTCTTGAAACAGTGTTCGCGACCGACGCGACCGACGCGACCGATGAGCGTCGGATCAGCGTCCGACTGGACTCTCCGGCTGGTGGCGAGAAAAGGGTAGAAATGAATCAAAGATTATTGAGCTTCCTCGTGTGTTCGAAATGCTCTGCTGATTTTCAATTGATCTCGACCGAAACACGCGATGAGAAGGTGAAAGAAGGAGAGCTCGTCTGCAAAAAATGCAGCGTGCGTCATCCGGTGAAGAATTTCGTCCCCCGCTTTGTCGCAAGCGACAGCTACGTGGACAATTTCAGTTTCGAGTGGAAGATTCATCAAACGACTCAACTGGACGACGATTCGAAAAAGGAATCTGAAAGTGCCTTCTTCAGCAAACTCGGTTTCCCGAAAGAGAACTTGCAGGGAAAGCTCGTGCTGGATGTGGGCTGCGGTATGGGGCGGTATTCGGATGTGGCATTGAAAGCCGGTGCCGAGGTGATCGCGGTCGATTTGAGTTTTGCCGTGGATTCGGCGCGAGAAAACCTCGCTCATTTCAGCGGCGCCCACTTCATCCAAGCGGATATCTTCGAGCTACCCCTCAAGCAGGAAATCTTCGATTTCATTTTCAGCATCGGAGTTCTCCATCACACTCCGAGCACGGCTAGAGCTTTCGATCGTTTACCCCGCCTGCTCAAGAACGGCGGAATGATCGGCATATGGCTCTACGATGATTACAACAAGTGGCATACGCTGAGTTCGGATACATTGCGAATGATCACCACCCGATTACCCAAGCGATTTTTGTATGCCTTGTCGCACCTCGCAGTGCCCTTGTACTGGATCTACAAGATACCCATCGTGGGTCACATTCTCAGGAATATGTTTCCGATCAGCATGAGGCCAGAGCCTCGCTGGCGCATTCTGGATACATTCGATTGGTACTCGCCAAAATACCAGTGGAAACACAATTACCCCGAGGTTTTCAATTGGTTCACGAGGCATGATTTACAGGTGACGCACCTGGGAAATCCGCCGGTCGGAGTAACCGGAAGCAAGGGATGAGCGACCACGCAGGTCGACGGTAATCGTATGTGCGGTATCTGTGGTGTGATCGGCCCGCAGCCCATCGACGAAGCAGAACTGACGAGAATGACGGAGGTGATGGGTCATCGGGGGCCCGATGCCCACGGCATCTTCACCGAAAAAGTAACGGATGATCTGTTCATCGGATTGGGCCATCGGCGCCTGAGCATCATCGATCTTTCGAGCGAAGCCAACCAACCCATGACCGATGAAGGCAGTGGAGTAACCGTCGTTTTCAACGGCGAAATCTACAACTTCATCGAACTTCGCAGCCAACTGGAGCGCGAAGGACTCTCCTTCAAGACTCATTGCGATACCGAGGTGTTGCTCAAAGCCTATCTGCACTGGAAGATTTCGTTCCTGGAGCGCTTGAATGGAATGTTCGCGTTGGGGCTCTGGGATCCGCGAAGCAAACGGCTGTTGCTGTCGCGGGATCGGCTGGGCATCAAGCCTTTATATTATTTCACGGCAGCCAACACCTTCGCGTTCGCCTCGGAATTGAAGGCGTTGACGGTCTTGCCCAGGTTTCAAAAAGACATCGACCTGCAGAGCTTGAACGACTATTTCTCACTCCAATACGTTCCGACCCCCCGCACCATATTCAAGAATGTCTTCAAGCTGGAGCCCGGCCATTTTCTGCTCTTCGAAGATCGGCAGGTCAAGATCGAGAAGTACTGGGACCTGGAGTATTCACCGGACAATCTGATTCACGACGTCGGCGAGATACAAGATCGGTTGCGTTTTCTGGTGCGAGATGCCGTCGAGAAGCAGATGATTTCAGATGTTCCGTTGGGGGCGTTCTTGTCGGGTGGTATCGATTCCGCCCTCGTAGTCGCCAACATGGCGAGGGCATCTACGGCACCGGTCAAAACCTTTACGATCGGGTTCGACACTCCCGGGTTCAGGGATGAAATGGCGCTGGCTCGGATTACCGCAAGGAAGTTCGGAACCGATCACCACGAGGAAGTTCTCACCGTTGGCAACCTGCTGGATTGGCTACCCGAGTTGGCGTATCAGATGGACGAGCCCTTCGCCGACCACTCGATGATTCCCACGTATCTGGTATCCAAACTCACGCGGGAGAAAGTCACCGTCGCCCTCAGTGGGGATGGCGGCGATGAGAATTTTGGCGGCTACCCCCGGAAATACCGCTTCGCGAAATTTTACGGAAGTTACGAAAAGCTCCCGCCCGCGCTGCGGAGAATCGCGGAGCGCGCGCTTGGATCCTGCTCGTCCCTGATTTTGGCAAGTGGTGCTGTCGCTGAGCGAAAGCTCAGCCGGTTGATCGAGATCCTGTCATCCGAGGGCGACGAGCAGGCCTTTGCTCAATCCTTCATGCTGACCGCAAGCTTCAAAGACAGGCTCTACGCCAGATCGTTCAAACAGGCGATCCGTCACAATTTCTCGCCCTCGATCTTTGATCGAGACAGGCAGCCGGTTCTGAATGCGATTACCGATCGGACCCAGTGGGCGATGGCCCATGACCTCAAGAATTACATGGTGGATGACATCCTCACCAAGGTCGATCGCATGAGTATGCTCAATTCACTGGAAGTCCGCGTACCTTTGTTGGATCACCGGATCGTCGAGCTCGGCTTGAAGATTCCTGTGAAATACAAATTGAAGGGCAGGACCACGAAATGGATCCTGAGGGAGACCTTCAAAGACATCCTCCCCAGCGAGGTTCTGGCAGGCCGAAAACAAGGGTTTGGGATTCCCATCAAGACATGGGGTTCCTCCGCTGTGAATCATTTCGCAAAAGAGATCCTATTGGATGGAAGATCGAGGGCGCGCAAGCTCTTCGATTACGATTTCATCGAGAGGATCGTCGACAACAAAGAAGAAAATTACAGTACGGAGATCTGGGGGATCCTCGGCTTTGAGCTTTGGGCGATGAAATACCTCGGATGACACAGCCGAGGCGCAATCTAGCCGGACTCGATCGTTGATCTGAGACTGGCCGTTCGTTCGCCAGCCGTTACCGAAGTTGGATTACCGCGCGCGTTCCTTCCCAGCGAGAATCTGCTCGAACCCCGCCTCGTCGAGGATCTCGATTCCGAGCTCTTCGGCATCGCGCGCCTTGCTTCCGGGATCGCTTCCGACGACCACGTAGTCGGTTTTCTTCGAAACTGAAGCTGTGACCTTGCCGCCTTGGGCGCGGATGCGGCGCTTGGCTTCGTCGCGCGTCATGCTGGCGAGGGTTCCGGTCACGACGAAGATCTTTCCCGCCAACGCGTCGCCCGCGGATGGTGCGGGTTCGGCGGCGGGCCAGTGTACGCCGAGCTCGCGCATGCGCGCGATCTCGGCCGCGTTGCGCGCGTCGCCCGCAAACGCCACCAGGCTTTCGGCGATCGTCGGTCCGACGCCCTCGACGGCTTCGAGTTCTTCACGGCTCGCGGCGAGGATCCGCTCGAGTTCTCCGAAATGCGCGGCGAGGAGTTCGGCCACGCCGTCGCCCACGTGTCGGATTCCGAGCGCAATCAAGAAGCGCGCAAGCGTGGTCATCTTTGCGCGTTCGAGGCTCGCGAGCAGATTCGCGGCGGATTTCGCGCCCATTCGCTCCAGCGCCGTCAGCGCCGCGGCGTCGAGCGCGAACACGTCCGAGAGGCGCTCGACGTCGCCGCGCTCGACGAGCTGGTCGATGAGTTTCTCGCCCAGGCCCTCTACGTCCAGCGCGCCACGGCTCGCGAGGTGACGGAGGTTGTTCTTCAGCTGCGCGGGACAATCGAGATTCGGGCAGCGCGTGACGACCTCGTCCTCGAGGCGCACGGTCGCGGCTTGGCAGATCGGGCAGTGAACGGGAAGCTTGAAGCGCCGCGTCTTTGCGGGCCGTTTGTCGCGCACGACCATCACGATCTGCGGAATGACGTCGCCGGCGCGCTGAACGACGACGGTGTCGCCGACCCGCACATCCTTGCGCTCGATCTCGTCCTGGTTGTGGAGCGATGCACTCGTGACGGTCACGCCGCCGACGCGCACCGGCGCCAGGCGCGCCACCGGGGTCAGGGCTCCCGTGCGTCCGACCTGGACGTCGATCGCCGCCACGAGCGTCGTCGCCTGCTGGGGTGGAAACTTGAACGCGATCGCCCAACGCGGAGCGCGCGTCAGCGCTCCGAGTTCGCGCTGGTGGTCGAGGCGGTTCAGCTTGACGACGGTCCCGTCGATTTCGATCGGCTGTTCGTTGCGCGTGGCGAGCATGCGCGCGTGGTAGCGGATCACCGCTTCGGCGTTCTCGCAGATTTCGGCGTGCGGGCTGGGCGCGAAACCCCAATCCGCGAGCGTCTCGATCACTTCGTGTTGGGTCTTCGTGCCCTTTGGCAAGCCCTCTTCGACCGCGTAGGCGCGGAAGTCGAGTGAGCGCAGGCGTTCCCGGTCGACGTCGTGGATCTGGCGGAGCGAGCCCGCGGCGGCGTTGCGCGGGTTGGCGAAGGCTTCGAGTCCGCGCTGCAAGCGCGCCGCGTTGAGGCGCTCGAAGCGCGCGATCGGAAGCGTCACTTCGCCTCTCACCGAGACGCGCTCGCCAAAGCGCGTGCCGGCGCGCAAGGCGAGCGGAATGGCTTCGCAGAAGCGGAGGTTTGCGGTCACATCCTCGCCGACGCGTCCGTCGCCGCGCGTGGATCCGACGACGAGCCGCCCCGACGCGTAGAGCAGTTCGATTCCCGCACCGTCGAGTTTGGGCTCGGCGAGGTATTCGATTTCGCCTGCGACCTCGAGCGCGCGCCGCATTCGCTCGTCGAACGCGAGCATTTCAGCGCTGTCCATCGCGTTGTCGAGCGAGAGCATTGGCACGCGGTGTTCGACGGGCGCAAAACCCTGGGTCGGCGGAGCGCCGACTCGCGCGCTGGGCGAGTCCGCTCTTCGCAGCTCGGGATGCGCGGCTTCGAGCGCGACGAGTTCCGCGTACAGCGCGTCGTATTCGGCGTCTGAGATTTCCGGGCGATCCTCCAGGTAATACAGGCGTCCGTGGCGACCCAGCTGTTCGACCAACTCGTCGACGCGACGCCTTGCGCCGGGCTGTTTTCGGGAGGTCGGCATGGGTCGCCCAATCTTATCAGCGAGGCCGGGCCCGTTATCAAGGCGGCCGGGCCCGTTATCAAGGCGGCCGAACCCGTTATCAAGGCGGCCGGGCCCGCGGACTGCGCGGCATACAGCCGCCCGCGCGCGTCGATCATAGGCTCGGCCGGATGCCGGATCACTCCCGAAGTGCTTGTCAGCACTCAGAAAATCGCGTTAAAGCGAAACCGCGGTCGAGGCGATGAGTGCTGTGGGTTCCCATCGGGGCGAGGTGCCCGCGGCCGCGCTGTGCGTGTCGATCGAGTTCGGATCGGTCGCGCGGGCGCGGCGTCGCGAGCGCATGAGGCAGCGGATGAGCGAGGCGACAGCGTGTGAGACCCGAGGACCCGTCGCAGAGCCGCTCGACGCTCTCGCGGACGCGATCTCCGCGGGCCTGGTCGTCGCGTCGGCTGACCGCATCCGCTGGGCGAGCGAGCGCCTGGTCGAAATGGCCGGCTTCGGCTCTGCGTCCGAGCTGCTGGGTCGGCCGCTGCGCGATCTGTTTTCGGATACCGGCGCGGGTCTGCCCGATTGCGCGGCACGCCTGAGCGTCGAGTGCGCGCTCAAGCGAGTCGATGGCTCGCTTCGCAGCGTCCGCTGCCGACTCGCGGACGGAGCGGCGGGTTCCGAAGGCTTCGCCTGGCTGATCGAGGACGTGACTCGCGTCCGGACTCTCGAGCGAGAACTTCTTCATGCGAGCCAGCAGATGCACCGTGTGAATCGAGAAGTCGAGGATTTGCGAGAGCGTCTGCGGCGCGAAACGGACGAGCGCGAGGAGTTGCTCGGCGTCGTCAGCCACGAGTTGCGCACGCCCGTGACGATCATCAGCGGCTACAACCGCCTGCTGCTTTCCGAAAAGATCGGATCGCTCAACGACGAGCAGCGCAGCTTTCTCGTCGAGTCCTCGAAGGCCTGTCGGCGTCTGGATCTCTTCATCGGCAACCTGCTCGAGGCGTCGCGCCGATCATCGGACGGCGAGGTTCTCGAGATCACCCACGCCGAGTTGGCGCCCGTGGTGGATGAAGTCGTCGCGCTGCTTCGGCCGCTGTTCGACGAGGCGAAACTGGAGGTCCGGGTGGACATCGCGGACGATGCGGATCGGGCGCGATTCGACCGGACTCGCCTCGAGCAGGTCCTGATCAACCTGCTGGGCAACGCAATCAAGTTTTCGCCGCCGGGTGGCTCGATCGAAATCGCGACGCGCGCGGTATCCCATACCCGAAGCGGCGGGCTCGAGCGCCCGTGCGTGGAATTTTGCGTCTCCGACGAAGGCCGCGGCGTCGAACCGGCTTATCGAAAGCGCATCTTCGATCCCTACGTGCAGCTCGCAGACGAAAAGGGCGCTCGCGGACTCGGGCTCGGCCTCGCAATCTGCAAGCGCCTCGTCGAAGCGCACGCAGGAGAAATCTCGTGCGAAGCCGGCGTGGAGCGGGGAAGCCGCTTCGTGTTCACGATTCCGGTTTCCAGCTCCGCCGATCCGGCCGGAATGGGAGATCGCAGCTGATGGCCGCGCGTCAGAAGCCGGCTGCGTCGAAGAAACAGGCGAAGCACGGCCTTCCGGATCGCGGGTTCCGCATTCTCGTGGTCGACGACGCCGAGGGCATTCGAACCTATCTGGCGAATCTCCTCGAGCTGTTGGGCTACGACGTCGATTCCGCGGAAGACGGGCGCTGCGCGCTCGCGCTGCTCGAGGGTGGAGCGGCTCCGGATCTGATCCTGCTCGACGTGATGATGCCTGGCACCGACGGTCTCGAGACGCTTCGGCGCATTCGCGAACGCCATGCCGGCACGCCGGTGATCATGCTCTCGGTGGTCGGCAAGGCGAGCACGATCGTGGAAGCCATGCAGATCGGCGCATCCGACTACATCACCAAACCCTTCGAAGAAGAGGAGCTGCAGCTCACGCTCGACAAGGTGTTGGAAATCAAATCTCTCGAGCGCCAGCGCCAGATGTTGAGCGACGAGCTGCAGCGCTACAGGGACGGCGTGGTATGGGTGAGCCCGGCGATGCTGGAGATTCGTTCCGTGCTCGAACAGGTGGGCGAGACGAATGTGACGGTGCTGATCCAGGGCGAGAGCGGGGTCGGCAAGGAGATCGTCGCGCGAACCGCCCACACCGTGTCGAGCCGCGCCGAGCACCCCTTCGTCAAGGTCAACTGCGCGGCGCTTCCCGAAGACCTTCTCGAGAGCGAGCTCTTTGGCTACGAGAAGGGCGCCTTTACCGGCGCGGCGCGCCGCAAGACGGGAAAATTCGAACACGCCGACAAGGGAACCATCTTCCTCGATGAGATCGGCGAGATGAGCCCGTCGCTGCAGGCCAAGCTGCTGCAGGTGCTGCAGGACCACGAGTTCACGCGACTCGGTGGAAACGTCGAAGTCAAGGTCGATCTGCGCGTCGTGTGTGCGACCAATCGCAAGCTCGAAGACATGGTCGCGGAAGGCGCGTTTCGGGCAGATCTGTTCTTTCGGCTGAACGTCGTCAGCGTAACGATCCCTCCGCTGCGCGAACGCCTCGAGGAAATTCCGATTCTCGTCGAGTCCTTCCTGCAGCGTTACTCGTCGCTCTACGGCAGGGCGGTTCCGGCCATCAGCGGGGAGTTGATGGACGCGTTCCAGCGCCACTCGTTCCCCGGAAACGTCCGCGAGCTCGAGAACATGGTCAAACGCGTGATCGTGCTCGAGACCGACCGCAGCGTTCTCAGTGAGCTGCACGAGCGCGAGCGCGCGGGAAGCGCGGGATTCAGCGCGCTCGCGGAATTCATCGCGCACTCGGAACGGACCGCTGGCGAGATCCCGCTGCGCGAAGTCGGCCGCCTCGCCGCCCAAGAAGCCGAGCGCGAGACCATCGGCCAGATTCTTCGCTACACCGATTGGAATCGAAAACAGGCGGCTGGCCTGCTGGGCATCAGCTACAAGACCCTGCTACAGAAGATCCGCGGCTGCGGACTCGAATCTGGCTAATCCGCGCCGATCGGGTCGATGGTCGGGGGAGGCGACGAAGGCGAGCATGGCCGGGATCTGTCCGCTCGAGAATCCGATCCGGGAGTACGCGTGGGGTTCCCGCAGCGCGATCGCCGAGTTGCTCGGCCAGCCGATTCCGTCGCCTCGTCCACAGGCCGAGATCTGGATGGGCGCCCACCCGAGCGATCCGTCGCGGGTGCGATGTCGCGGCGACTTGATTCCGCTGCCGGAACTCTTGCGCGAGGATCCGAAGGGGGTTCTCGGCGAAGCGGTCGCAGCGCGCTTCGGCGGCGAGCTGCCGTTTCTCTTCAAGCTGCTGGCTGCCAGCCAGCCGCTTTCGATCCAAGCGCACCCGGACCGCGAACAGGCTCGCGACGGCTTCGAGCGGGAAAACGCGGCCGGCATCGCGCTCAAGGCGCGGGAGCGAAACTATCCCGATCCGCGCCCCAAGCCCGAGTTGATCTGCGCGCTGTCGCCGTTCTCGGCGCTGTGTGGCTTTCGACCGACAGCGGAGATCGCGCGCGCCTTTCGAGAATCGCAGATCGACGGATTTTCGCGCGAGATCGAGGCCGTCGAGCGCGACGGCGATTCCCGCGCGCTCGAGGGCCTTTTTACGGCGGTGTGGACGGCGTCCGCGAATCGGGTCGCACGCGCGATCGATCAGGCCTTGGCGAGCGCCGATCGACGCTCGGAAGATCCGGTCGCGCGCTGGATGAGCGCGCTGGCCGCGCTGTATCCGGGAGACGCCGGTGTGCTCGCTCCGCTGTTTCTGAATCTCGTCGAGTTGGCTCCCGGTGAGGCGATGTACCTCGACGCGGGCGTGCTGCACAGCTATCTCGCAGGCGTCGGGATCGAGATCATGGGCAATTCCGACAACGTGCTGCGAGGCGGATTGACGGCGAAACACGTCGACATTCCGGAACTCTGCCAGCTGCTCCGCTTCGAGTCGCGAGCGGCAAAGACCCTCTGGCCGCGTGAGGTCTCATCCGTCGAGCGGATCTTCGAAACGCCCGCCGACGAGTTCGAATTGGCGGTGCTCAGCGTTTCCGAAGCCGAGCCCTGGAGGAGCGCCAGCTCGCGCGGCGTGGAGATCCTGTTCGCGGTAGAAGGAGCAATGACGCTTGCGGACCGCGAGCTGGGAGAAAGCTTCGATTTGGCGCGCGGCGCCTCCGTGCTGATCCCGAGTTCGGTAAAGAGCTATGAGCTCGCCGGAGCGGGTGTCGTGTATCGTGCGGGGATGCCGAAAAGTTAGCGCCCGCTGCATTCGCGCCGGCCAGCGCGATGCGAAAGGAGATTGAGCGTTTCGACCCGGGAGATCATCTGTTGAGCGACGGAAGGCGCTGGCGCCGCTGCAGCGCGTGCAAGGATTCGATCGAACTCGGCTCCCTCTACTGGGTGTGCAACGTTTCCACCTGCAATCGCAAGCGGACCGCGTTGGTGTTCTGCTCGGTGACGTGCTGGGAGGTGCACCTTCCGGAAGCGAACCACCGGCAGTCGTGGGCCGAGGAGCGCACGGCCCCAAAATCGTTGGACTAGAGGCGAATCCGTTGGACTAGAGGCGAATCCGCTGGGTTAGAGGCCGATCCGCTGGACTAGAGGAAGATCCGTTGGACTAGAGCCGGATCGCGCCTGGCGCGTTCATGTAGTCCGGAATCTCCACTCCGAAATTTGCAAGGATCGCCGGTGCGACGTCGGTCGTGGCTACTCCCGGGCGATTTCCGTCTTTGAACGAGGCGTCCCTGGGGTCGTAGACGAACAGGGATCCTTCCGGGACGTGGTATCCCGTGCTGCTCGCCTCGTCTTCGATGGCGACCAGTTCGAATCCGAGGTTCGCGTACGAAACCGGGACACCATTGAGCGTGATGAGGTCGGGGCGCGGCTCGAGGTTCGCCTGGCCGAGCCAGAGGTCGAACAGCGTTCCGTGCCGAACGCTGACCCGGATTGGCGTGCCATCGATCGAGAGCCGCGCGAGGTACTGGTCGAGCTGGCCCGCCTTCTCGACGCTGACGAGCAGGCTCACGGTCGGGTCCATCGCGGGTCTCTGTGACCAATCGGCGGGCGTCAGCCCGGCGTGATTCAGCAGCTTGGCGGGCTCGCGGAGGTAGAGCTGATTGTCGATCCGGCGGCCGCTGGAGGCAGCCTGCCCCATGCTCGACGCCGTCACGATCAGGTAGTCTGGATTGCGCTGTGCGAACGCAATCATCCGGCCGAACATCGCGTCGAGCCAATCCATCGCGAAGAAGATTTCACCCGCATATCGGCGCTTCCACTCCGGGCTCAACTCGAGCTGCTCGTACTCGTCGGGATAACGCGCCGCCCAGAAGCGGTGCATCGCGGATGCGACGTGATTGGTGAAGAAGCAGGAGTAATCGGGTCGCTCTTGCTCGAGCTGCTTCATGTAGAGGTCGAACGCGAGCACTGGCTGGAAGGTGCGGCGCCGCGCGCGCTTCCAGCCTTGCGTTCGCTCCTCGATCAGATGGCGCGCGATTGCCAGCAACGTCTTCAAGCGAAGTCCCAGGCGCGGAGCGCGCAGCAAGAAAGCCGCGAGCGATCCGAGGTCGAACGCCGGCGAGACGTTTCGCGGCGATTGTCTCGCCATGATCAGGTTGAAGTTTTGAAACGGCGTGAGCGCATCCGGATGGCTCTCGGGCGTGGACGCGAAGGTGTCGGGAACATAGAACGCGTAGCGCTCCGCGCGCTCCGGCAGCGGCCAGGTGTGCAGCTGGCCGAAGACTCCCACGCGAACCCCACGCTTGACCAGGAGTTGCCAGATCGGCGGATAATTTGTATCGGCCTCGGCGTGCGACTGACCAAAGGAAAGCAGCCCGTGCTTCTCGTTGTTGACGCCGCGCTGGAGCGTGGGCCAGGTGATCCATGGCGAGAGCCGGCAGGTGTCCGGCGCGCGGGTGGTGTACTGCCGACAGCGCGGCAGGCTGCGGGCCAACTGCGAATTCGGCCGGCTCGCGATGTAGTCATCGAAGACCCGAAACGGGATCTCGTTGGCTTCGAGAAATGCGATCTTCCGTTTCACGATTCATCCATGCTGTTGCCGCGTGTCGGCGTCCTCGGGGCTCGGCGGCACGTTTTCTCCAACGATCGCGTAGAGGATCTTGTGTAAAACGACCCGACCAAACCAGGATTCGTAGCCCAACCAGGTAATGAAGCGACTCACGAATCCGGCATGAGCGATGTGATTGCGCAACGTGCGCTTCATTCGAAATACATGCGTGCGTTTTTCCTCGGGTGCAACATTGAAATCAATCTCACCGAGGTCGGTGGGCAAGCTGCCGAGGTCAGCGGCGCGCCTCAGATGGGGAACGTCGCGCCAAGACCATCCCATGAATTCCGATACATATCGATCGAAGGAGCCCACATCCGTCGCCGCGATGATGAGATCCAACTTCACTGGGGTGCCCTCTAGGGGTCCGCTGATGTCGAGGAAGTAGGTTCCGTCGGCCAGCACAGCCGGCTCGAGCGCCTGGTTGATGGCCACGATTGCGTCGTTGAAGATGTAGTGTCGGCGCAGTCGCATGTCATCGGGGACGCATCCCCATTGATTCTTGTACCCCAGCGTCAAGCCCGTCATGCAATGGACCTTGGGCACAGGCATGCTGATGAACAGATCTGTTTCGCGAAGTAAGCGAGTGGGGAGCGGAACCTGATGGATCTTGCCTCGGGCTTTGAAGGAGATGAGTTCACTAGCACCTTGGTGGAGGTTGACGATCTCGACGCCCAGTTCGCGACCGATTTCGTATAGGCCGTGACCCTCGAACGCGGTTTCGACCTTCCACGCCCCATATCCGCCGTCACATTCGACGATCGCGATGTGCATCGTGTAATCCTTCAAGACACGGACGACTTCACGAACGACGCTTGGCGAAGTCGTGACTCCGCGTTTGAAGTATGGGAATGTCAGGTTTGGCTTGAGGGCAACTCTCGTCGAAGATGTTATGCCGCCGAGCAGTCCACATTCGTCGAGCGCGCGGCGAACGGCTGATCCGAGGTCGTTCCGTTGTTCGAGAAGGACTACCTTTCTGCGATTACCCGGAATGATCTTCCCTCCCGTGTCGCGAGCTCGTGATGGCGCGCGAGAGCGCATCGATCGTCGCGTCGGCTGTAGCTTCCCATTTGAATCGTTCGACCCTGGAGATCGCCGCCGCGGATAGCCTTTCTGCCTCGGCGTGGCTGGCGGACAGCAGGTCATGGATCCGATTGGCGAGGCCTCGGGCGTCGCCCGCGGAATAGAAGAGGGCCGCCTTTCCGAAGAACTCGGGCATCGGAGGGGAATCCGTGGAGACGCACAGGCAACCGTGACTCATCGCTTCGAGGCTCGTATTCGGGCACGCCTCGACGCGACTCGTCATCGCAAAAATGCGGGCATGCTGGTAGCACCAGGCCATCTCCTTTGGATCGAGCTGACCCGCCCAGGTAATCAGCGCGCTGACGGACAGTCGATCGGCGAGCGACATCATCTTCCGGTAGTGGGTCTCGAAATGCGCCCCTCGCGTATCACCTGCGATCACGACTCGAATCGCGACAGCCTGATCGCGCAAGATCGAGACTGCCTGAATGACATCTTCGAGGCCCCGGGCGGGGCGAATCGAGCCCGCCGCGAAAACAAAGGGAGCATCGAGCGAAGCAAGCGCTCGCGGACGCGCCATCTCGTTGGCGGGCGCATCGACTCCGTGAAAGACGACGTCGAGTTTTTCAGCGGGCAGCCTCCATTTCTGTTCGAGGAAGTTCTTGACATAACCAGACACGGCGATGACTCGATCTGCGCGCCGACACGCCCGCCTTGCCGCCCAGGCGCGCGCGAGATTCTTGCCGCCTTCGACAAGGGAGTTTCCAGCCAACGGAAACACCAGCGGTTCCATGTTTCGCAGCATGACGACGGTTGGAACGCCGCCGAAGTCCAACCAACGGGCAGTTGGAATGAATACGGCGTCTGCGCCGAAATCGCGAACCGCTGCACGAAGCTCCGGAAAGCCCTTGATGGCGTCCTTCGGTGAATAGGGGGTCAGAGATTCCATTCCCGCTTCGGCGAGCGCGACGGCCGCAGAGTTCGGAACGAAATTATCGAGTGCGTCGACTCGGGGATGGTTGCGCAACAGCGGCGCGAGGCGTCGAAGGTATTTTTGATATCCGCCGCTCAGCCCGCCGCCGGTAAGGTTCACGAGCGCGAGGCGCATGTGAATCTCAATGACAGCCTGCGCGGCAAGGGCAGCGGAACGGCTGGAACATTTGGCGAATTCTATCGGGAATGTGGACTGCGAGCAATTGATCGCGACGCGGAGTTACCTCTCAGAGGGAATCGGCGAGGCGTTGGGATTTCGAAAGATGTTGGATCCGCTTCGATCGAGTCTGCGTCATTGTTGTCGGCGCCAGGTGGGTAGGCGACGGGTCGAGCGGGCCCAAGTTCGACACAGCCTGCAGATTGCGCCGAGCGTGAATTCGAATACGCGTACGCTACCGGTCTCTGCGCCCGCGCGTGTCGTCATCGTTCGACTCGGGGGGGTTCCCCACTTCCGGGACGTCAGCCGCCGAGCACTCGGTAGAGAACGCCTATCGCTGCGAGAAACGAGAGCCATAGGATGAGGGGTCTCGCTCCGAAGCGCTCCATGGCTTTTTGAATCCATTTCGACGCCAGAAATCCCGCGCAGATCGCCGGCAACAGGTAGATCGAAAGCACGACTTCTTCGCTCCCGTAGCGGCCCACGATTGCCAGGGCCGCTATCGATAGGGACGAGCCGATCACGAAGAAGCCGGAGAGGGTGCCGCGCAGACGCGCCGCGCTTTCCCACTGGTAGAGCAGCGCCATCGGCGGGCCACCGATCGACGACAGTGTTCCCATGAATCCCGAGAGAGCGCCCGCCGCCGTTGCCGATACGGGACCCGGAGTGACGTGAAGGCTTGAGGTGCTGAGCGCGACCCCGAGTAGAACCAGGCCCGCGAAGAGCACATCGAAGGCCTTGGCGGACAGCGTGCTCAACACGAACGCCGCAACCAGCGTGCCGACCACCCGTCCGGCGAGTGCGAATCCGAGCCCACTCACATCGATTGCGCCTCTTTCGCGAAAAGCGATGAGGAGTGCCAGCAGGATCGTCGCGGCCATCAGCGGTCCCGGAACCAGCGGTGGGTAGATCAAGAAGAGCAGTGGCGCGCTGATCAGGCCGAGTCCGAATCCCACCGAAGCCTGAACCGATGCTGCAAGCGCGACCAGTGCGAAGACTGCTAGTGCGTCGCCGAGACCGAGGGGAAACGACAATTGGCTCTCCTTTCCAGCGCGGCAAATGTGCTCCATCGCGTACCCGGGGCGTTCGATTCAGGGTTGCACGGATGGATGGCTCGATGCCACTGTGCGCTGCCCGCGTGGGTCAATGCCGCATGCATGCAGATAACGATGGTATGATCCGCCGCATGGCGAGGTGTGGTCTGGCGGGCGAAGGGAAGCGCGCGCGATGAGATTTCTGCTCGGCGAAAAGTGGGAGGACACGTTCCTCGATTACTACTGTGGCCACCTGGACTACCGGATACGAATCCATGCGTTCGCCAACCTCGAAGAGCTCACGAATATCTACTTCGTTCGACCGCGAAGCGCCCGTCTATTGTGGAACTACCTGCAGGAAGTCGGATTCGTCGAAGTCTGGCGCAAAGTCGTGTCGCGAATGCAGGAGAAATACCGGAACGAGAAATTCGTTTCATTCGGAATCGGAGAGATCGTACAAGTGCCTTCGGGCGGAACCCACGCGATTGGCGAAGCCGTCGCATTCATCGCCCCGGGTTTTCCGGCTTGCATCGAGCGCATCGTTCTACCCGAGGATTTCTTTATCGGCCTGCCCATCGGTGTATCGGAGAGCCCGCGCGATGACGTAATCCGGTATCTCTCTGCGTGCGACCCGCCGAGCCTGCGCGGTGATTGGTGGAAAAAACTCAGGGGCTGGACGGCGTATTCGGGGTATGAGCTTCATGAGTGGGAGCGCAGCGAACTGGCGAAGTGTCTCGGTGAGCTGGTCGCAAAGGTCGATTGGTCGTCCGCTCGATTGCTTTCCACCAGACCGCCTACGCAAGTTCGCGAGAAGACCGAGTACAAACCTACGGAGCGCCGCGGGGCGTCGCATAAGCGGAGAAAGCGCGGAGTTCTTTTTGGCTACGGCCACTATGCGAAAACCAACATTTTGCCGAACATCCATCGGCAGATCGAAGTCGCGAAGATCCACGAAGTGGATCCGACCCAAATTCCGCCGATCTCGCATGGGAGTCCCGGTTGGGATACTGGGCCGATACCCCGTGATGACAGTGACTACGAGGTTTATCTGATCGCTGGCTACCACCACACGCACGCGCCGCTGGCAGTCGCAGCGCTTGCAGTGGATGCCTACGCGGTGGTCGAGAAACCGCTGGCCGTGGATGCAAATCAGCTGACGGAATTGCTCGCGGCTCTGGGCACCAGCAATGGCGGATACTTCGGCTGCTTCCACAAGCGGTATTCTCCGCTGAACGACTACGCGATCACAGACCTGCGCCAATCCGTGGAAGCGCCAATCGACTACCACTGCATCGTATATGAGGTGCCTCTTCCCGACCTACATTGGTACCGGTGGCCGAACTCCAAGAGTCGCCTGATCTCGAACGGGTGCCATTGGATCGATCACTTCTTGTACCTCAATGGTTACGACGAAGTGGAATCGATGGATCTCGATCAGAGTCCGTCGGGAACCCTCAATTGTTCGGTGACGCTGCGAAACGGCGCGTATTTCACGATGGCGCTGACCGACAAGGGAAGCGAGAGGATCGGATTACAGGAGTACGTAGAACTCCGGGCTGGTGACGTGACGGCCCGGATGATCAACAATTCGAGTTATCTCGCCGAGAATTCTTCTCGAGTGCTGAGGCGTTTTCGCGTCAACAAGATGGTTACCTATAAGTTGATGTACAAAGCCATCGCCGAGCGGATTGCCCGTGGAGAGCAGGGTGATACCGCCCAATCGATTCGGGTGTCGACGAAGCTCATTCTCGACCTAGAAGATCGACTCGAGCAATTTCGCAATCTAGAACGTCAGCTGAGTTGTTTGACCGGCAGGGACGATTGAATCGCGCGCTTTCGAGCGATTCAGATCGCTGCGCGACCGGGCTGCAGGTGCCCCAGGGCTGATTTGACGGCGCGGAACTTGCCATTCGGTTCTCGCGGTATTCCGCTGACCGTTTCAATCTCGACTTCGATTTCGTCTCCAAGCCGCTCGCGAATCGCGCCGAGCAAGTGTCGCTCGGACGACTTTTTGTAGTGTAGGCGTGGAACTATGAGAACTTTGATGGCTTCTTTTCGATCCTGCAGGATTTGCGCCTCCGCAACGTCAGCCTGCCCCTTGAAGATGTGATCCAGGCGCCCGATCAGTCGACCGTCAGGCGTCATCACGAAGTCGTCTTCTCGACCTTCGACGTCGAAAAACACCTCCCCGGGTCGACCACACGGGCAGGGCTTCTTGCAGCGCGTTCCGATATCGCCAATTCGGTAGCGAAAAAACGGGATCGCGTCGGGCGCCAGCCCTGTCACCAAAAGCGAACCGCGCACGCCTGCGTCGTCGCTTTCGATCGGTTCGACTTCGACGATTCCGAATTCCATGTCGAGGTGCAGGCGACGATTACCGCAACTGATCATCGAGACCGCGAACTCACTCGTTCCGTATCGATCGATGACTGGCGCGCCGAAGCCCGCTTCTATGACATCTCGATGAAAGGCCAGGAGCCGCTCGGAGGAAGTAAAAACGCCAGCCAGGCGCCCCCGAGGCAGCGGGCGACCCGCGTCGAGCAGTGCCCTGGCCATCACGTACAGCGACGAGGGATAGCCTTGAACCCATCGCGCTTGCATCTTGTGAAGCGCCGATACATAGATTCCGAGATTCTCGGGTTTCATGTGATATGTCGAAAAGAGCGTTTGGCGACCATAGTAGTTGGTCCGCCAAAACGGCGGTGAGTCGATATCGAACGGAACGACGATATTGCCACCAAAGCTGAGTCGAGGATCGCTGAGTCCGACTCCGTTCCGGCGATACATCCGCCATACGGTTGCGTACTCCTCCGCGAGAGCGGCTCGCGTGTGCAGGAATTCGAGGGCGGTGCCCGTGGTGCCGCTCGTGTGGTTCTTGATCAGCTTCCAATGCGGTTTGTCGGTACCCACGAAGCGCGTCGGGTCCTTCGCGTACTCCGTTTTTTCGAGCGGCGGAATCGATTCGAGCGTTTCCCGCATTGCTTCTACGGGATCCTTTCGTTCGGATGGCGGCGGGAGATCGCGGTAGAACGGAACATTGCGACGCGCCCACTCCACTCTAGTGGCGAGTCGCATCCATTGGATCTCATGGAGCTGATCGAGCGTTGCAGATGCCGTCCGTTCGAGTTCTGCAAGACGGCGAAAGAAATAGGGTGTGTATCGAAAACGGTGAATCTGGTAACCCCTGGCGCTCAGCGCAAAATTCTGCAGCGAGGCGGGTGTCGCTCGCAGAATCAGCTTCTGGAAGAAGTTCACGCCTCAAACCTCGAGCCCACGTCGTTGCTGTTGCGTCCGCACCCCGGCAGCGTCACATCTCAGTTGAACAATGGTCGCGCTCAGGCAGTCAAGATAGCGAAAATCGCGTTGATAGAGATCGAGCGCGTGATCCTGTTTGGCTCCTCTATGGCATCGATGCGCCATAGACGCGTCTCCACTTTTCGAACATCACCAGAGAGAACAAGCGCGAAGTATTGGACTCACGCTGCCGAGGGTCTCTCCATAACGTCTCGATTACCCGTCGATCGAAGATCTCAGGCGGCGCCGAATCGAAAACTTCATCGATAGAGGCGCGCCAGGACCCACCGAATAGGCGCCCGAGAGGCATCGTGAATCCCTGCTTGCGTTTGCGGTCGAAATTCTTTGGCAAGAGTCTCGCGGCAAGTCGCTTCAGGAGAATCTTCTTGGAGCATTCCGTCGCTCGTAGGCGAGGCGCAATTCTGCCGAAGGCGAGATCGATGAGATCGACGTCTAGAAATGGGGCGCGCAGTTCCAGCGAATGCAGCATGCTCGCGCGATCGGTTTTGACGAGGTAGGCATCAACGAGTGTGCTACGAAAGTCGCTTCGCGTCGCTCTCCCAACCGGAGAATACGCACCTTCAGCGAGGCTTCCCTTGAAGGATTCCGGTTGATCGCGAAATTCCGCGGGCATTTCGCGGATCGCCGGTACGAGTCTTTCTCTGAAATTTGAATCGAAGAACAAGTTGATGTGCGACACGCTGCGCTCGGCGCTCATCCCGAGGCCCAGCAGGTGATTGCGCCCGCGCGATCCCAGAGGCAGGTGGAAGGCGGAAGAGGCGATCCATTTCCGTAACGAACCCGGTAAGAATGCTCGCGCCCGCTCCGAGAGGGCGAACCAATTGTAATGGTGGTAGCCGCCAAATAATTCGTCAGCCCCATCGCCAGTCAGGGCGACCGTGCAGTGCGCCCGAACTGCTCGTGACAGCAAACTCGTAGGGATGATGGCATGATCGGCGATCGGGTCGTCATATTGCCTCGCCAGCGTATCCAGAATGTCATGGGTCAGTTCGCCCACCGGGATTTCGTGGTGTTCCGTCCCGAAGTAATCCGCAACCAAGCGCGCGTGAGCTGACTCGTCCGCGCTTCCAGCTCCTGGAAATGAGACATTGAAGGTTCTGATCGCCCCGCCTCCATGGACGGCTGCGAGCGCAGTGATCAGCGATGAGTCGAGGCCTCCGCTCAACAAGATTCCGATGGGAACGTCTGCGACCAATTGCCTGCGCACCGAGCGGATCAGGAAATCCTCGACGACTCGATCCGCGTCGGGTCCATCGAGCGGCTCTAGGCTTCCTTCTGCCGGAAGTGACCAGTATGGAGCTTCCGTGTATTGATTCTTTCCGAGTTCCACCCAGAGCGAGTGCCCTTGGGGTAGCTTTCGGTAGCCGGACAACATCGACTGACCAGGAGGTGTGTATCCATATGCAAGGTAATAATTGAAGGCTGAAAGATCGATCGTTGCTGCTGCATCCGGCATCAGCAGCAACGACTTCAATTCTGAGGCGAACGCCAATCGGTGGCCGTTCCATCGGTAGTAGAGCGGCTTTTCGCCGGCCCGATCACGTGCCAGCAAGACAGCGTCCAGGTTCGCATCATATAATGCGAACGCAAACATGCCATTGAATCGATCGAGGCTAGCGCGACCCCAAGCGCGGTAGGACTCGATTATGACTTCCGTGTCGCCCTCGCTCTTGAATCGATGCCCTAGCTTTCGAAGTTCGTCGCGTAGTTCTCGATAATTGTAGATTTCACCATTGAACGCGATCGTGTACGCGCCGTCGTGAGAAGTGAGCGGTTGTGCTGATTCAGGAGAAAGGTCGATCACCGCCAATCGTCGATGAGCGAGTGCGACGCGTCCGCAGGAAGATTGCCAGCTTCCTTTTGCATCCGGCCCGCGGTGCGCCATTGCATCTCGCATGGCTGCGAGTGGTAGTTCTCGCGGTACCCCTAGGCTATCGATGATTCCGAAAAGTCCACACATCGGATTCGTAATCCCAATTTCTGAAATCGATTATGGTTCCTGTGCTTTTGGCGTCCGCAAGGGCGATCTGAAGCGAGGCGTCCTCCGCGCTCGAGTGATGATAGCGAGTCAGGCATGAACAGTGCCGAGGCTTCGCGTTCTTCTTGGATTCATCGCTGATATCGCCGGTTTAAATTCGTGATCGCTCGACTGACTGTGCCGCGATGCTGTCCCGCGCCTAGCAGCCGTGTCAGCCCGGTTCAGCGGGCGTTGCGGTGGATTTCGATGGCTTCTTCGAGCCATGCCTCGAGACGCTCGAAGTGTGCCTCCCAGCTCCAATGAGACTCGACGAATTTGCGTGCCGCAACGCCGACGTTGCGCCGCAGCTCCGCATCGCGAAGCAAGGCGATCACGGCGTCGGCCATTTCGTGCGCAGCGTCTGCCAGCAGGATCTGGGATGGCGGATTTGCGCCGATGCCTTCGTTGGCGACGGACGTCGCCACGACGGGGAGTTCGCACGCCATCGCCTGCACGATCTTGTTCTGCATGCCGGCACCGATCCGGAGCGGCGCGACGGCCACCTCGGCTCGACACAGCCAGTCGTACACGTCCGGGACCTCGCCCGTGACGGTGACCTTGTCCTGTCGCTGGAGGGCGCGAACCGCGCGCTGCGGATTGCGCCCGACGATCCAGAGTCTGGCTTCGGGAACCTGCCGCTCGACGAGTGGAAAGATCTCGCGCGCAAACCAGCTCGCGGCATCCACGTTGGTGTAGGTCGACATTACGCCGGAGATTGCGATCGACCCCGGAACGCGGGTGGCCTTGCGCACGCGCTCGATCGGCGGGATGTCCTGGCCGTGCGGGCAGATCCTCGCGTTCGGGATCGGCGCCGTTTCTTCGATGGCCGCGATGTCCGACGGGCCGCACAAGAAGACCCGCTCGTAGTCGGCGCAGACCTCCGCCTCGTAGGGGCGAACCTTCGCGGACTCGATCCGATAGAAGAGCCGACGCATGGGATCCGAGCTGTGCGCGTGCATGCGTCCGAGGTTCAGGGCTTGCGAGATCTGAACGCCGAGCACCTTCGCGATCGGAAGCCGCCGCGTGTACTCGGCCATCCGGATCAGGTGGGTGTAGAGGGCGTCGTAATTGCCGCGGGCCATGAGTTGCTCGATCGCGCGCTGCATCGCGCGCGAGCGGTAGTACTGCACTTGCATCGGTAGTCCGCGCGGCAGCGTCAGCGCGGTATTCGCATAGGAGCGCCAGCGCGGCAGGCGAACGCTCGCGATTTCGCGACACACGCCCGCGAGGCCGTCGCGCAGGTTCTTTTCCGCGGTCGCGTCTTGTGTGAAGCAGAGCAGATCGACCGCGTGTCCGCGCGCGGCGAGGAAGCGGACCAGCCGGTCCACGGTCATGGCATCGGCCATCAGCGGGGGCCACGGCGGGCGGGCGCATACGACGAGCAGATTCATGTCAGCCGCAGGACGATCTTTCCCTGCGCGCGCCACTGCTCGTCGCGAGCGTAGAGCGCTCCCGCGTGTCCGATCACCACGACCTCCGCGCCGTCGAGCGCCTGTTCGAGATTTTCGCGCAGGAGTCGCGTGATGTGGGGAAGCTTTTGCTCGAGAAACGCGCGGTTGGGGCCGTGCAAGTGCGCGAGCGATACGAACGCGTCGTGAATCGATAGCTCGATTCCCTCTCCGATCAAGCGCTTGGCGAGTTCGAGCAGAGGGCTCTCCCGCAAGTCGTCCGTGCCGGCTTTGAATGCGAGACCGAGCAGCGCAACGCGCCGCTTGCCAGTTTCGAGTATCGCGTCGACCGCGCGTCGAACGACCGCATC
>CAZBSV010000102.1:0-12760 GCA_964494795.1 uncultured Spirochaetales bacterium | reverse complement strand
TGCTAGGCGGGGGTCAATTCGCTGGGTCGCTGTGCTTATTTGGAACGGCGTTAGTGGATCCCGCCGGGTTCGCGCAGCATGAATTCTGCGATTCGCGCGTCGAACTCGGCGCCGGCTTCCGTCACGAGCTGATAGGTTCCTTCCATCGATCCGAACGGCGTCGGAAGCGGGCAGCCCGAGGTGTACTCGTAGGAATCTCCTGGGTCGATCAACGGCTGTTCGCCCACCACGCCGGGTCCGCGGACCTCTTCGATTCGCCCTGTAGCGTCGCGGATCACCCAATGGCGCGAGAGCAATTGAACGGTTTCTTGTCCTTCGTTCGAGATGCGGATCGTGTAGAGAAAGAACCAGCGCGACGGCTCGGAGTGCTCGGGCGCAAAGCGCGCCTTTACTTCGATCCGAATTCCCTCGGTCACGGCTTCCGATGTGGTCACCAAATCGCCCCGCCCCTTCCGATTCACGCGCAATTGACTCTATGGATGTTTCTTCATCCGGTCCAGCGCTGCGTCCGGATCTCTTGGAGCCAGGCTACGCTCCGCGCGTGCACTCATTGCCGCCGCAAACCGAGGGTTGTTGGATCTTCGGATACGGATCCCTGCTCTGGCGCCCCGCGTTTCCGCATCTGCAGCGGCTGCCCGGCTTGATTCGCGGTTGGGCGCGGCGGTACTGGCAGGCGTCGACCGATCATCGGGGCCTTCCCGATGCGCCTGGGCGGGTCGTGACGTTGATTCCCGCGCTGCAGGACCACTGTTGGGGAATCGCGTTCCGCGTCGCGCCCGACGCATGGGAGAGCGTGATCGAGACCCTAGACTACCGCGAGCGCGGTGGCTTCGAACGAACGGAAGTCACCGTCGAATTTCGCGACTCCGATCAGCCGGCGGTTCGAGCACTCGTCTACGTCGCCAATGAGCGAAATCCAAACTACCTGGGCCCTGCCAGCGAAGCCGAGATCGCGGCCCAAATCCGCGACGCGCAGGGCCCGAGCGGCTCGAACGCCGAGTACGCGCTCGAGCTCGCTGCCGCGCTTCGGCGGATGCAAGCCGACGACGAGCACGTCTTTGCCGTCGCAGATTTTCTCTCCGCCGCGACCCCACTCCGCGCACGATGAGCATCTGCTACCCTCCCGGGCCAATCGAAAACGGAGTTCCCCCTTGAGTCTCGATTCCACCACCCGCCAGCGCATCGAAGAGATCATCGCCTCAAACTCCGTCGTCTTGTTCATGAAGGGCAACCGCGATGCTCCGCAGTGCGGTTTCTCGGCGACGGTGGTCGGGATCTTGGACGGATTCGTCGCCGACTACGTGACCGCGGACGTGCTCGCCGATGGGGCCATTCGAGAGGGCATCAAGCAATACTCGCAGTGGCCGACCATTCCCCAGCTCTACGTGCGCGGCGAATTTCTCGGTGGTTGCGACATCATCAAGGAACTCGCGGCTTCGGGTGAGCTCGCAAAAGCGCTCGGAGCGAGCGTGTCGCCTCCGAGCGAGCCGCCCGCAATCAGCGTGACACCCGCGGCTGCCGAAGCGCTTCGCGCTACCGCGCGCACGGCACCCGGCGATGCCTCACTCCATCTGGGGATCGACGCGCGTTTCCAGAACAAGCTCTATCTCGCTCCGCGAGGCTCCAACGAGATCACGGTGGAGTCGAGCGGAATCTCGATTGCGCTCGATCCCCTGAGTGCGGGCCGCGCAAACGGTGTGATCATTGATGTCGTCGACACCCCGCAGGGCTCCGGCTTCCGGATCGACAACCCGAACGCTCCGACCGGCCAGGTCAAGCAGATGGCCGTCCAGCAAATCAAGCGCCAGCTCGACGCCGGAGAATTGCGCGAGTTCTTCGACGTGCGGACTCCCGAAGAGCGCGCGAAGGCGAGCATTCACGGAACCCGCTTGATGAATCCAGAAGAAGCCGAAAGGATCAGTCGACTGCCGAAAGACACTCCGCTGGTCTTCCACTGCCATCACGGAGGCCGCAGCCAAGCCGCTGCTGAACATTTCGCGGCCCTCGGTTTCACCAATGTCTCGAACGTCGTCGGCGGAATCGACGCCTGGTCGCAAGAGATCGACCCCGAAGTCCCGCGCTACTAGCCCGCGCAGTGCAGCTGTTTTTTGACTGGGTGCGGCTGGCGGGGGCCCAGTTGGCCGGGTCACTCGGCTTTGCTGGCGTGTTGAACGCGGAAGGCGGCTAGGAAGGGGGTTAGCGGGCGTTGCCGATTTTGAAGGCGGAGCGGGCGCTTTGATCCCAGCGGGCGACAGGCATGTTGTCGCGGACTTCCTGGATCTTCTTGAATAGTGCCGTCGCTGTTGGTTGCTGGTTGGACCACTCGTTGGCGAAGCTTCCCGAGCGGATCTCCTCGAGTACCTCGCTCATTTTCTGTTTGATCGGCGCGCCGAGTTCCATGAAACGCGCACCGCGAGTGACGGTTCCGTACTGGCTCGTTCGCGAGTGGAAATCCATCTGCTTCATCATTCCCACCTCGCGCATCTTATCGAACGAGTAGGCGAATTCGCCGGAAAGGTAGAGTTCGAGCATCACCGCTTCCGGTGGGTAGCCCGCCTCGACGAGCAACTCGATCGCCGTCATCAGCACGCGACCAAAGGCGGGCCCGAAGGCCTGCTCGGTGAACAGATCGAGGGTGGCCTCGTCGTGCATCGACATTTCGATGCAGCCCGCACGTGTGGATCCGATCGCCTTGGCGATCGCGAGCATCCGGGCTTTGGCACTTCCGCTGACGTCATGGTGAACGCATACGAAGCTCGGGAAGCCGGTTCCCGCTACGAACGTCTCTCTGACGCCAATGCCGATCATTCGCGGCGCGACGAGTGCGACGTCGACGTAGGCGGGCGGCGTGATCAAGTCGAAGGCGATGTTGTATCCCGATGCGAATACGACGAGGTTTCCGGGCGATAAATTGGGAGCCACGTCCTTCGTGAAGACTTCCGGCATGATCTCGTCGGGAATCAGCATCATGACGACATCGGCCTGCTCGCTGGCCGCCGCGATGCTCAATACGCAAAATCCGTCCTGCTTCGCCTCCGCGGCGGAGTGATCTCGGATGCTCCCCACGATTACGTTCACGCCTGAATCGCGAAGATTGAGCGCCTGGGAACGCCCTTGGTTGCCGTATCCGATCAACGCGACGGTTTGATCCTCGAGCATGCCCAAGTCGGCGTCGTCATCGTGGTAGATCTGGGACATTCACGGTCCTCCGAAGGAGCGGTTAGCATCGTAGCATCAGCGAGCAGGCGGCCGCGCCGAATCTCGCGGATCATCAGCTGCGCGTCGAACTCGGGATGAAACTGCACCCCCCACGCCGCGGCTCCAGTGGAGAAGGCGACTCCTAGCGGGGGAAGCTTCGCTTCCCTTGCGTCGCACTTCGAACCCGTCCCGGGTTCGAGCTGCTAGCCAAGGCGACCCCTGCACTCTAGATTTAGCTCACGAGCGCGTCGGGGACCGCCGAGGGCGTTGCGTCCAGCGGCAGAACTCGGCGATCGCGAGGCTCGCGGATGCGGGCGGATGCGCGGCGATTTCATCGAAGCCCGCTCGATGATGCCTCGATATCGGACGTGGTGCCTCGATATCAAACGGGTAGGAAACGGCGGATGTCGGGTTGTCGCGGCGAGGGAAGTGCGGTGTTGCGGTGTTGAAGTGGTCGTCGCTCACGGCGCTGCTCCTACTCTCGACTGCCGGATGTCAGACCACGCGATCGTGGACCGACGGTTGCCCCGGGGTGTATTCGGGGATCCGCTACTTCGCGAGCCAGCGAGGGTCGCTGCCCTGGGACGGCAAGGTGTTCTTCACGCTGGACTTGCCGTTGACGCTCGTCGTCGACACCCTCTTGCTGCCCGCATCGGTCTGGGTCGCACCGGTCGAACCCCCGAGCGGGTGGGTGCCCGGATGCCGTTGGGCGGACTGACTCGATCGAAGCCATCGATGCGATCGGAGCAGATGTTGATGCGCGATTTCTCAGCATGATGAGGCTCGAGATCTCAATCGGGAGCGCAAACTGAGCGGGGCGGGCGCATTCTGGCAGATCGTCCTGGTCGGGGTCGGCGGTTTCATCGGCTCCGCGCTGCGCTATGCGGCCAGCGGATGGGTGCAGCGCGCGATGCCCGCTGCGGTGTTTCCGTACGGGACCCTGGCCGTCAATCTTGCAGGATGTCTGGCAATCGGTTTGCTGGCGGGCCTCGCTGAATCGCGCCAGGCGATCGGTCCTGAACTTCGCGTATTCTTTGCGGCTGGATTGCTGGGCGGGTTCACCACATTCTCGGCATTCGCCTACGAGGGATTCGCGTTGATCCGCGATGGCGAGTTTGCAAAGGTACTTGCGAGCGTGATTGTTCACGTTTTCGTCGGATTCCTGGCAGTTTGGCTCGGTCACGCCGTCACGAGCGTTCGATGAGGTGGACGTGACTGCTTCCAACCAAGGACCGCCGAGCCTGTCGAGGGCCGCCGAGCCGCTTCGACTCAACCTGATGATTTCGAATCCTGAATCTCGGATCGATTTCTCGGCACCCGCGAAACTGCAGCGCGGATTGCCGGTCGCCAGCATTGCGTTGGTGGATGGCGACGCGTATTGGATCGCCGATTTTCTCGCGCGCCCAGAGTCGGATGCCTGTTATGCGGAGCTCATGGAGCGGGTGCGCTGGGAGCAGCACGTGATTCGGATCCGAGGCCACACGGTCGCCTCCCCCCGGCTTTCTGCGTGGTACGGTGACCCGGAAGCGCATTACAGCTACTCGGGATTGTCTCTCGAGCCGCGCCCCTGGTTGTCCACGCTGCGCGAGCTCAAAAGCCGGATCGAGGCGATTTGCGGTGCGCCGTTCAACAGTGTGCTGCTGAATCTCTATCGCGATGGCGCCGATGGCATGGGTTGGCATAGCGACGACGAACCGGAGCTCGGTGAGCGACCGATCATCGCCTCGCTCAGCCTCGGTGAGACGCGCCGATTTCGTTTTCGCCATCGACGGCGCGACGATCTCGAGCCCGTCGAGATCGGCCTCCACGATGGCTCGCTGCTGATCATGCAGGGCGATACGCAGCGCTTCTGGAAACATCAAATTCCGAAGACCCGGCGGACTGTCGGGCCGCGTATCAATCTGACGTTTCGAAACATCTGTCGGGCGTTACCGCGCGCGCGGGCGAGATGAATCAGCGCCGCATTCTTCGCCCGCGCAGAGCTCGGGTCTCCGCGGTCTGACTGCTGGAACATCGATCGCGCAGGCGTCTTCACCCGGTGCGGGTCCGAGGCGCACTTCACTCGGAAGTGTGGCCTGCTCGGCAAGAAGTTCGCGAAGCAACTGGGTCGGGAGTTTTCCGATGCGGAGCCGGTTCGTCACTCAGTGCAGTTTACTGAGGTCTCTCCAGAGTGCCTGCCACTGATCTTCGGCCGCGATCGTGGCTTGTTCGGCGCTTCCGCCTAGGGCGACGATCATCTTGCCTCTTCGCGCACCCGTGCCGGGTACGCGGACCACGGCAACCCACGCATCGGGTTTGGCGGATTTTGCTTTGGCTTGATAGAGGCGCCCGTCGACCTGCAACAGCCAGGTCAGTGCTTCGATATTCGTCATTCCACACCCGATTCCGCGCTCACCTGCGATCTGCCACGGCTTCAACGGATCTGCCACGATTTCAACGGATCTGCCACGCTTCAACGGATCTGCCACGCTTCAACGGATCTGCCACGGCTTCAACGGATCTGCCACGATTTCAACGAATTGGAAAAGCGGGGCGCAGTATACGCTCAGGAGCCCGGCAGTTGGAAGAAATCTGACGCGCGATCGCGCGCGAGGGCTCACTGATGGGCAGCTCGTTTGCAAAAATCGCCGCAAACATTCGGTACTGGGAGTGTTTCGATCCCAGTGGCTTGGAAGATCAGCGCTGAGGGATCGGCGGCTCGAACAGCTACGGGTTTCGCGAGCGCCTGCGCGACGCGTCCGACTGCCGCGCGACTAGGTAGTTCACCCGGATGGCGGCCCGTCGCGAGGTTCGGCGTTCTCACACCGAGATGCCGGAGCGCCGATGACGCAGGGGTATCGATCTGCGATGCGAGGGAATCCGGGCACATATGCGGCTCCGCATTCTCTCGTGGCTAGATCTACGACTCAGGGGGCGATTCGACTCGTGATTGCGAGATGGTCGGCGCTCAAGAGCAGGATGGGCCGGCGCCTACTGCTGTTGTTCATCTCGAGTGCGACCGTTCCGCTCGTCATTGCGCTCCTGCTGACCTTCTCGCATGTCACGGATCAGCTCTACCAGCAATCGGAGAGCAGACTACGGCACGAAAGCAAAGCTGTAGGGCTGGCGGTGCTCCGCGAATTGCTGATCGAAGAAGGCGAGCTCGAGCGGCTCGCAGCGTCTTTTGTGGCTGCGGGCGGTGCAATCGCGGATTCGTTGAACCCAGAGCTCGAGCAACGCCTCCGCGAGCGTTATCGCGCACTGACCCTGATCGACCGCGCCGGAGTTGCACGCCCTGTGTTCGGCCCACTTCTCGTTCCAATTCAGCAACAGGACGAGGAGAAGAAGCACCTGGCTTCCGGGAAGAGTCTTCTCTCGATTCGAGAGGGCGTCGACCAGCACTCTCGTCTGGTGTTCGAAGTGGCCATCGATCGGAGCGATCCAGCACGGGTGATCGCCGAACTGGACGTGACTCGGCTGATTCAAAGCGCCAGGCTGGCACTGACGATTCCACAGACGGCGTTCTGCTTGTTGAGCGCTGACGAAGTCGTGATCGGCTGTTCGGCGTCCGACGGGCCTCCGCCTGCTCGGGCGCTTCCGCCGAGCCCGGAACGCGCTGCATCGGGAAACTTCCGTTGGAGCAGCGATGGCGACGAGTATCTCGCGAGCTATTGGAGCCTCTCTTTGAAATCCGATTTCCGCGAGGGAAACTGGTTCGTGGTCTCGAGCGAGCCATCGCGCCTCGTGCTCGCTCCCCTCGATCGATTTCGGGTGATCGTTCCCGCGGCGATTCTGCTCACGATCGCCGTGGTCGGCCTATTGAGCGTGAACCAGATTCGAAGACTGCTCGTTCCGCTCCAAGCGCTCATGCTCGGTACACAGAGGATCTCCAATCGCGAATTCGATACTGACGTGAGCGTCGACAGCGGAGACGAGTTTGAAGAGCTCGCGTCCTCGTTGAACTCGATGTCCGGGCGGCTTCGCAAGCAGTTCAGAGCGCTCGATCGGATGGTCGAGATCGACCGGTTGATCCTCTCGGCGATGGACGCGCAGGGGATCGCCACGCCGATCCTCGAGAGGATCGGAGACCTCTACGCGAGTGATTACGTTGCGCTGCTGCTGATGGAAACCGACACCGCCGAATCGCTTACTTCGTTTCTGTCGGACCCCGATCAAGATCGCTGGACGCGAAGTGATATGACGCTGTTTTCGCAAGAGGATGTCGATCGATTGCGAAATCGCGACCAGTACTCGCCCATCGCGATCGACGCGGGAATGTTCCACTTCCTCGAGCCTCTCGCGGAGGCCAATATGGTCGAGGCCGTCGCGCTTCCGCTCTGGATCCAGCAAGAACTCGCGGGAGTGCTCGTTCTAGGCCATCGCGAGGCCAGCAGCCACCAAAGCGAAAGCCTCGCCTATGCGCGCCAACTGGTCGATCAGGCCTCCGTGGCGTTGTCGAACGTGCGACGGATCGAGGAAAATCGCCGTCTCGCCTACTACGACAGCCTGACGGGGCTTCCAAATCGCCTGCTCTTCATGGAGCATCTGCGCGAATCGCTCAGGCGCGCCCATCGCAATGGACATCGAATCGCTATCTGCCTGCTCGATCTCGATGAGTTCAAGCAGGTGAACGACACCCTGGGTCACAACGCCGGCGACCAGCTGTTGAAGTTCGTCGCGCAGCGCCTCACCGAAAGACTTCGCAGTGGAAGCGTCGCGCGCATCGGTGGGGACGAATTCGCATTCTGCCTGACCAATTTCTCCGGCGCCGACTCGCCGGCCCGCGTTGCCCAAGGGCTGCTGTCCGAAATCACGCGACCCTATACGCTCCGAAATCAAGAAGTGTTCGTCACGGCCAGCGTCGGTATTGCGATCTATCCGGCCGATGGGCAGGTGGTCGAGACGGTCGTCAAGAACGCCGACGCGGCGATGTATCACGCCAAGCGCGAGGGACGCAACAACTACCAGTTCTACACGCCCTCGATGAACGCGATGGCGATCCAGCGCCTCGCGATGGAAAACGCGTTGCGAAAGGCAATCGAGCTGAATCAGCTTCGCGCGTTCTACCAGCCGGTCGTGGACGTTCAAACACGCGAAGTCCTGGGAGCGGAAGCGCTGCTTCGCTGGGTCCATCCCGAATTCGGCATGGTTTCTCCGGCTGATTTCGTGCCCCTTGCCGAGGAATCGGGCCTCATCATCGAGATCGGAGAGTGGATGCTGCGCCAAGCCTGCGCGCAGGCGCGAGCCTGGCACGACGCAGGGCATCAGCTCTTTGGCATCTCTGTGAACGTGTCGAGTCGCCAGTTCAAGGATGGTGCGTTCCTCGATACCGTTCGGGCCGCACTCAACGACACAGCCCTGAGCCCGCAAGCCCTCACGCTCGAACTCACGGAAAGCCTGCTGCTCGATGTTGCCGCCGTCACGATCACGCTCGGACGATTGCGCGGATTGGGGGTGAAGATCGCGATCGACGATTTTGGCACCGGATACTCGTCGCTCGGTTACCTCAAGCATTTTCCGCTCGACGCGCTCAAGATCGATCAGGTCTTCATTCGCAACCTCACGACCGATGAGGGTGATTCGGCGATCACCGACGCGATCATCACCCTGGCGCACAGCCTCAAACTTCAGGTCATCGCCGAGGGCGTCGAGACCGAACCGCAGCTCGCGCGCCTTCGCCAGGTCGGTTGCGACTCCGCCCAGGGGTATCTGTTTTCAGAACCGGTTCCCGCGGATGGTTTCGAAAAGTTTCTTCTCGAGAGAGATGACGCGGTCTAGAAAAGTGAAATCGAGCGGGTGTTCGCTCATCGTTTAGAGGTACGAACCAGCGTCGAGCCGAGTGGGATCAAATCGACGCGACTGCTGACGCCGCTTCAGTTCTGGATCTGCGTCTTTTCGAGGCGATTTGCAATCAGCTCGCGCACGCGGAGCATCAAGACTTCGGCGTCCTCGTCCGCGAACGATGCAGGGTCGATCGGATCCAGGACTTCGATCAGGATCCGATGGCGACCCTGGAGAATCAGCCCCTGCTTGGGCAGCGCAGAAGCCGTGCCGTGCACGACGATTGGAAGCAGCGGGCACTTCGCGTCTTTCGCCAGATCGAATGCGCCAGACTTGAATCCGCGCAACTTGCCGGTCGGGGAGCGCGTTCCTTCGGGAAACATCATGATCGAGTTTCCCGCAGCGAGATTTTCCCGGCAGGTGCGCAGCATGGCGGCGCTGCTCGATCGATCACCGCGCTTGAGTTGGATGTAGTCGTTCAGGTGCATGTTCCAGCCGATGAAGGGGATCCTGAAGTTCTCGAACTTCGAGACCCACTTGAAATGTCGGAAGAGCCGGAACAGAACCAGGATATCCAGCAGGGATTGATGATTTGCGACCATCACGTAGGTTTCGTCGGGGTCGATCTTTTCCCGCCCGACGATTCGGACCGGCCAGGCGGGATTGAGCCAGGTGTAGAGAGAAGCCCAGAAACAGGTCAGCCGGTGGAGGGCCCTTTTGCGAGGATCGAAGGGCAGGCTGATCGCCCAGCAGAGCAGAGCCAGCGAAAACATCGCCACCGAGGACAATGTCATGAAGGTCCAGAAGAGTACCGATCCCATGGCTCGAAGCATCTAACTAGTATTCCGCCTCGCGGATCTGCGCGCACGCCATCCGCGAGGCGACCGCTCGCGTCTCGATCTCGCGTATCAACGACAAGCGGCGATGAAAGCGCCGAAGAGTCCGTCGCGATGGATTCCCGACAACTTTTCGGGGTGCCACTGGACGCCGACGCAAAACGATTCGAGATCACCCTCGATGGCTTCGATCAGTCCATCCTGAGCGCGAGCTGAAATCCGCATGCCGGCCCCCGGCGACTCGACGCCCTGGTGGTGCAGGCTGTTGACCGGTGGCGGGTTCGCGCCGAGCGCCTCGTAGAGTCGGCTTGCGGGCTCGATCTGCAGCGCGTGGCGGCCCTCGGCTTCGTCCAGACGGTGCTCGTCCGCGTGCGGCAGGTCGGTCGCGATGTCGTAGAGCAGCGAACCTCCGCGCAGGGATGCCAGCAGCTGCATCCCGTAGCAGATCCCGAGCACTGGAAGGCGTCGCTCTAGAGCGTCGGCAACGAGACGTCGGTCGAAATCCAGCTGATCTTCGGGCGCGAGATCGAATTCGACACCCGCTGGATAATCACGCGTCGGCGGTAGATCGTCTCCACCGGGAATCAACAATCCATCGAGGTCTCGAAGCAGCGAGGACGCCTTGGCCTGGATGGGGAGATAGACAGGGGTGCCGCCGGCGGTTTCGATGGCTTTCGCGTAGGCGGCGTCGATGTAGTGATAATTCCGGCGCGCCTTCCAGCGACCGCGATCGTCCAGGCAGGTCGAGATCCCGATGAGCGGCGCCATCGAGCGCAGTATAGCGGTCGCGAATTCTTGGCCCGCGCTGCACTGCTGCGGAATCTTTTGCACGCATGCCGGTTTTCCCGGGGTGTGTGCCGGTATACCCTCCCGTAGTCTACGGTCTGCGGAAACCGAGAGAGCGAAGCGCGATGGCGAGAATCTTGATTGCGGGTTGCGGATACGTGGGTGAGGCGCTCGGGAAGCTCCTGCTCACGGACGGGCACGAAGTCTGGGGCTTGCGGCGAAACCCGCGTTCGCTGCCTGTGGGAATCACGAGCATTGCGGCGGACCTCGCGCAGGCCCGGGATCTCGAGGCTCTTCCCGGCGGCCTCGACTACGTCTTCTACCTCGTTTCCCCCAACGGCTTGGAGGAGGCCCTCTACCGCCGCGCGTATGCGGAGGGCCTTCGCGGCTTGATGGGAGCGCTCCAGCGTCAGCGACAGAGACCGCGGCTGCTCTTCGCATCGAGCACATCCGTTTACCAGCAAGACGACGGCGACTGGGTCGACGAATCTTCGGAAGCGGCGCCCGATCATTGGAGCGGCAAGCGGATCCTGGAGGGTGAACGGATCGCGCTCGAGGCGCTGCCCTCCACTACGGTGGTTCGGTTCGGCGGCATCTACGGACCGCGGCGAACGCGCCTGATCGACAGCGTGCGATCGGGCCGCGCCGTCTATCGCGCGAAGCCCCCTCAGTACACCAATCGGATTCACCGAGACGATTGCGCTGGCGCGTTGCGCCACTTGATGACCCTCGGAAATCCGGAATCGATCTACCTCGCTGTCGACAACGAACCCGTCGACGAGCGCGCCCTGCTACTCTGGTTGGCCGGTGTGATGGGTTCCCCCGAACCGCGCGCCGCAGAGAAAGCGGAAATTGCGAAACGACCCCGCGGCAACAAGCGTTGCCGCAACGTTAGACTCGTTCGATCCGGCTACAGGTTTCGCTATCCCACGTTTCGAGAGGGCTACGGCGCCGTGCTCGAAGAAATGGCCTGATTCAGCCGCAGAGACCCGGCGGAGACCCGAGAGGACCCCAATCGTGCCCCGACCCCCGGACGTCACGGCGAACGTGGCCGCCATGCCCGGCTCCGTCTATTCGGCTGCTGGCGCGCGCGAGGCTGCGCGCGAAATTCGCGCCTGTCCGTTGAACGTCGGCGACACCTGGTTCACGCCCTTCGAGGGTGGGCGGATGGAGGATCTCCGCGCCAGCGACTACCCGGAACTGAACCGCTACACGGCAACGCGCGGAATCGCGCCCCTGATCGACGCGATCGTCGAAAAACTGCGCGCGCGCAACGGTCTAGCGTGCGAGCGCGCGTCGGTGATGGTTACCGCGGGAGCAACCGCTGGACTCAGCTGCGCGGTCGGCATGCTCGCGGCGCCCGAGGAGGAAGTCCTGATCCTCGCGCCGTTCTGGCCGCTCATCCGCGGCATCGCGCAGACGTTTGGCGTTCGACCTGTGGAAGTCCCGTTCTTCGATCGGGTCGATTCGGCGCAAGCCGCCGTCGATACGGTGCGTGCGCATTTGTCACCCAAGAGTGTCGCACTCTACGTCTCGACGCCATCGAATCCAACCGGTCGCGTCATTCCAGAAGACTGGCTCTGCGCCCTCGCCGAGCTCGCGCGTCGCGAGAACCTGTGGCTGCTTTCCGACGAGGTCTACGAGGATTACGTCTACGAAGGTCGGCACGTTTCGCTCGGACGCTTCGCGCCGGAGCGCACGCTCAGCGCGTACTCGTTTTCGAAGGCCTACGGAATGGCCGGAAATCGCACCGGTTATCTGGTCGGCCCACCGGCGGCAATCGAGCAGGCGGAGAAGATCGCCACGCACTCCTTCTATTCGGCGCCGACGGCCGGACAGATCGCCGGCCTGCGCGCGCTGCGAGACGGTCAGCCCTGGCTGGAACGCGCGCGCGAGAGTTATCGCGCGGCGGGTGCCGCCGCGGCCGCCGCGCTCGGGCTGCCCGCCCCGCATGGGTCGACGTTCTTGTTCGTCGATGCTGCGGCTGCGCTCGATGCGCGCGGCATCGAGGGCCTCCTCGCGGATTGTCTCGAAGACGCTGTGGCGGTTGCGCCGGGGGCGTCCTGTGGCCGGGATTACGCGACCTGGTTGCGCGTGTGTTACACGAGCGCGCCGCCGGCGCAAGTCGCGGCCGCGATCGCGAAGCTCGCGAAGCGCCTCGCAATTCGCTGAGCGGCGCG
>CAZBSV010000101.1:0-2579 GCA_964494795.1 uncultured Spirochaetales bacterium | reverse complement strand
CGATGACTCCGTCGTCGCAGCGGCAGTCGCGGATGCCGCTGCCGCGCCAACCGCAGGGGCACGGATTGGAGGCCGCGACGAGTTGAAAGTGGGCCGGAAACACGCAGCAGGCCCTGGCGCGGGCGATCATCACCGAGTGCTGCTCGATGACCTGCCGCAGCGCGTCGAGTGTGTGCCGCTGAAATTCGGCCAACTCGTCGAGGAAGAGCACTCCTCGGTGAGCGAGCGAGACTTCGCCGGGCGCTGGTGGATTGCCGCCCCCGAGCAGGCCGGCCGTGCTGGTCGTGTGGTGCGGTGCGCGAAACGGGCGATCCAAGACGAGCGGGAGCGATCTTCGCAGACGTCCCGCCGCGCTGTGGATTCGAGTCACCTCGAGGGCTTCCGCGAACTCCATTGCGGGCAAGAACCCCGGCAGCCGCTGCGCGAGCATCGTCTTTCCCGAGCCCGGCGAACCCCAGAGCAGGATCGCGTGGCTCCCAGCGGCCGCGACTTCGAGCGCGCGCTTGGCCCTCTCCTGACCGCGCACGTCGGCGAGATCCGGACCGCGAAAGAGCGTCGATTCGGCGGCGGCGGCATGCGCTCTGGTCAGCGGGGTTTCTTCCACGAGGTGGCGAACGACCGCTCCGAGGTCGGCGGCCTCGAACACCTCGATGCCGGGTGTGAGCGCGGCCTCCGGCCCGTTCTCGCTCGGAACGATCAGGCTGCGCGACCCCGCATCGCGCGCGGCGAGCGCGAGCGCCAGCGCGCCCCTCACCGGTCGCAGGCGGCCGTCGAGCGCGAGCTCACCCAGCAGGCCGAGCGCGCGGAGGCGCTGCGCGTCCAGCGCCCCTGCGGCCGCGAGGATTCCCACCGCGATTGGCAGGTCCAGCCCCGCGTCGCCTTTGCGCAGGTTTGCGGGTGCGAGATTGACGGTGATTCGGCGATCCGGGAAGCGTTGGCCGATGCTCGCGATCGCGGCCCTCACGCGTGCCGCACTTTCTCGCACCGCCGCCTCGGGCAGCCCCACGATGTCGATGCGCGGCAGCTGAGAGCTCAGGCGAACTTCGACTTCGACCGCGACCCCATCGACTCCGAGCAGGGAAGCGGTCATGACGCGGGTCATTCGGTCGTCCACGGGACCGCGGGTTCGTCGAGGGGCGCCGAAGGCCGGAGCCGTGGTGGGGAGCAGGACGCCGCTGGGACGGAATCCTGCCCCCCGTCTCTTGAAAGGCCCCGCAATAGGGGGCTATCCGTGTTGTGGCCCCCAGGTATCCAGACGTGTCAGGGATGGGTTGAGATTTTGGCTGGGTTGTTCGATATGCCCCCTAGGCGCGCGCGCCCGCGAATTGACCCGTGGTTTGGGTCAAACCCGATCTGAATCCGGCGGAGACTGCAATGCGTTCAGCCGCTACCGACGCGAAATCGGTGGCTCCGGGCCGAGCGGCCGCGGCGCTGCTGCTGGCGCTGTGTGTGGGCTGCGCGACGACGGGGAGCGTCGATCCGACAGCGAGCTCGAATCCGGAGGTGGCCGCGTCAGGCCAATTTTCCGCGCGGGTCGCTGCGTTCTCAGCGGATCGGGCCTGGCGCGATCTGCAGGCGCTCAGCGAGATCGGCGCGCGGCCCGTCGGCAGTCGCGGCAACCAGCGCGCGCGCGATTACCTTGGCGAGCAGCTCGAGGAACTCGGTGTCGAGGTGGAAATCTGGGAGGTCGACTACGCAAAACCGAAGGCGGGATCGCCAGGCGCCGACTCTGCGACGCCGAGCGTGCGCAATCTTTCCGCGATCCTCCCGGGCACGCAATCGCAAGACCGAATCGTGCTCGTGGCCCCGTTTGACAGCCAAAGCTTCGAGAATTTCGAGTTCATCGGCGCGAATGACGGCGCTTCGGGGGCAGCCGTCGTGCTCGAGGTCGCGCGCGCGATTCGCTCCCACCCGCTGCCATACGCGACGGAAATCGTCCTTCTCGACGGAGAGTCGCCCTTTCGTTTGCCCGACGAGCGCCCGGGGTTCCATCGCGAAGTCGGCAGTTTCGGTCTGGCGTCGCGCCTCGCCGCGGAGGGTGTTTCCGGCACCCGCCTGATCGTCTACCTCAATCGGGTCGGCGACGCCGATCTGCGCATCGCACGCGACCTGATGTCGCACCGCATCTACCGCGAGGAATTCTGGAAAGCAGCGGCCACACTGGGCCGGGACCACGCTTTTTCGCGCGACGCCGTCTACGAAAGCGTGGGGGTCAGCCAGTCTTCGTTCGCACAGATCGGACTGCGGCAGATCGTGTCGATCGTGGACACGAGCTTCGGCGGTGATCAACCGCCGGGTCTCTACGCGGGGACCGTGGACGACACGATCGAGCGATGTGCACCCGAGAGCCTGGAGACGGTCGGGATGGTGGTGCTCGAAGCGCTCGACGCGATCTCGACGCGGCTCGCCAAGATCGATCGATTCGCGGGATCTCAGGGCTCGGACGCTGCTGTGCACGGGTTGCCGCGAGCGTCGATGCTCGCCCAATGAGGATGACGGATCGAAGATGAAAGCTCGGGGAAGCCAATTGCGAATACGAGTCTTGACGTTGTCTCGGATCTGGACGTTGTCTCGGATCT
>CAZBSV010000100.1:0-31335 GCA_964494795.1 uncultured Spirochaetales bacterium | reverse complement strand
GGTCGCCGCGAGCGAAGCGCTCTCCACGCCGCTCAAAACCTGGGATTTCGCGAGCGTCGACCTGCGTCCGCCCGGAAGCCGCTGACCCCCGCACAGCCGCCGACGTTGGATCGGGCGCGCATCGAGCAGCGATCCGAGCGCGGAGCCACCGAAAGCGCTTGCGAAAGTTTTTTTTAGAACCTCACTGTGAAGCGCACGCCTCCCTGCTTCACGTTTCCGTAGCCTTCGATATGGAGCGGGAGTTCTCCGACGTGGAGCCCCTCGATGCGGAATCGCAATCCAGGATTCTTCTTCACGATCGGTCCGTAGAGTTTGATCGAAACCTCGTCGTCTCCGATCTGGAAGATGTGGTCATAGCGGATCGGACCCTTCTTGCTGAGGCGAAAGCCGTTTTCCGATTTTTCGTCGGGCGCATCGCGCGGCTTCGGAATCAGCTCCGGATCGTCTAGGCTCGCAATGATCTGGCGTTTGAGCTTTTCGGTTTTTTGAGTGGCTGGGGGATCTTCACCGGCGTACGCGGTCTCGACCGGTGTGATCAGCATTGCACCGACCAGGATGACTCTGATGGGTGTCAGTCGCCGCAACTTCCGTGGGGACGAGTCCGTTGTGGTGCGCATGGCCTCGTGACCTCCGCTCCCTCCGCTGTCGTGCCTCCGTTGTTAATTCGCGTCCTGCTGTCCCGCTCCCATGACAATGCAATCTCTGGGCCGCGTCCCGAGCGGGAGGCATCTCGTAAGTCATCGATATGTCACGTGATTCTTTGTGGCTCGGCGCCGCCGGCCGGGGGCTGGGAACGGCGTTACACACAAGCGGAAATTGACGGGGCAAAGTTGCGCGCGGCTTGCCGGCCCGTCCCTTGTTGCATAGCGCCGCGAAGCAAGCCGGCGCTTCGAGCGCTGCGAATGCCCTCCGCTGGGCGCTTTGGAAACCCGACGCCGCTCAGCCGCCGCCGGGCGGCGAATTCGTCTGTCCGGCCCGCTCCACCCGTTCCACCCGTTCCACCCGTTCCACCCAATCGCGAATCCGCCGCTCGAGGACGTCGAGGGGCATCGCGCCCCGGAGCAGGATTTGATCGTGGAAGGAGCGGATGTCGAATTCCGATCCGAGCCGCTGTCTCGCGTACGCGCGAAGCTCCTGGATCTTGAGTTCTCCAATCTTGTACGCGAGCGCCTGACCGGGCCAGACGATGTAGCGATCGACCTCTACGGTGATGTCGTGCTCCGATCTCGGCGCATTTTGTTTGAAGAAATCGATCGCCTGCTCGCGGCTCCAACCCAGCGCGTGGATGCCCGTGTCGACCACGAGTCGAATCGCCCGCCAGATTTCATAGGTAAGGCGCCCGAACTTCGAATACGGGCTCGCATAGAAACCCATCTGGTCGCCGAGACTCTCCGCGTAGAGCCCCCAACCTTCCACGAATGCGCTGTAGAAATTGTGTTTGAGCAGGTTGTGGGTTCCCTCCAACTCCTGGGCCAATGCGATCTGGAAATGGTGCCCGGGCACGGCCTCGTGCAGGGTCAGGGCCTCCATCTCCCAACTTGGACGAGCGCTCAGACCGTGGCTGTTCGCGTAGAAATACCCGGGCCTGCCGGCTTCGAGCGAGCCGGGTTCGTAATAGGCGGTCGGCGCAGATCCGGCCTTGTAGTCGGGTACGAGCTTCACCCCGTAGGGGAGTCGGGGCAATCTGCCGAACAGCCGGACCAGTTCGGGATCCGCGCGCTTGCCGAGCGCGCGGTAGGTGGAGAGAAACTCTTCTGGTGTGTCGAAGTAGAACTGCGGGTCGCTGCGCAGAAACTCGGCAAATTCCGCAAAGCTGCCGTCGAAGTCGAGATCCCGGAGGATCGCGTCCATCTCGCCGCGGATGCGCGCGACCTCCGCGAGACCGATCTCGTGGATCTGCTGCGGTGTCAGGTCCGTGGTGGTGTGGTAGCGAGCGTTGTACGCGTACCACGCTTTGCCGTTCGGCATCGCCGACTGCGCGATCGCGGCGCGCGCGCCGGCCAGATAGCGCTCTTCGAGGTACGCGAGAAGAGCGCGATAGGCGGGGTAGACCTCCGCAACGAGAATCTTTTCGGCCTCGGCGCGCAATCGCTTTCGCGTCGGCTCGGGGATCTCGTCGGGCATCTCCGCGAACGGCAGCAGGATCGGGCTCTCCGCCGCCGCGTCGGGGATCAGGTCGCGCACCTGCTGCGGAACGTCTCTCAGTGTGATGCGCGCGGGCGTGATTCCAGACGATAATCCGAGGTCGAGCAGGACGAGCGTCTGTTCGACGAGCGCCGGGACCGCGCGCAGACGCGCGAGTCGATTTTCGTAATCTTTGACCGAGTTTTGCGGCATCGAAGCCATCAGCTGCGCGACGTCCTGGTGGACGCCATCGAGCTGGCTGATGGCGAGATACTCCGAATGGAATCGAAAGCCCTCGATGCGGACCTGGAAATTCTTCCGAATCAAGTCGTGGTCGAGCCGTGCGTCAGCGTCGAGTTCGGCGCTGTCGATCGCTTCGAACTCGGCGAAGAATTTCCGCGCTTCGCGCTGGCGCGTCGCGATCGCGTCGAGCGAAAGATCCGTCCAGCGGTCGTCGTAGTCGGAAACACCGACGTAGGTCGCGAACTCGGGAGACGATCTCAGCTGCCAGTCCCAGATTCGATCGAAGAGTTCGTAGAGGTGTTGCGCTTGCTTCGGGTTCTCCTGCGCGCCCAGCGCGCCGGGATCGGCCGCCGCGAATCCCAGTGCCACCGCTACCGCGATCGCGAGCTCGTGCCGCATGACGCCTCCTATCAGGATTTGCCTCGACCCGGTTTGCGCTCTCGGGTTAGCGCGCGAGCGGGGACGCCGAGTCTACGGTCCGTCGATCGCCTGCGTCGACTGTAGGTTTTTTAACGCGATCACAGTGGATCAGGTGAACGTCGCTGCATGCCGATGAGAGAGCGCTCGAGGAGGGCGGCGAATCACCGCAAAGATCACCCCAGATTGATCCGAGACTCCGCCCCAGATTGATCCGAGACTCCACCTTTGTCAGATCCGAGACTCCAGCTTCGACTGCTGTAAGATGGCGCCGCCATCCAGTCTGGGCGCTTTTCGCGCGATTCGCCGAAAACCTGCTGTGGGGTAGGCGACGATGCTCGCTGGACAAATTCGAGCCTTCAGAATTCTGGCATCGCTGCTGATCGCACTTTGTGCATTCGCGCCCGCGGCGCCCTGCTCGGCAGAGGAGGCCGAGGCATCCGATCCGTTCGATCCGAGACGGCCACCGACTGCCGAGCTCGAGATGAGCGTTCGGGACGGGTTCACGCTCGCGACGGTCGGGGATTGCATCATTTCTCGCCCGCTGTCCCACAAACGCGCGAATGACGCCGAATTCGACCGCGCAGTGAAGATCTTGCGCGGCGCCGATGCGACGTTCGGGAACCTCGAAACGGTGATCCTCGATATCCGGAATTTCCAGGGTTACCCCGACTCCGGCTCGGAGGACTGGGGGCTGGTAGCGCTTCCCGCTGTCGCGCGCGACCTCGCGCGCATGGGCTTCGACCTGCTCGCGCGCGCGAACAATCATTCGCTCGATTGGGGGATCGCGGGGATGCGCGAAACCAGCCGCTGGCTCGACGAGGCGGGGCTCGTGGACGCCGGCGTCGGAGAAAATCGCGGGCTTGCGCGCGCCGCTCGATATTTCGAGTCGGAGAAGGGTCGCATCGCGCTGATCTCGCTGGCGACCAGTTACAAAGCGTCGTCCGCGGCGACGCCCGCTGTCGGTTCGACCGCTGGGCGACCTGGTTTGAATGCGCTGCGGCTCGAGCGCTTCGTCGTGATGCCGCCGGAGAGCATGAGCGCGCTCGCGGCGATCAAACGCGCGATGGATGCTGCGCGCGGAAAGACCGTCGAGGCCGCGAGCGCGCCGGCCACCGCGCTCTCACTGTTCGAAACGGAATTTCGACACGGAGAGCGATTCGCCTACCGGTACGAGATGAACGCGCTCGATCTCGCGGAGATCCTCAAGAGTATCCGGCTCGGCAAGCAACACGCCGACTTCGTCGTCGCGACGATTCACGCCCACGAGTCGGCGTTCGATGAAGAATCGCCCGGCGACTTCCTCCGAGAACTCGCGCATCGCGCGATCGACGCCGGAGCCGACGCATTCGTCACGCACGGAATCCATCACCTCGGCCCGATCGAGGTGTACGCGGGAAAGCCGATCTTCTATGGGCTCGCGAATTTCTTCTGGAGTGACGCGCAGGAGCCCCTCGATCCGATCCTCCACGAAACCCATGCGGCGCGGGTCGCACAGGTGTTCGCGGATCCCGCGGCGACAACGGACGCCGACCTCACGGCGCTGCTCAACGCAACGGAGTTCAACAACGAGCGGACGTTTCAATCGATCATCGCCGTGAGTCGATTCGAGAGCGGGCGCATCGCGGAGATCCGACTCCACCCGATCGATCTCGGTTACGGTCGGCGCATCCCCGACAGCGGTGTGCCGCGACTCGCGTCAGCCGCCAAGGGGCGTCCGATCCTGGAACGGCTCGCCGCGATTTCGGCGCCGTATGGCACACAGATTCGGATCCAAAAGAACGTCGGCGTGATTCGGGCGGAATCGCCCGAGTAGTTTCCGCCCGCGCTCCACGGGGATCGGACGCGGCCATCGGACTTCCACGCGCGCGCCTTGCAGCGCCGAGTCGTATGCGCGCGAGCTACTGCCAGCCGACCGGTTCGTAGCCGAGCTGCTCGAGGCAGTGGTTGACGAACCCGATGTGGGCCTGACTCGTCGTGGGTCCCTCGAAGAAGAGCGTGCTCACCAGGGCTGCTGCGGCGCCGCTCGCCGCGCCGATCGCGGCTCCGCGCCCGGCGTGGCCGATGATGGCGCCGCCCGCGGCCCCGGCCGCCCCGCCGATCGCGCCGCCGGCTGTGGTGTTCTTCGCGGTCCGCGCGACTTTGCTGGGGTCCCGATTGGCGCCAGCGGCGTCCGCCTGGGCTCGACAACCTTCGATGTCGCTCGCGGCAACCCGCTCGCCGACTTCTTCGTAGTGGGGGTTCGGATACAGGATGGGTTTGGGGCCCGCACATGCGACGAACAGCGCGGCAATGGCGGCGAGCCAAGCGTGTCTCGTTCTGGTGTTCATCGATCGGGCTCCGGTGCAAGGGACACAACTCCCGCATGGCGGGATGCGCGAAACGCCGAGGGTAGTCCAATCAGAACCGGACTCCCAACGCGCGATCAGGGGTGCAGGACGCGAGCGCGAGCGCGAGCGCGACTGGGAGCCATCGCGTCCGCTCGCTCATGGGCGCGACGGGCCGCGCTGTCATCGCCGTTTCGCAAGTGGAAGTTTCCGAGCAACTTCCAAGCTTCTGCGCTCGGCTGAAGCTCCAGGCTGCGTTCGATTTCGAGGATTGCCTGGTCGAGCCGGCCCGCGCGCGCATCGAACAACGCGATCTGCGTGTGCAGTCCCGGTTGATCTCGACCCACCCAGCGCAGTCGCTTGGCCGCGCTTCTGAGCCGATCGACATCGGAGGCGAGCGCGGCCCGGCGAAATCCGAATTCGATCTCCCAGATCCCGACGAAGTTGGCGAGCGTGGAAGCCAGCCCGATGGCGAGCACGAGCGGCATCCAGCGGACCCGCGCGAATGCGGATCGCGGTTCGGCAGGTTCGCCCACGGCGCTCTGGCCGCGCAGCAGAATGCGCGCGATCCGCCCATTGCGAAGTTTCCAGATTGCGCCGTCGAGGATGAAGTGGTGGATGTTGACCGCCGACGCGATCAGCGCGCCGAGACCTGCGTCGAAAGCGCGCACGCCGAGCAGCTCGGGGGTGAAAATCGCGAGCGGAACGCCCCAGATCGCGCTTCCAACCAGCAGCGCTTTCAGCAGATAGGCGAGGCTGCGGCGCTCGGTGCCCGCGGACTTCGCGTAGTAGAGAGTCACCCAGAGGTACTGGGTGAAGTGGCCGAATGCGACCCAATAGAAGGTGTACTCCGCGTAGCGAACTCCGAGCGGCTCGAAGTCGATCCCGATTGCGGTGGCGCGAGCAAGCACGGGGATCGAAAACCAGAGCGCCTGGACGGCCATCAGCGCCAGGGTCGGGAGCAGATCACGCCAGGGCGCGGCCCGCCGCAGCGCGGCGATCGCGATGCCGACGACCATGACATAGGCGATCGCGGTAAGCAGGATCAGCGGCGCTGCGATCTGCGTCGGAATCCCGAGCGGGAGAAACGCATACTGGCTCGACGCGAGTTCGACGGGTGCATAGCTCGCGGATGGCTGCTCGGCGTGAATCGCGAGCAGAACGAGCAGCCAGGAGAGTTGAAAAGACGCCTGCAGTAGGCGCTTTTCGGGTTTCGCAATCGACACGCCGCGCCGCCCGAGGAACATCGCGGCAATGCCGTAGTTCTGGCCGCTGTAGTGCCATGGGCTCCACGACAGGTAGAGGGTGAGCATCCAGGAGCCCACCGTCACGTCGTAGATACCAATGACGAAGCAGGCCGCGACGAGGAGGCTCGCCCAGGTTCCGAACAAGCGGTATTCGCGGCGGTCGGGGCCGCGCTGGTAGACGCGCAGCAGCGTCGCGCCGTAGTGCGGCGCGCCGAAGATCAGGGCTCCGAGCGGCAGCAGGCTCAGGGGCGCGAGCGCGCGGATCTGCGGGCCCGCGAACAACGCCGCGGCGAAGTAGACCGCGTAGATCATCCCGCAGCCAAAGAGCAGGTCCGAAGCGGGGCCGTGCAGCCAGCGCGATGAAGCCGTCGACTTCGCCATCGCGGAATTCTACACGAAAGCGCATTCCGACCGGCACCAAGCGCCGCCGAACGGCACCAACCGGCACCGAACGGCATCGGACGGATCGGCGGCCGCCGCGCGACACTCGCGTCGCGGGGCTCCGCTGCACGCCGACACGCACGATCCGTCGCCCCTTGCGGGGGCGCTCCGGCTCCGAAACGCGCGACACGCTAATCGCAGTTGCGGATGCAGTCCTCGACGGCGTCGTCGCAGCGCTCCTCGCACTCGATCGGATCGCCGTGCGCCCCGCACGCCGACACGCAGTCTGCGTTCTGTTCGCGGCAGGCTTCGACGCAGGCATCTCGACCTTCATCTTGTGCCGACGCCGCAAAGCCCAGCACCATCAGGCACGACGCCGCGATTGCGGATATTTGCTTTGAACGATTCATGTTGGCCTCCTCAGTTCTCTTGCGATGTTTTGGCAATCCAGGCTTCGATCGACTCTTCGAGCATGGGAAGCGTGACGCTGCCGTTTTCGAGCACGCGGTCGTGAAATGCGCGAAGATCGAATCGCTCAGCGAGCGCCGATTCTGCGAGTTCGCGCAGACGTCGGATCTCGAGCATTCCGAGCATGTAGGCGGTCGCCTGTCCGGGCCAGGCGATGTAGCGATCGATCTCCGCTTGGATGTCGCCCGGCGCCCAGGCCGTGTTGGCGAGCATGTAGTCGACGGCGCGCTCGCGTGTCCAGCCGAGCGTGTGCATGCCGCTGTCGACGACGAGACGCGCCGCGCGCGCGGCCTGGTCGGAGAGCATCCCGATCTGATCGAGTGGCCCGGCGTAGAGTCCGAGTTCGTCCGCGAGCCTCTCCGAGTAGAGCGCCCAACCCTCGCCGTAACCCGAGTTGCCGAGGTAGCGCGCGAGCGGATGGACGCGGTCGCCGAGTTCCAACGCGATCGCACCCTGCAAGTGGTGGCCCGGATAGGTTTCGTGATACAGCACGGAAAGTTGGCCCGCAATCGAACGCTGCTCCGGGTTGACGACCGCGATGTAATAGATTCCGGGCCGGCTGCCATCCTCCGACGAGGGGTGGTATTCACCGGTGCCGCTGCCTTCCCGGTACGCGGGGTAGGGCTTGATTTCGACGTCCGCCTTCGGCAATGCCGCAAAGGCGTCGGACATTCGCTCCCGCGCGGCGCCGAGTGCCTTGGTCGAGTATTCGAGCACCTCCTCGCGACTTCTGAAGGTGAACTGCGGATCCGCGTGGAGTCGCGCCATCAGCGACTCGATGCTCTCGTCCGGAAAATGCGCGTCGATGATCGTCTGCATCTCCGCGCGAATCAGCTCGATCTGCGCCAGGCCGAGCGCGTGGATTTCCGACGCCGCGGGTTCGATGCTCGCGAAATACCGCACCGCGGCCGGGTAGCACTGCTTGCCGCTGGGATTGCCGCTGATCGCGATGCTCTCGCGCGCCTGAGCGAGGTAGGTCTGCTCGAGAAACGCCGCGTAGCGCTGCACGGCCGGCGTCAGCACTCGATCGAAGGCCTCGCGCAAGCGCGCGGCAAAGGCCGGGTCTTTGGCGCGCACACCCGGGCTCAACAGCGGACTGTCATCGGCGAGCAGCGCCCGGGTTTCTTCGATCACCGCCGGCACGTTGAGTCGCGGCGCGCTGTACCCCGCCGCCAATCCCGCGCGCAAATTTTGGATCTCGGTATCCACGTACGCAGCGAGGTTCGACAGTCGGTCGAGCGCCTGCTGCTGTAATTCAGCCGTGTCGACCGGTTGGATTTCGAATACGGCGGGCAGATCGGCCTGCCACCCGGTCGCGCTGCTGACCGACCACAACTCGTCTCGACAGATGCGGTTTCCGATCGACGCTGCGAGCGCTTCTCGGAGGATGCCGAAGGTCACCCAATCGCGGCTGCCGATCTCCGCGGGTGCCCCGATCCGATCCAGCTCGGCGAGCCAGTCCACTTCGCGCGCTTGCCACGCGGCCAATGCTTCGAGCGAGTTGTCGAACAGGCGATCGTGGCGCGCGCCGGGAATGCTGTAGTAGGTGCCCATTTCGGGATAGCGCTGCATCAAAGCGGCGAGGTACTCATCCGCGATCTCTTCGATGCTCCGCGTATTCTCGTGCGCGCCTCGACAGTTCCCGGTTGCGCACAGCAAGATTGTGCACAGCAGTGCCCTCGCGCTTTTTCCGATCACGCCATTCTCCTTTCAGCTCGCCGCGGCGACCGCGCGAGGTCCGATCAGCGCCGAGACCGCTTGTTCGACGCCGTCGACCGTCAACTCGAACATTGGAAAGACGTCTTGGATCACCTTGGTGGTCTGGGTGTATTGCCAGCGATCCGGGGTTTCGGGATTGATCCACACGACGCGCCGAAAATGCTCGTCGATGCCGCGCAGCCAATCGATGCCGCGGGTATGGGATTCGAGGCGCGGGTTGATGTTTCCGCGCACGCCCATGAGTTCGAAGGGGTGCATGGCCGCATCGCCGACGATCACGACCTTCCAGCGCTCGTCGTACAGCCGCATCAGATCTGCCGTGGGTACGGCGCTGTCTTGAAACAGCCAGGCGTCCTGATACACGTTCTCGTAGATGCAGTTGTGGAAGTAGTAGGCGCGAAACTCCCGCAGGCCGTGTTCTTCGTGTAGCGCGGTCAACAGGCGACTCACGGGCTGAAAGTGCGGATCCATCGTTCCGCCGACGTCCATCAACAGGAGCAGACGCACGTTGTTGCGGTGCTCGGGCCGGAACACGAGTTCGATTTCGCCGCCGTTCTTGCAGGTCTCCGAAATCGTGGCGTCGAGATCGAGTTCGCTCGCGGGCCCGCTGCGCGTGAGCCGGCGCAGGCGCTTGAGGGCCACCTTGATCTGCCGCAGATCCAGCGTGAGATCCGTCCGGTAGTTCCGGTAGCGGCGATCCTCGGCGATCTTCATCGCCGAGCGGCTTCTCGAAACGCCTCCCACGCGGATGCCGGTGGGGTGGTAGCCGCCGTGGCCGAACGGCGAGCGGCCCCCCGTGCCGATCCACTTGCCGCCAGCGTCGTGGCGCTCCGTCTGCTGCGCGAGAATTTCGAGGTAGCGGCGCATCAATTCGTCGCTCGTGAGCCGCTCGAGGGCCGCGCGCTCCTCTTCGCTGAGGTCCTTGAAGTGGATCGGGTTGTCGAGCCACTGCATCAGTTCGTCGCTGACCGAGAACTCGCCCTCCACGCCGTGGAAGACTCGCGCGAACACGCGATCGAAGCTGTCGAAGTAGGCCTCGCTCTTCACCAGACACGCGCGCGAGAGGTTGTAGAAGGAGATCAGACTCGAGCCGTGTTGGCCCATCTCGAGCGCCCGCATCAGCATCATCCATTCTTGGATCGCGACGGGGATTTTCTCGGCGCGCAGCGCGTAGAAGAACTCGAGAAACACGCGGCCTTCCTATCGCTCGATCGGCCCAGTCGCGCTCACGCTGATTCGCTCCGGGTCATTGGTTGAATTTGGGGCCGAGGTCTTCCCAGCGCCTCGGCAGGCTGCCACCGCGGGTGGTGTATTCGAGCAGGGTTTCCGTGTCCTGCTCGTTTTTCAATAGAGATCCGAGAAATGGAATGTGGGCCTCGAGCTGGGATCGGGTCACGCCGGATCGAAGCAGCGCCGAGATCCAGTCGATCAGTTCCGACGTCGAGGGTTTCTTGCGCAACTCGTTCTGTCCGCGCAGCCAGTAGAACTTGACGAGCACCTGATCGAGCAGTGCGGTGTCGAGGTTCGGGTGATGGACGTCGACGATCTGCTTCATCAGCTCGACGTTCGGGAAATCGATGAAGTGAAAGATGCAGCGGCGCAGAAATGCGTCCGGAAGTTCTTTCTCGTTGTTGGAGGTGATGATCAGCACCGGCCGCGCTTTCGCGGCGATTTCATCGCCGGTCTCCATCACCGTAAAGCGCATCTCGTCGAGTTCGAGCAGCAGGTCGTTCGGAAATTCGAGGTCCGCCTTGTCGATCTCGTCGATCAGCAGCACATGGCGCCGCTCGGCCTGAAAGCTGCGCCCGAGCGGGCCGAGTTTGATGTAGGAGCGGATGTCGCGCACGTCGCCGTCGCCGAAGCGCGCATCGTTTAGACGCTGGATGGTGTCGTAGACGTAGAGCCCCTCCGAAGCCTTCGAAGTCGACTTGACGTGCCAGGACTCCATCGGCATGCCGAGCGCCTCGGCGATGTGCTTCGCGAGCAGCGTCTTGCCGGTTCCGGGCTCGCCCTTGATCAGCAGCGGGCGCTCGAGCGCGATCGCGCAGTTGACGGCTTCCATCAGCGCCTCGGAGGCGATGTAGCCGTCGGTTCCCTTGAAGTAGTTGAATTCGCGTCGGTTCGGCGTCTGGCTCATCTGCAGTCCTGGCTTCCTCAATGTGCAGTCTTGGCTTCCTCGATCGGTTGGCGCTGCGCGGCCTGGCTCGCTGCTTTCGGCGCAGCGCAGGATAGGCGGAGTCGCGGTTCGCCGCGAACCGAAGCCGCGCGCGAGCCGGCGGCCCGAGCGGCGCGAGCGGGCAGGCCGAGCGGAATCCCGCAAGGCCGGCTCGGGCGTCACGCAAAGGCCGTCACGGGAGCGGGCGCCACACGCAACGGCGGTCACGCAACGGCGGTCACGAAACAGCGGTTACGGGACGGGCGTCACGCAACGGCGGTCACGGGAATACGATGACGTTGCGCAGCGCCTCGCCGCGCGCGACCGAAGCGATCGCCTGGTTGATTTCGGCGAGCGGGTAGCGGGCGCTGATTAGCTCGTCGAGTTTGAGTCGCCGCTGACGGTAGAGGTCGATCAGTTTGGGGATGTCGGTCTGGATGTTCGAAGACCCCATCGTCGAGCCGAGAATCCGCTGCGAAGCGCTTGCGAAGAGCAGCACATCGAACTCCGACTTCACGCCGAGGGCGGGCAAGCCCACCAGAACGGCGGTGCCGCCGGGCGCGAGCAGGCGGTAGGCCTGATCGGCGGCCTCCTTGGCGCCCACGGTCACGAAGACGAAATCCGCGCCGCGCCGATCGGTGAGCGCTTTCACGCGTTTGCGCAGATCCAGCTGGCTCGGATTCAGCGCGTGCGTGGCGCCGAAGCGGAGCGCGGTTTCGAGTTTGGCGTCCGACACGTCCACCGCGATGATGGTTCGCGCGCCGCACAGCGCTGCTCCCTGCACGCTGTTGAGTCCGACGCCGCCGGTGCCGATCACGACGACACTCGAGCCCGCGGGAATCTTCGCGGTGTTCGCGACCGCGCCGAAGCCGGTGATCACCCCGCACGCGAGCAGCGCCGCGCAGTCGAGCGGAACGTCGCCCGGAATCGCGACGACCTGCGAGGCCTCGACCAGCACAAACTCGGCGAACGCGCCGGTGCGCAAGCCCTGGCCGATCGTCTCGCCGTCGACCGCAGAGCGCAGTGGGCTTTGCGCGTCGAGCGGAAATCGGGTTTCGCAGGATCCGTAGTTGCCCTGCGCGCAGCACGCGCAACTGCCGCAGCTGCGCACGAGCGTCACCACGACGGGATCGCCGACGTTGACGCTGCGGACGTGCCTGCCGATCTCCTCGACGACGCCCGCGGCCTCGTGGCCGTAGACGGCCGGCAGCTCGCCGCCCCATTCGCCCTGCGCGAGGTGGATGTCCGAGTGGCAGATCGCGCAGGCCTTGATGCGAACCTTGACCTCGCCATCGGCGGGCGCGTCGATTTCCACGTCTTCGATTTCGAACGGAGCTCCGAACTTGCGGCAGACGGCGGCTTTCACGTCCGACTCCTTCGCGCGGCCCCGGATCCGGTTGCCGCAGCGGGCGGTATGGCGCGAGGGTAGAACCTTGGGCGGCGTTTGCACGCGCGCCCCCCAGCGCGGGATCGGCCGGCCAGCGGCGCGCCCCGGAGCGGCCGGCCAGCGGGGCGCGCACCGGAGCGGCGCGCTTGCGGCGCGTGCCGGAGCGGCCGGCCAGCGGGGCGCGCGCCGGAGCGGCGCGCTTGCGGCGCGTGCCGGAGCGGCCCGCTTGCGGCGCGTGCCGGAGCGGCCCGCTAGCGTCCGGGCCGTGACGGACCCCCGCGACCCCAACGGCCTGCGCAAAGATGCGCCGCTGCTCGACGGCTGGCTCGATTTTCGGGCCGCCGACATGATGCCGTTCGGCACGCCGGGCCACAAACAGCGGCTCGACCTCGTCGGTGCGGTCGTCGATGGTGACGTACCGCTCTACGGCGGAGTCGACACGATCCGACAGCAGGCGGGCGCAATGGCGCACGCCGACCGCAAGCTCGCGCGACTCTGGGGCGCCGACTGGGGGCGCATCTCCGTCGGCGGCTCGACGCACGGCAACCAGACGCTCGCACTCGCGATCTGCCGGCCCGACGACGAAGTCATCGTCACCCGCACCTTGCACCGCTCGCTGCTGCTCGGAATGGTGCTGGTCGGCGTGAAGCCGGTGTGGGTGAGCCCCGAAGTCGACCCGCTGACGGGCCTGCCGACCCGGGTTCCCGTCGAGCGCGTCGAGCGCGCGCTCGCCGCACACCCGGCCGCCAAGGCGGTGTTCCTCGTGGAGCCGACCTACGTGGGTACACTCTCGGATGTCGAGGCCCACGCGCGGGTCGCGCACGCCCACGGAATCCCGCTCGTCGTCGACCAGGCCTGGGGGGCGTATTTCGGTTTTCACCCGGAGCTACCGAGGCACGCGCTGCAGGCGGGCGCGGACGCGATGGTGACCAGCGCGCACAAGACGCTGCCCGCCTACTCGCAAGCCGCGCTGATCTTCGCGCGCGGCGCGCGCATCGACCGCGACCGGCTCGACCGCGCCTACGAGGCGACCGCGACCACGAGTCCGTCTGGAACGATCGTCGCGAGTGCCGACGCCGTGCGCGCGCTGTTGGAGCGCGACGGTGAGCGGCTGCTCGGAAATCTGCTGCAGATCGTCGACCACGCGCGCGACCGGCTGCGCAAGATCCCCGGCGTGGTGCTGCTCGACGACGTCGTCGATCGCTGTGTGAGCGTCGACCGCGCGAAGCTCGCAATCAACGTGTCCGGCACCGGCGCGAACGGACTTCGGATCGAGGACCGCCTGATCGCGGCCAGAATGCCGATCGAACTCGCTGACCGCGACACCGTGGTGCCGATCATCTCGATCAGCGACGACCTCGCGTCGGTCGATCGCTTCGTGGATGGAGTTACGGCGGCAATCGAGAAGGAGCGCGCGAAGCCGCGCGCGGTGCTGCCGTCGATCTCGTGGACCGTCGAACCGCAGGTCGTGATCTCGCCGCGCGACGCGTTCTTCGCGCCGCACGTGAGCGTGCCGGCCAAGGATGCGATCGGGCGTGTGTCGGCCGAACTGATCGCGCCGTACCCGCCGGGAATTCCGGTGCTCGCGCCGGGCGAGCGCATCACGCGCGAGGCCGTCGAGGGCCTGCGCCAGGCGATGGCCGATGGTACGCAGGTCCGTTACGCGGCCGACCGCACGCTCGCGACCTTCCAGGTGGTGTCGGAGCGCTGACGCCAGCCGAGCGTCTCAGGTCGCTCCGAATCGCACGCGCTGCCGTCTTTCCCAAGGGGTCGGCCGGAAATCCGCGGGACCCAACACCCCCTCGTGTACAGCCGCGAGCACGGGATTCACGCCCGGCGGAAAGGGGCGGGTCCAGGTCGGAAATCCGATTACCGGACCGATGCGCGTATCGAACACGGCCGGTACCACGAATGGCGGTCTCGCCTTCGGCGCGGCTCCGTTGGTTGGAGGGTATGGCATTCGGACGACGGGCTTCGCCGGTGACCGCAGCGGATATTTCTGGTACGGCTACACCTACACCTACGCGACGCTGCGAAACGACACAGGCTTCTTTGGCGCGGGCAACGGCCCGGGCAGTTTCAACATTCAACACCTGCAGGGCAAGAACAAAGTTGCGAGCATCTTCGTGAAGTCGCGCGCCGCGAAGTTCGGCGGAACCATGCGGATGCTCGGCGCGCTCACGAGCAAGGTCTGCTACTACCGAAACGGCGGCTGCTCGCTCGGCAGCGCCGACTGGCTCTACGACGCGATCGGGGTCGCGGCACCGACGCTCGCTGGCGTCGTCACGCAGGGCTTCCAGACCTTCGGCTCCGTGAAGTATTTCAATTCGGTCCTCGCCCAGTTCAGCACGATCAGGATCGAAGGCTCGCGCTTCCCGTAGACGACGGGATCGGTGACCGTCACCGCGGTGGGTCGCGGACCGCACAGGACGGTCCACTACGCGCGCGGCTACGACAAGCGCGGCCCCGTCCAGCCCGCTTATCCCTCGGCTTGGCAGAGCGGAACGCTCCAGCTCGTGACTCCCGTGATGACGCGCTGGCTGCAACCCGCTGCGAACTTCGAGACGGCGGGTATCGGAATTCTGAGGTTCGTGCCCGAGCCCCACGCGTGGCTGATGCTGGTCGCGGGTATCGCGCTGCTTGGAGTGGGCTACCGGATGGACAGACGCCAGAAGCCGCAGTCTTGTACACGCAGCGGGTCAGCGATCGCGGCGTCGGCTGCGGTCGGCGGCGCGCGCGGGCCGGTAGGCGAATGCGAAGATTGCCGCGTATGAGACAGCGGTGATCCAGCCGATCAGCTCGTAGCTGCCCCCCGCGTTGAGCACGACCCCCGAGAGCAGCGGGCCGGCGGCCGACAGCCACGCGGTGACGGATGCGGCGGCCGCGTTGACGCGTCCGCTGCGGTCGTAATGCGCGACCAGTCCGTAGAGCAGAGGCATGAAGTACATCAGCGCCGCGCTCGAGACGACGTACGATCCGCCCCAGAGCAGGTGCGAGGACGCATGCACGAGAATCAACACGCCCGCGATCTGGGAGACCGAACCGAATCCGAGTGACAGCGTCCGGCCGCCGCGGCTGCCGAGCGTGCCCGCCGCGATCGGTCCGAGGACCGAGAGCAGCGCGCCCCACGAGAGGATTCGCCCGATCTGCGGCAGCGTGAAACCGATTGAGACGCCGATGCGCTCGGTGTACGGGAACACGCTGTTCAAGCCCAGATTCAAACATCCGACGCTGAGCAGCAGCAAGATGGCGGTCGCGCCGAGGCGCTCCGGAGGTCTCGTGGAAGCGCGCTGCGCGGAAGTTGCCGGGTCCGGCGTCCAGAACATGAGGGGTAACGCGAGCAGTCCCACACCGCCCATCGCGAGAAACGCGCCTGCGGGTCCGAATCGCTCGGTGGCGGGCGGCAGGATCTCGAAACACAGGATGGACGTGACGATGTGCGCGCCCGAAAACCACGCGAAGGTGCGATCCGGCCGCGCGGTCTGCGCGGCCAGGCCGCTCGAGACGCCAAACAGGATGCCCTCGCCCGCACCAACGACGCCGCGCGCCGCGAGAAACACCATCCAGTGGCCGGCGCCGATGCTCCAGAGCGACAGCCAGTATCCCGATGCGAATGCGAGCGCGCCCGCGATCATCCAGCGCCGCTTGTCGAGTGCCTCGAAGCGCGCGACCAGCAGCATCGAGACGGCGGCCATCACGGCGAGTTCCCAAGACGATACGATCCCCGAAGTGCCCTCGCGCGCATGAAAGCCATCGGACGTCGCGCCCACGATCAACGGGATCACGTACAGGACGAGCACGCCGAGCGTGTTGCTCGCGGCCAGCGCGGCGAGCGCGCGCTTGCTGTCGATCGGAATCAGGGACCGCGAGCGCATGGCGTCCGGTCCTCATAGACTTCTCCGCGCGCGAATGCAAATCGGCACGGGCCGCCGGGCTACGAGACGAACGATTGACTTGCCGGCGATCGCTGTGTCAGGCTCGCTTGTGTTTGATCGCGAGCGCAAAGCCAGGGGAGGGCACGATGGACTCGAAGGATCCGAGCGCGAAATCCCACGCCGAACACGCGCTCGAGACCGTCTATGGCGAGAGCGAGGCGCCGTTCGCTGAAGAAGAGTTCAAGCAGCGGCTGCGGCGCGTGCGGCGCGAGATGGAGCGCCACAGGATCGACACGCTGCTGGTCTCGGACCCAGCCAACCTCTACTACCTGAGCGGCTACCAATGCGCGTGGTACCAGGACGGCCGACCGCGGAGCTGGTATCCGGGCAGTTGCATCGCGGTCAATCTCGATGCCGAAGATTTCATCTATTTCGAAGACGTTGACGAACTGATCAATAGCCGGATCAACTCGGTTGCGCGCGACGTGCGCCCGATGATTCTCGCGTTGTCTGCGTGGCACGAGCAGGACCGCAGCGAGGCGATCTCGGCCGACGACCCGCGCAGCGCGATCCTGCCGGCGGGCGAGGTCTTTCCGGGCCGCTTCATCGCGAAAGAACTCGCGGCAGAGGGCTGGCTCGCGGGCAACGTGGCGCTCGAACTCTGGAGCTACCGCCCGAACCGGGGCTACAGCGAACTGCTGCAAGCGGAACTCGAGCGCGCAGGCGTGCGATCCATCGTCGACGGTTCCGACATGGTCAACAATGCCCGTCGGATCAAGTCGCCCCAGGAGCTCGCCTACATCCACCAGGCCGCGCGCATCGCCGAAATTGGGATCGGGGCCGCCCAGCAAGCAATGCGACCCGGCGTCACAGAACTCGAGATCTGGGCCGAGGCCGACTACGCGATGGCGAAAGCGGGGGGCGAGCACTCGGCGATCCAAAAGATGATGGGTTCCGGTCCGAAGAGTCACGCGCTTCACGCTCCCGCGTCGCGCCGCAAGCTCGAGCACGGCGACATCGTCAACCTGGACTTGTCCGGTGTCGTGCGCCGCTACCACTCGAACCTCGCGCGCTCCTTCTCGATCGGTGAGCCCGAGCGCGAGGTGCGCGCGCAGGTCGACCGCACCAACCGCGTCTTCGACGCCACCTTCAAGGCCATGCACCCCGGGGTGCGGGTGCTCGAATTTCTCGACGCGGGCAAGGCGGCTGCGCTCGCCGAGAACATCTGGAAGGACGTCTGGTGGTTTGGCGGCTACGAGCTCGGGATCGGCTTTCCGCCGTGCTGGGTGGGAAATTTCGTCTACGACCACCGCTCCGCGAAACCCGACGACACGCTCGAGCCCGGCTTCGTGGGAAACTGCGAGTTCAACTTCTATCTGCCCGGCGGCAAGGGGATCCGCGAGCTGATCGACAGCTTCGAGGTCACCGACAGCGAGATCCGCTGGCTGCACAATTTCCCGAAAGATCTGATCGTGATCGACTGAGCGAGGACTCGCGTTCAGCGCTTCTGATCCCAGTAATCGACGGGCCGGTCATCCGAGCGGAAGATCTCCGAATGGACCCACGGGTAATCACCGTAGGGGCGCTCTTGCGGCCAGACTTCGTCGAGCGTGTTCGCGTCGTAGAGCACGCCACCCTTCATCACCCACGCGATGTCGGTCGTTGCGCGAATGTCCGCGATCGGATCGGAATTCAGGATCATCAGATCCGCGAGCTTGCCGACCGCGATCGAGCCGAGATCCTGTTGCGCGCCGAGGAAGTGCGCGCCGTGGACGCTCGCGAGCTCGAGCGCAGCCATCGGACCGAGCGCGGACGCGGCCATCCAGACCTCCCAGTGCGACGCGATGCCGTGTTGCTGGCCGTGCGAGCCGATCGCGCCATGGCCTCCTTCCTCGATGATGTCCGCGAGTCCCTGCGCGATCAGCGGGAAGCTGTAGTCGCTGAGTGGGCGCAGCATGCGACGGCGGGTGTGCGGGACGAGTTGTCGCCAGGGCACGAAGCGGCGCAGCTTTGGATCCTTCCAGACCTCGCTCTGCTGGTAGAAGTATTCTTCGTTCCACGGGCCAGCGCCGCCGACCACGAAGGTCGGCGAGTAGGTCGCGCCCGCCTTGCCGAGAAAGCGCGCGACGTCGCGATAGATCGGAACGGGTGTCAGCGGGTGTTCCCAGGCGGTCTGCCCATCCATGATCATGCTCAGGTCGTAGGGGAGATCTCCGCCTTCACCGGTCACGATCAGCTGCTTGCTGCGCGCCACGTCTGCGATCCACTGCCGCTGCTCGCGGCGCGGCTGCAGGTACTGCTTGAGCGAGACTGCACCCCACGACTGCAGCCGCTCGATCTCGTGTTCCGCGACTTCGCGGGATTCAATGTCGTTGTTGCGCGGCGAGTCTCCCAGAAACAGCGGGTCACCCGTGCTGAAGGAGCGCGGTCCCCGCATGCGGCCGGCCTCGGTGAGTTCGGCGGTCGTGAAGACGTTCTGCGACCACGGTGAGGGTTCGAGCGTGGTCGTGACACCGTAGGCGAGATAGGCGGCGGCCTCGTAGTCCTTCATCGGGACGAAACCCCGATGCTCGGAGTGGCGGTGCGCGTGCATGTCGATGAAGCCCGGGATGACGAACTTCCCCTTCGCGTCGATCGTGCGGTCGGCGTTCGAGGTGTCACACTTCCCGACGCACTGGATTCGCGTGCCGCGAATGACGACGTCCCCCTCGTCGATGACGCCGCGTCCGTCCAGCGTGATGATGCGCGCTCCCTTCAGCGCGATGCTTCCCTCGGGCTCATCGCGCGGGACGCGCAGATCGATCGCATACGAGCTCTTCTTCTTGGAGTCGAGGTCGTAGCGGTAATAGCGATCCGCGCTCCCGAACTCGACGATCGACGAAGAAGGCCAGCGCGGAAATAGCCCGCCCGTATCACTCAGCGCAGTTACCGGAAAGGCCGCTGCCCGTCGGTCGAGAAGCGGAGGCTCGAACCCGCTGCCCGGATCGTCGAACAGCCCGACGCGCAGCGGAAAGGGCGCGAGGTAGACGTTGTCGCCCTCCTGGAATGCGATGTGTCGGCCATCGGGTGACGCAACGACATCGTCCGCGAACGGGAAGCGAACGTGAATGCGGCGGTCACTGCCGTCGGCGTGCACCGATACGAGTTGGCTGAGAGTTCTCTCATCGGAGTCTGGGTCTTCGCCTTTGACGGAGACGCTCTCGGTAAAGAAGACGCGACCCGCTGGGCCGAAGGATGGCCGCGGGATCTGGACGCGCTCGTAGACGTCGAAGCTCCACGGCACGCCCCGAATCTCGGCGAGAAAAGCGGGATCGCCGCCGGCGGCTGCGACGCGAATCAGCTCGTACCACGGGTTGGCGACGAGCGAGCGCCCGCTCGCGGTTGCACCCGCGCCGCGCACGGCCACGAGCGTTTCGCCATCGGGACTCCAGACCGGATTGAAATACTCGCCCGCACGATGTGTCAGCGGTTCGGGATCGCCTCCGCTCGCTGAAACTTTCCAGAGCTGGCCCGCTCCGCGCTCGTCGATGCTCGCAAACGCGATCCAAAGGCCGTCCGGCGACCAGGCCGGCGCGTATTCGAGGGGTTCGAAGGCCTCGGCGCTGAGCCGGTGCGGCTTGCCATTCGGAAGTTCCTGCAGCCAGAGTTTGCCAACCGCCTGAAAGACGAGCCGCTTGGCGTCCGGTGACGCGCTCGTCCAGCGCAGAAAGCGCGCCTTCAGCGGGCCGTCTTGGATCCGCCACGGCGTGTAGGCCTGCTCGGAGATGTTTCGCTTGACGCGCGCCGTGAACGGAATCGTTTCCACGCGCGCGCTGGCGACGCTCGCGCGGCGAAGCTTCCCGCCCTGCGAAAAGTACAGATAGGCGCCGTCGGCACTCCAGCTGTAGCCCGGAAGCACCCGCAGGCTCGGGTCTCCCTCGCTGAGGTCGGTCTCGATCGGATCGATCAGGATCTTTTCAGCGCCAGTTTCGAGATCGCGCAGCCAGAGCGCCGTGCGGGGTCCGAAGCGGTGACCCTTGTAGGAGATCGTCGCGTCGGGAAGGCGCCGCGCGAATGCGAGCGTCTTGCCATCCGGGGAGACTTCGGGCGCGTAGAGACCGCCGCTCGAACTTCGAATCTGCTGGTCGGATTGCCCGGCGCTGATTTCCGTCACCTGGCCGGTCCGAAAATCGAAGCGCCGGATCTGCCACGCACCGCCGAGAGAATCGGCGTGCCCGCCGTCTGCTTCGGCCCGATCCGCGATGTGGAAATAGAGCTGTCTCCCGTCCGGTGAAACCGACGGCGAGCCGACCTCGGGCTGCTCCTCGCCGATCAGCTTGATTCCCGTGCCGCCGTCTCGGTGGATCATCCATAGTTCGTCGCTCGTGGGCTCCCACCAGGGCGAAAGTTCACGCCGCCGAAACACGATGTAGTCGCCGTCGGGTGTCCAGGTCGGTTGCGACATGCTCAGCGTCGGATCGAGCGCGACGGATCGCGGATTCGAGCCGTTGGCGCGCATGATCCAGAGGTTGTCCTGGCCCTTTCGGTCCGAGATGAACGCGATCCAGTTTCCGTCGGGCGAAAAGCGCGGGTGGTAGTTGAGCGCGATCCCGCTGTCCTGCGTGAGGCACTCGGCGGGGCCGCCCTCCACCGGGACGCGATAGATCTGCGCGAGCAGGTCGAAGACGACCCAACGTCCATCGGGGGAGACGTCGACCGACATGCGCGTGCCTTCGTCGGTTTCGAAGTCGATCGTCCGGGTGTGACCGCGGGGCTGGGTGACATCCCAGGCATCGGGTTCAGCGGCCCGAGCGGCTCGATCGGCGCCGGGGCCGAAAGCGATCAGTGCCAGCCCCAGAGTGAGTGCGGATTTCGTCGTCATGCAAGCTCTCCCCAATCCTTCGCGCGCGGTGCGCCGATCGTCCGAGTCTTTTACCGCGCGCGCGCCTGAGCTCGAGCTTGAACCTGCGCGTGCGCGTAAGCCTGCGCCTGCGCCTGCGCGTGTGCGTGCGCGTAAGCCTGCTCATGTGCGTGAGCCTGCGCGCGAGTGCGTGGCTGCGCGGGCGCCCGCGTCTCTGCAGCGGCTGCGCGCAACTCATCGGTGAGCGATCGGGTCCGATCTCGCGCGCTCGTTAGCGCCTCCGCATACGCGCTCATCTGTGCTTCGAATTGCTTTCGATTGCCGTCCTCGAGCGCCCAGCGCAACCCCGGGAGCGTCGACTCCTCGGACTCGAAGCGCAGCGCCGAGAACAGATTTCGCGACCAGCTCGACCCCGGCAAACCTTCTGGCACGAAAAACGCTCGCTCCACCTGGCGCAATTTGCGATTCCAATCGCGCCAGCGCTCAATTGAAATAGCAGAGGTGGCGGCGTCGGAAAGCAGGTCACGGCGCGCGGAGTTGAGATCGGCAGCCGCCTCCTGCCACTGCGCGGCGAGTCTTTCGATCGACTCGAGTGCGAGCCGGACCTCCGCATCCGAGCCGAATTCTTCGCGCAAGTTCGCGAGTTCGAGCTGCCAAAACGAGGCGGCTACCGCGAGATCGAACGGCAGCAGGTCCGCTTCCGACATGCGGATCACGGCGGTGCCCAGCATTGCGGCCATCACTTCGTGGTACGCGAAATCCGGATCGACGAGCGTCTTCATCCAGTGCGGATTCTCGTAGATCGAGTGGTAGACGCCGTAGTCGGCGCCGTAGTACATGTCGCTCACGGGCAGCGCGAGATGCAGATAGAAGGCGGTCTGATCGTCGCCGATCGGATCGTGAAAGACCTGTGGCGCGCTGAGCGGAGGGATTTCGCCGCTGGCTTCTGGCTGATCGACCGATGGCACGTTGCGAAAACGGTTTTGCGCTTCGAGCCAGACGTCGTAGGTGGACGCCGCGGTCCGCGGATCCGGCACGGCTCGCGCGGCATCGAGCCAGAGTCCTCGAATGGAGCCACTCGCATACACCGAAAGCGGACGGTCCGGATTGAAGACCGCCGAATCCATGTTCAAGACGGCGACCGCGTTTTCGCCGAGTTCGCGCGCGTGCTCTTCCATCCACTCGGTGGCGCCGCCGAGCGTGATCTCCTCGGCGTCGAACGCGGCGAGGATGAGCGTGCGACGCGGGCGCCAGCCCTCCGCGAGCAGCGAGCCGAGTGCGCGGCCGAGTTCGAGGAAGGCCGCGGTGCCGCTCGACGGGTCTCCCGCGCCGTAGATCCAGGCGTCGTGGTGGTTGCCGACCACGACCCACTCGTCGGGAAATTCGCGCCCCGGAATCCGCGCGATCGCGTTCCAGATCCGGCCGTCGCCGTTTTCCATCTTCACGTCCACGCGAAGCGTCACCGGTCCGGGGCCGATGTGGTAGGTGAGCGGAAGCCCGCCCTGCCAACCCGGGGGCGCGACCGGGCCCGCGAGTCGCTGCAGGATCTTTTCGGCGTCGCGGTAGGAGATGGGCAGCACCGGAATGCGCGGGAGAGAGTCGACCTCCGACGCAGACAGACGCCGCGCGCCCGGACGCGACGCCCAACCCGGAGAAAGCGGGTCGCCGATCGAACCGACGACGCTGCGCCGCATGATGCTTCCGGCGGGTCGCCAGGGGCCGTCGGGATAGGTGTCGCCGTAGACGAAACCGTCCTCTTTCGGATCGGAATAGAGGATCACCGCGGCTGCGCCCGCGCGCTGCGCGCGCATCACCTTGTCTCCCTCGCCCGCGCCGAAGTAGCGCATCAACAAGATCCGATTCTCGAGGTCGACTCCGAGATCGGCGAGTTTCGCAAAGTCGCTTTGGCTGCCGTGATGGGCGTAGACGATCTGCGCAGTGGCGGAGCCCGACGCCGAGTAGGCGTTCCAAGCGGGGTGTTGGTCAGCATCGTGCGTGTACGGATCCGCGGGAATTGCGTCTTCCGTGAGTTTCAACGCGACAGCGTCGGGCAGTACGATCTCGGCGCGCACGGATTTGGGGGAAGAGAGATAGTGGACGTATTCGACGGTCTGCGCGTCCAATCCCGCGCGGCGCAGCTCGTCGGCGATGAAGTGGGCGATCTCGCGCCCCGCCGCGCTGCCCGCGCGGTGCGGTTTGGAGGCCAGCCGCTCGAGATCCGCGCGCATGCGGTCGCGCGAGATCCGCGCGCGCAGGTGCTGCTCGAGCTCCCGTTGGTCGACGCCGTGGTCGGTAGTGAAGCTCGCCGGAGCGTCCACTTCGAGCCGCTCGACAGCGGCGCCCGCGCGCTCGGCAGACTCGAGTTCGGCAGACTCGAGTTCGGCAGCGCGAATCGAAAGCGGGAAGGCGAGCGAGAAGAGCGCGAATGCCGCGGCGGTCGTCGCCGCGCGCCGAAGCGGCGTCGCACGCGCGAGCGAGCGTGAAAGCGGTTTCATCGCTGCGCGCCTCGCGTGGCGTCGGATTGGGGATTCGGCGCGGACGCGCTCGTCGATCTACCGAGCAGCGATCGGGCCTCGTCGAGCTGCTTAGCGGCGCGGCTGAAGCCCGCGGCGAGTTCCCTTTCGTAGTTCGGGATTGCCTGCCAGCGTCCGTCGTCGATGGCCTCGAAGATGCGCGGCAGGACTTCCTCGCGGTAGCTCGGTTGCGGGGCGTAGATGAGGTGTTTGAAGAACGGGCGCCGCAGGAGCCCGCTGTCCTCGGTCATCGCGCGCTCGACGCCGATCAAGAGATCGTCGATCCGGCGGGCCGTCTTTCGGGGAAGCGCAGAATCGGAAGACAGCCGCTGCTGTAGCTCCGTTTCGAACGCTTCGGCGGAGCGTTGCCAGCCGAGCGCGGCCTCGCGCGCCGCGGCGAGATCGATCTCGCGTTCAGATTTGCTCCTGGCGCGCTCCTCCATCTGGGCGAGGTAACTCTGCACCTCCGCCGCATAGCGCGAATACTGCATTGGGAGCACGTCCGCGTTCGCGATCCGCCAACTGAGTACGCCCCAGAGTCGCGCCATCGTCGTGTTGTAGCGAAAGCCCGGATCCGCGATGCGGCTCATCCAGAAGTAATTGTCGTACTGGGAGTGGTAGACGCCGTAGTCGCCCGAAAACGACATGTCGATGCAGCTCATGCCGACGTTGCCGAGAAACGCCGTGTAGTCGGTGGCGCCGACGATCTTTTCCACTTCGACTTCGCCCGTCGTCGAGCGCGTGAGCGAGGCGTCGTAGACGCTTCCGCCGCTGTCCGGATCGCCGATCGACTTCGAGACTTCGCGCACGAAATCGGCGAGCGATGGCACGGCTCCGGGCGAGAACTCGCTGCCCGCCGCCGAACTGTCCACGTTGATGTAGACGACTCCGTGTTTCCGAAGCTGGTCGCGGTTGTCGAGCGCCCAGGCCGTGGAGCCGCCGAGGAGTTGCTCCTCCGCGTCCCAGTTGGCGAATATCACGCTGCGCGTCGGCCGGTGGCCGGCCTCGAGCGCGCGCCCGAACGCGCGCGTGACTTCGAGCAGCGCGGCCGTGCCGCTGCTCGGATCGAAGGCTCCGTAGCTCCACGCATCGCGGTGGTTGCCGATCACCACCCAGCGCTCCGGCTGCTCGGAGCCGCGAACCTGGCCGATGACGTTTCGCATCGTCCCGATCGTTTCGTCGTTGTCGACGCGCAGCCGGATGCGGACGGGCCCGGGGCCGACGTGGTACGCGAACGGCAGTCCTCCCTGCCATTCGAGAGGCACCGAGGGTCCGGTGAGTCGGGAGAGGATCTCCGCGGCGTCGTCGTGTGACATCGGAATCGAGGGGATCTTCGGCAAGCGCCGGTCGCGCTCGCCCGTCTCCACCCAACGGCCAGACTTCTGCTGCTTCCAGTGGAAGGTGAACGGGGTCGAGCCGAACCAGTCGTAGACGATCGCGCCCCATTGGATGTGGCTCGGCGGGCCCCAGGCGCCGTGTGGGTACACTTCCCCGCGTACATAGCCGTCGTCTTCGGGATCCGAGTAGATGATGGCGCCCACCGCGCCGCGGGATTCGGCGAGATAGACCTTGTAGCCGCGGTAACTGTAGGGCTCCGAATAGCGCATCAGGACGATCTTGCCGCGCACGTCGATCCCGAGTTCGTCGAGCTTCGCAAAGTCCTCCGGGCTTCCGGCGTTTGCGTAGACGACCTCGGCAGTGGCGTCGCCGTCGTTCGCGTAGGCGTGAAACGGAACCTGGTCCGGGTCGCTGTAGAGGTAGCTGTCCTTGTCGCGCGAGTAGGGGGCCTCGGCAAGCCGCAGCTTCATGCGCACGGGTTCGAGGATCTCGACGGAAGCCGAACGCGCGTAACTCATCAGCGCCGGGGTGTCGTGGAAGTGCACCTGCTCGAGTCCGTACTCCACGAAGCGGTCGCGCACGTAGTCGGCGAGCTCCATGTTGCGCGGTGTGCCGGTCTGGTGTGGCTCCTCGGTCAGGTAGAGCAGGTGCTTGGAGAAGCTCTCCGCGCTGGGGGCGAGCCGAAGGATCGCTTCGATCTCGCGTTCGCGCTGCGAAGAAGACCGGTCGAAGCCGGCAAGCAGCCGGCTGTCGGAGTCGATCGGCGCCGCTGGCTCCGCGCTGGAACGCACTGCAATCGAAAGCAGAAAGCACAGCAGGGATGCGGCTACCGCCGGGCGCATGCGCTCAGCGCTCCTCTCTCGCGCAGCCGATCGCTCGTGCTCTCGTGGAACTCTCCGCCCGTCTCGCGAAAGTCGCAGCAGCGCGGGAGCCTTTGCTTCCGCCGGTCTTGAGATCAGCTCTCAATCGGAACACCCTGCTCGAAGCTCCGGATCAGAACATCTGGGAGGTTGCCGTTGTCCTTTGCGTCGAGAGCTAGTGCGCCCGTTGCGTCGGGATCCAGAAACGGCTGCAGGCTAGCAGCTCGAACCCGGAACGGGTTCGAGGTGCGCCGCAAGGGAAGCGAAGCTTCCCCCGCTAGCCCACTGTGGCGCGATCTTCGCGAACTCGTCCCAGGCTTCGATCCTCCAGCAGATGTACTGGCCGTCGTAGCCTTTCGCGACCGCGCTTCGGACGCGTTGTGCTGCGGGGGCTTCGAGCGTGCTATGGAGTCGCGAGCTTCGCGGGCGGCAGCCGGGCCCGGGACCGCGCAGCGATCCAACGCTGCGCGCCGTGTTTTCGCCGGGCGCGGCCTGCGCTCGAGCGCTGCGGGCGGCGATCGAAGCGCGGCGTGCGCGCGGACCGAAGTGGTTCGCGCCGACGGGGAGGGGCCGTTCGTGGACATCGAGCGACTGCGGCAGCGCGCGAAGCAGCAGCTGCCCGAGCCCGCACGGGATCTGTTGCGGCACCTGATCGTCGCGAAGCGCCGCTGGCTGCCGCGGGCGCGCTTCTCGTTTCCGACCGCACCCGAAATTCCCCATCGGAGCGCTTACGCCTTTCCGATCTCGAGTGACAATCCACTCGAAGAGTTGTGCGCCAAGTATCTGCCTTCAAAGCGTTTACACAACTATATCCCGTATTACTGGATGCATTTTCGCGACATCCGTTTCGAGGTTGGAAAGGTGCTCGAAATCGGCGTCCAGACCGACCGCTCGATCCGCATGTGGGAGGCCTTCTTCCCCAACGCGACGATCTACGGAGCGGACATCGACCCGGCATGCGAGCGGCTCGCGGGCGGACGCTGCGAGATCCTGATCGGGGACCAGAGCGATCCCGCGTTCCTGCGCCGGCTCGTGGACCGCGCGGGCGGTCATTTCGACATCGTCATCGACGATGGCAGCCACCGGGTCGAGCACCAGTTGGCAAGCTTCGATTTCCTGTTCCCGTTGCTTTCGGATCACGGAATCTATGCGGTCGAAGACACCGGCGGTTGCGTGGGCGATTCGGGTCTCGCCACCGTGAACGCGCTCGAGGCGCTCGTCGACCACGTCATGTACTGGCCCAAGGGCTTTCGCCCGGCGGACTGGCCGCACCTGGATCGGTTTCCGCGCGACGCGAGCTGGGCGGATCGGAATACGATCGGCATCGCCTTCTACCGCTGGCTCGTATTCGTGATGCGCGGCAACAACCCGGGTGACAATCCGCATCTCACGCCATTGCCGTCGGTGCGGGGTAACGCGTAGCCGGTGCGTTCTGGATGACGCCGCGCGGCTTTCGTCGGAGGACACATTGAGGATCTTCTGTTTAGCAGCGCTGTTGTTCAGCTCCGCGCTCGCGCCGGTTCCGAGCGCGAGCGCCGCCGAGAGCCAGCCGGAAGCGGCGCGCAAGCGGGTCCGCGAGCTCGGGATCGCGATCGGGACGCTCACCCCGGGACCCCTGAATGCGATCACGGACGTCGCTGGCGTTCGCGTCGGCCACGTCACGCTGAACCGCGGCTCCGGAAAGTTGAAGCCCGGAAAGGGGCCCGTGCGCACCGGCGTGACCGCGATCCTGCCGCACGGCGGCGATCTCTGGAACGAAAAGGTCCCCGCCGCGACCTACGTGTTGAATGGCACGGGCGAGATGACCGGCAGCATCTGGATCGAGACGCAGGGCGCCCTCGAGGTGCCGATCTTGTTGACCAACACGATGAACGTCGGGCGCGTGATGGACGGCGTGGTGGCGTACATGCTGAAGCGCTACCCCGACATCGGCATCGACGACGATGTCGTCGCGCCCACCGTTGCCGAGTGCGACGACTCGACGCTCAACGACGCGCGCGGAATTCACGTTTCGATCGAAGACACCGTGCGCGCGATCGAGAGCGCGAAGGGCGGCCCCGTAGAAGAGGGAGCGGTCGGCGCCGGCACGGGCATGATGGCTTTCGATTTCAAGGGGGGAATCGGGACGTCGTCGCGCGCACTCGCCGCAGAGGATGGCGGCTACACGGTCGGCGTGCTCGTCAACGTCAACATGGATACCCGGGCGAATCTGCGCGTCGACGGGGTTCCGGTCGGGCGAGAGTTGCTCGACGCGGAGCCGACCCGAGACCAGGATGGATCGATCGTGGTCGTGATCGCCACAGACGCGCCGCTCGACCACCTCAAACTCAAACGCCTGGCCTCGAAGGCGACGCTCGGTCTCGCGCGCACCGGGGCGATCTCCCGCCATGGCAGCGGCGACCTCTTCATCGCGTTTTCGACCGCGAACCGGGTGCCCCACTATCCGCAGGAGCGCACCTACACGCTGCGCGTCGTCGCCGACGCGCACCTCAATCCGATCTTCCAGGCCGTCGAGGAGGCGACAGAAGAAGCGATCCTCAATGCGCTGACGATGGCGACGACCAGCGTGGGGCGCGACGGCAATACCGCCCACGCGATTCCGCTCGACCGACTCGTCGCGATCCTGCAGAAATACGGCCGGCTGGAGTGAGGGGGGGAAGCAGCGGATTCCAGCTTTCTTCCGACAGCCGGATTCGGTACAAACACCTCCCACCGGGCTGGTGCGAGGAGCGGAATTCTTGATCGAAGTCGCCCATCACGACATCGTCATCGTCGGCGGCGGAGCCGCGGGCCTGCGGGCCGCGATCGCCGCGACCGAGGTCGATCCCGACGTCTCGCTCGCGCTGGTCTCGAAGGTCTATCCGATGCGCAGCCACACGGTTTCGGCCGAGGGCGGTGCGGCGGCGATCGCGCGCGCAGACGACAGCTTCGAGATGCACGGCTACGACACCGTCAAGGGCTCCGACTTTCTCGGCGACCAGGACGTGATCCGATACTTCGTCGAACAGGCGCCGCGCGAACTCACGCTGCTCGAGCATTGGGGTTGCCCCTGGAGCCGCAACGAAGACGGGACTGTTGCGACACGCGCGTTCGGCGGCATGTCGACCAAGCGCACCTGGTACGCGGCCGACAAGGTCGGCTTCCACATGCTTCACGCGCTCTTCCAGCACTCGCTGCGCTTCGACAACATCGTGCGCTACGACGAGCATTTCGCGACCAAGCTCTTGATCGACGCCGGCGCGGTTCGCGGCGTGGCGGCGCTCGACATTCGCAGCGGGATCGTGCGCGTGGTGCTGGGTCGATCGGTGATCCTCGCGACGGGCGGCGCGGGCAAGATCTTTCCGTTCACCACCAACGGCAACATCAAGACCGGCGACGGCATGGCGCTCGCCTATCGCGCGGGCGTCGCCCTCAAGGACATGGAATTCGTCCAGTACCACCCGACGGGTCTGCCCGGAACCGGCATCCTGATCACCGAGGCGACCCGCGGCGAGGGCGGCTTTCTGATCAACGCCGACGGAGAGCGCTTCCTCACGACGCGCGACTACGGGGTGGGGACGAAGGCAGAGCTCGGTCCGCGCGACATGATCTCGCGCGCGATCATCCAGGAGATTGAAGCGGGCCGCGGCATCGCTGGCCCGTACGGCGAGTATGTTCATCTCGATCTTCGACATCTCGGCGAGCAGAAGATCGCCTCGCGCCTGCCGATGGTGCGGGAGATCGCGAAGATCTACATCGGCGTCGACCCCGTCCACCAACCGATTCCGGTGCGCCCGGTCGTCCACTACATGATGGGCGGAATCGACACCGACATCGGTGCCGCCACCTCACTTCCGGGCCTCTACGCGGCCGGTGAGTGCGCGGCCGTATCGCTCAACGGTTCGAATCGGCTGGGTTCCAATTCGCTCACGGAATGCCTGGTCTTCGGCGCGTCCGCGGGCCGCAACGCGCTGGCGTTTGCAAAGGGCTCGAGCGAGGGCTCCGAGAGCGCGCTGCGACGCCAGGGCGAGGAAGAGGCCGCGCGGATCGCCGCGCTGCGCGGCAAACAGAAAGGCGGCGAGAAGCTGTCGCGGATTCGCGCGGATCTGCACAAGACGATGGAAACGGGCTGCGGCGTCTACCGGATCCAGCAGACGCTGGACGAAACCGCGCGCGCCGTCGCGCAGCTGAAGGGCCGCTACGCGGATGTCGCGCTCGAAGACCCGAGTGCGGTTTTCAACACCGAACTCACCGCGGCGCTCGAGATGGGAAACATGCTCGACATCGCCGAGGCCGTCGCTAATTCGGCCGCCGCGCGCAATGAATCGCGCGGCGCGCATACGCGGCGCGACGCGCCGAAGCGCGACGATCAAAACTTCCTCTACCACACGCTGTGCCACTTCGATCCCGCCGGACCTCGACTCGGCAAGAAGGCTGTGACGCTGGGCCACTGGAAACCCGAGGAGCGCAAGTACTAGATGAGCGACGGCCAGCAGAAGAAGACTTTCGTGGTCACGCGCTTCGACCCGGATCGGGACGAGCTGCCGCGCAAGCAGCTCTACGAGATTCCGGTCCGATCGGACTGGAAGGTGCTCGACGCGCTCAACTTCATCAAAGATGAAATTGACGCGACGCTGTCGCACCGCTGGTCGTGTCGGATGGCGGTGTGCGGGAGCTGCGGGATGATGGTCAACGGAGAGCCGCGCCTGACCTGCAAGGATGCGCTGAGCCAGTACGGCGATCGCGTCGAGGTCGGACCGCTCGCAAACTTCCCGGTGATACGCGACCTCGTGATCGAATCCGAAGGCTTCATGGAGAAGCTCAAGAGCGTCAAGCCCTGGATCATTCGCGCCAAGCAGCGCGCGGTCGAAGAGGGTCCGATGCGCCAGTCGCCGGCCGAACTCGAGGAGTTCAGGCAATTCAGCATGTGCATCAACTGCATGCTCTGCTATTCGGCGTGCCCGGTCGTCGCCAACGAGCCGGAATTCATCGGGCCCGCGGCGATCGCGCTCGGACACCGCTACAACATCGACTCGCGCGACGAGGGTGCGGCCGAGCGAAACGAGATCTTCCGCGGCGAGGGCAGCGTCTTTTCCTGCTCGTTCGCGAACGAGTGCACGGAGGTCTGCCCCAAGCATGTCGATCCGGCCGCCGCGGTCAATCAGGCGAAGTTCAACGCCGTCATCGACTGGGTGACGCGCTTGCTTCTGCCGAGAGGAGGGGACGAGTAGATGTCTCGCAACGCGCACCCGAACGCGATGGCGCCCTCGAAGCCTGGGAACACGCGCACCGCGCCGCCGCAGTTGCCGGATCGCTTCCCATTCGGCGGCCGCTACCTCGCCTACACGCTGTTCGATCTGACGGGCCTCGTCTACCTGCTGCTCGGCTTGTTCGCGCTGTGCGCGGTCTGGTCACTCGGTTCCGGCGAGGCCGCCTGGAACGGCGTGCTCGCGCGCTACCGC